>CAYZTO010000093.1:5321-10063 GCA_964481365.1 uncultured Parabacteroides sp. | reverse complement strand
GCCCGCTCGCGGAATTCAGATGGAGTGACTCCTTCCCGCTTTTTGAAAAAAGTGGAAAATTGTCCCGCATTTTCAAATTTGAGGCTGTAGGCAATTTCAGAGATATTCAAATTGCTACTCGTCAATAATTCTTTAGCCCGCAATAATTTTTGTTGTAGTTGATATTGGATGGGCGAAATACCGGTGTATTCTTTAAACTTTCGTCGGAACCACGAGTAACCCACCCCTAAATGGGCTGCGATTTCTTCTGCATTCATTGGGTTCTCTATGTTGTCTTTCATTAGGATACGTGCTTCGTTGATTTTGTCAATCGCGTAGGTATTGGTGAATGAATGGTTCTTTCGTTTGTAATAAACCGTACCTAATATATGAAGGACCATACTGGAAATCATTTTCTGATAGCCGGTTTTTTCTTGTGAAGCGTATTTCAGAATATCATGATAGAGCCCGACTATTGTCGCACTTAAGCCGATGCGTTGTAACGGTTCTTCGCGTGTGAAAAAGCGTTTCTCAATGCGGCGATCGATGTGCATGCCTCGGAAACCGACCCAATATTCATCCCAACCCGTTTCGTTGTCAGGATAGTAACTGTGCCATTCGCCCGGGAATAACAAAATCATGGTTCCTGCTTTTGTTTTTTGTTTTTTACAGGATTGCGAGGAGAAATAGCCGCTCCCTTTAGTGATGTAGACCAGTTGATATTCGTTCAGGATACGCCCCGTTTGAGGTTTGAAATTGTAAGAGTCAGGATGTTTGGACGATGGATAGATACCTTTTGGGGGAATAGATTGAAAGCCGACAGTTGTGACAACAATTCCCCATTCTTCATCTCGTGCGCTGAATGCCAGATATTTAAATTGATTTTTTACTTGTCTATCCATGTTTTTCTATCAGATTAGAAAGGTATTAAATCATTTTCAAAAGCAAAGGTAGTTATATCTTGGCTACATTTGCAATAAATAAAAACAATAACTTGTGGTTTGCCATGAAGAAATATAGTTTTTTGGCCTTTGATCTCGGGGCAACAAGCGGACGTGCGGTTATCGGGACGTTAGCTGGTGACAAATTTGAAATGCAGGAGATTTATCGTTTCCCAAATGCAATTATGGAATTGCATGGTAAGTATTATTGGAATGTCTTTCATCTGTATGAAGCACTGAAAGAGAGTCTGAAGATTTGTGCGCGTCAGAAAATCGTGCCGGATTCAATCGGGATTGACACATGGGGAGTAGACTTCGGATATTTGGCGGCAGATGGAACCCTGTTGGGATTGCCGCGCGCCTATCGTGACCCTTATACGGAAGGCGCTCCGGAGGATTTTTTTGAACGGGTTCCGCGATCGGAAGTGTATCGGCTGACTGGTATTCAGATTATGAACTTTAATAGCCTTTTCCAGCTATACAAAGCAAAACAAGAGAACTTTGCTCCTTTGCAGGCGGCTAAGGAGATTTTGTTCATGCCTGATTTACTTTCTTATCTCTTAACCGGCAATAAGGTGTGTGAATATACAGATGCGTCGACTTCTCAACTATTGAATCCTGTGACCAAGCGGTTTGAAACTTCATTGCTGGAAGCAGCGGGCGTTTCTCCTTCGCTGCTCCGTCCGATTGTCATGCCGGGTACACGTGTGGGGATGTTGACAGCTGCACTTGCGAACGAAACCGGTATCGGACAGATTCCGGTGGTGGCAGTTGCCGGACATGACACGGCTTCGGCTGTGGCTGCCGTACCGGCTGAGGATCGCGAATTTGCCTATCTGAGTAGCGGAACGTGGAGCCTGATGGGAATTGAGACGGAAGAACCTATTATTACGGAGACTTCTTTTAAGTATAACTTTACGAACGAAGGGGGGATCGACGGGACAACGCGTTTCCTGAAGAATATTACCGGTATGTGGCTGTTGGAACAGTGCCGGAAAGAGTGGGAGCATGCCGGACGCACTTATGCTTATCCCGAGATTGTCAAGATGGCGGAAGAGGCAGAACCGTTCCGTAGCTTTGTCAATCCGGACGACCCTCGTTTTGCGAATCCTCCGTGTATGACGGAAGCAATTGCGGCCTATTGCCGTGAAACAGGGCAGGCTGTTCCGGAAAAAGATGACGAATTTATCCGTTGTATTTTCGAGAGTCTGGCTTTGCGTTATCGGGAAGTATTGGTACTCTTGTCGGAAATGTCTCCTTTCCCGATACGGAAATTGCATGTGATAGGTGGAGGTTCGAAAAACAATTTGTTAAATCAATTTACAGCCAATGCCATCCGTATGCCGGTTGTCGCAGGGCCGGCCGAAGCCACTGCCATCGGAAACTGCATGGTGCAGGCGCGGGCAGCCGGGTTGGTGTCAGACCGTTGGGAGATGCGTCGGCTTATCCATTCTTTCCTTTCTCCTATTGTCTTTTTGCCGGAGGGTAATAGCGAATGGGAGGAGGCTTATCAGAAATATCAATGTATAACAGCAAAAAATAAGTAGTATGGCAAAAGAAAGTTGTATCCAAAAAGCGTATGAGGTAGCAAAAGAGCGTTATGCTGCCGTTGGAGTCGATGTACAGGAAGCAATGGAGAAATTGCAGAAGATTTCCCTTTCCCTGCATTGTTGGCAAACAGATGATGTGACGGGATTTGAAAATCAAGGGGCTTCGCTGACCGGAGGCATTCAGGTAACGGGAAACTATCCGGGACGTGCGCGGACGATTGACGAGGTACGTGCCGACATCCTGAAAGCCACCTCGCTGATTGCCGGCAAACATCGGTTGAGCCTGCACGAGATTTATGGCGATTTTCAAGGGAAAAAGGTAGACCGGAACGAAGTGGAGCCGGTTCATTTCCAGAGTTGGATGCAATGGGCGAAAGAGAACGGGTTGAAATTGGATTTCAACAGCACTTCGTTTTCTCATCCCAAAAGCGGTAATCTGACATTGGCGAATCCGGACAAGGAAATCCGGGATTTTTGGATTGAACATACCAAACGTTGCCGCTGGATCAGCGACGAAATGGGTAAATATCAGGAAGACCCCTGTATCCTGAACATCTGGGTTCATGACGGCAGCAAAGAGGTGCCCGCAAGCCGCTTGATGTATCGGCAGATTTTGGAGCAGTCGTTAGACGAAATCTTTGCGACCCCTTACGCGCACATGAAGGATTGCATCGAGGCGAAACTTTTCGGCATCGGTCTGGAGAGCTATACGGTCGGCTCTTACGATTTCTATCTGGGCTATGGGGCGAAGAAGAACAAGATTGTGACGCTGGACACAGGGCATTTCCACCTGACGGAAAGCATTGCCGACAAGATTTCCGCCCTGCTGCTCTTCACGCCGGAGATTATGTTGCACGTCAGCCGCCCCATCCGTTGGGACAGCGACCATGTGGTCATCCTGAACGACGATTTGCAGGATTTGGCACGCGAAGTAACCCGTTGCAACGCATTGGACCGCGTACACATCGGTCTGGACTATTTCGACGCGACCATCAACCGCATCGGTGCCTACGTCATCGGCTGCCGGGCAACGCAGAAGGCTTTCTTGCAGGCGTTGCTCGAACCGTCGGCAACCTTGCAGCAATATGAAGCGGAAGATAAATATTTTGAACGTCTGGCGTTGCAAGAAGAGCTGAAGAGCTTGCCGTGGGCAGCTGTATGGGATATGTTCTGCCTGCAAAACGACGTGCCGGTAGGCGAGGCCTATATTGCCGAAGTGGAGAAATACGAAGCGGATGTGACAAGTAAACGGTAAGGCGATGGAAATAATCATCGGATTAATCATCATTGCGATCGGCAGTTTCGGACAAAGCAGTTCGTATGTCCCGATCAACAAAGTGAAAGAATGGAGCTGGGAGAGCTTTTGGCTGACACAGGGGATATTTGCCTGGCTTGTCTTTCCTTTTCTGGGTGCCATGCTGGCCGTTCCGACGGGTAGCAGCCTGATGGAGCTGTGGAGTGCAGGCGGCGCATGGGGCGCTGTGATTTATGGCGTACTGTGGGGAATCGGCGGTTTGACATTCGGCTTGAGCATGCGTTATCTGGGCGTCTCGCTCGGGCAAAGCATCGCACTTGGTACGTGCGCCGGCTTCGGGACGCTTTTCCCTGCCGTGTTTGGAGGGACAGACCTTTTTCATGGCGACGGATTGATTCTCCTTATCGGCGTTTGCATCACGCTGGCGGGTATCGCCGTGATTGGTTACGCCGGAAGCCTTCGTTCGCAGAACATGACGGAGGAGGAGAAGCGTGCCGCAGTCAAGGACTTCGCACTGACGAAGGGGCTGGCTGTCGCGCTTTTGGCCGGCGTGATGAGCGCCTGTTTCAGTCTGGGGCTGGAAGCGGGTACGCCGATTTTGGAGAAAGCCAAAGCAATGGGGGCAAGTGAGCTGTTCGCCCAAAATCCTGTTACGCTTTTGGTGACGATTGGAGGATTCTTCACGAATGCCACTTATTGCCTCTATCAGAATAGGAAAAATAAGACGGGCAGGGATTATTTCTCAGTCTCGGGCGGCGTTCTCGTGAATAATGTGTTATTTTGCGCGCTTGCCGGCGTCTTGTGGTATTCGCAGTTCTTCGGGCTGGGGATGGGAAAGAGCTATTTTACCGATTCGCCCGTGATGCTCGCCTTCTCGTGGAGCATCCTGATGTCGCTAAACGTTTTCTTCAGCAATGTCTGGGGAATCGTCCTGAAGGAATGGAAAGGGGTAAGCCGGAAAACGCTGGTCGTGCTCGTATGCGGCATGGCGCTCCTGATTTTCTCGCTTTTGTTCCC
>CAYZTO010000093.1:0-5221 GCA_964481365.1 uncultured Parabacteroides sp. | reverse complement strand
GGCTTGCTGCGAGCGCATACGATTCAAAATGGAATTAGGATTAAGAACGAATATAAATGGAATGGATTAGAAACAATAAAGAGTTGATGGCCGAAATCGGTCGCGTCGCCGAAGTGGCCGGCTATCTGTGGACAAAAGGATGGGCGGAACGCAACGGCGGGAATATTTCTGTGAATGTAACCTCTTTAATGGGGAACGAAGAAAAGGCGCTTCCGGCGTTGGGCGAATCGATTCCCTTGCAGGAGGCAATGCCCCATTTGGCCGGAAACTTTTTCTATGTGACGGGTACGGGTAAACGGATGCGCTATGTGGCGCAGGCGCCGCTGGCGAACGGGGCGTTGATTCGCATCGCTGCCGACGGGAAAAGCTATGACATCATTGCCGAAGAACGCATCATGCCGACATCCGAACTGCCTTCGCATCTGATGATGCACGATTACCTGCGTGGCTTGGGGCGGAACAACCGGGTGGTGTTGCACACGCATCCGACGGAGTTGGTCGGCATGACGCACCACAAGCCGTTCCTCGACTCGGATGTCATCACGCGCACGCTGTGGGGGATGATACCGGAGTGCCGCATCATCGTGCCGAAAGGTGTCGGCATCGTGCCTTACGAGATTCCGGGTACGCTGGATTTGGCGCGGGCAACCATCAAGCAGCTGGTCAAGCACGACGTCGTCTTTTGGGAGAAGCACGGCATCTTGGCGGTCGGAGAGGATTTGATTGAATGTTTCGACGCGATTGATACGTTGAACAAGTCGGCGCAAATCTATTTCGCTGCCCGCATGGCCGGATGCGACCTGCCTGCCGGCATGACGGACAAGCAGTTGGAGGATTTGGTTCCTGCTTTCGGATTGTAATCAGTTAAATTGTTGGCATCATGAAAGCTGTATATTTGTTTGTTTTCAGTTTGATGGCGGCTTGTTTATTTGCCCGGCAGCGCGACAGCCGAGCGCGCGAATACCTGTCGCCTACGCGTATCGTCTGGCAGCAAGAGAGCGAGTTGATACAAGGGGCGGAACATTTGCTCCTTCCCGGCAACGGACAGACCGATTTGTCGAATTTCACAATTTGCAAACTGACCAGCACGGCCGACCGGCATCCGGCTATTTTGCTCGATTTCGGCAAGGAGTTACAGGGTGGCTTGCAGCTGGTGACCGGCATGCCGGCTTCGCATGAGCCTGTGGCGGTACGCATCCGTTTCGGCGAATCGGTGAGCGAGGCGATGTGCGACATAGACGGGAAGAACGGGGCGAGCAACGACCATGCCATGCGCGACTTTACGGTTCGTCTGCCGTGGTTGGGCGTGCTGGAGGTCGGGAACTCCGGATTCCGCTTCGCGCGCATCGATTTGCTGGACGATTCGGCAGAATTGCACTTGAAAGAGGTGCGTGCCATCTCTACCTATCGCGATATTCCATACAAAGGTTCGTTCCGTTGCAACGACGAACGTCTGAACCTGATTTGGCAGACGGGGGCTTATACGGTGCATCTGAACATGCAAGAATACATTTGGGACGGCATCAAGCGCGACCGTCTGGTCTGGATCGGGGATTTGCATCCGGAAGTGATGACGGTCTGTACCGTTTTCGGATACAATGAAGTAATCCCGAAAAGCCTCGACCTTGTACGCGACGTCACGCCGCTGCCCGGATGGATGAACAATATGTGTACCTATTCCATGTGGTGGATATTGATTCAGCGGGATTGGTATTATTATCAAGGTGACCTTGATTACTTGAAAGAGCAAAAGACATATCTATGCGATTTACTCCGTCTGTTGATGACCAAAGTGAGTGAAGATGGGCTTGAGCAGCTCGATGCCGGCGGCGGCCGTTTCCTCGACTGGCCTTCCAGCGAGAATCCGCTTGCCATTAATGCAGGTTTGCAGGCTTTGATGGCACAGGCAATGAAGGCGGGAAGCGAATTGTGCGGGATTTTGGGGGAAGAGGCATTGGCTGCCGAGTGCGAATCGGTGTGGAAGAAGATGGTCAAAGCGGCACCGAAAGTGATTAAGCCTTTCTTGAAGTCAGATATTGCACCGGATGCACCGGGTTCGAAGCAAGCTGCCTCTTTGCTGGCATTGGCCGGGTTGATGGACCCTCAAAAAGCTGATAAAGAATATCTCTCAGTGAATGGCGGACATGGCTTCTCTACGTTCTATGGTTATTATATGTTGCGGGCGATGGCGGTTGCCGGCAATTATCAGGGAGCGCTCGACGTGATTCGTCAGTTTTGGGGAGCGATGCTTGATTTGGGCGCCACTACTTTTTGGGAAGATTTCAATCTGGATTGGTTGCCCGACGCGGCGCGCATCGACGAGCTGATACCCGCTGGGAAAAAAGATATTCATGGCGACTATGGCGCGTATTGTTACAAGGGATTTCGCCATAGCTTATGTCACGGGTGGGCATCCGGGCCGACCTCTTGGCTGAGTGAGTATGTGCTGGGTGTTCAGGTGGTGAAACCGGGATGCCGCGAAGTGCGCATCACGCCTCATTTGGGTGATTTGGAATGGGTGGAAGGAACATTCCCAACCCCTTATGGCATCATTAAAATCCGTCATGAAAAACAATCGGACGGAACGGTAGAAAGCCAGATTGACGCACCGGCTGAAGTGAAAGTTTTACGTTAAACCGAAAGATATGAAAAGTAGTAATTTGTTTTGTATAACTTTGTCCGTTTGTCTTCTCTTACTAGGTTGCGAGGGGAAAAACGAACAGACTGTTCCGGTCAATTTGCGGACGGAATATTTACGCAATCCTATCGGACTGGATACCCAAGAACCGCGTTTTACATGGGAGTATGCTGGCGATGAAGCTAATTTCAAAGCCTCTCGTTCAGAAATCCATATCGGGACTTCGCCGGACAAGTTGAGTCTGTATCGGGGAGACCTGTCTTTGAAGCCTCACACGCGCTATTATTGGAATGTGACGGTTTGGGACGAAGCGGGCAATCGTTGCCGGACGTCTGAAACGGCAACGTTCGAGACAGCTAAGTTTTCCTTCTCAGACTGGTCTGGTAAATGGATTACCGACGGACATGACAAGGAGTTTGAGCCGGCTCCGATGTTTCGCAAATCGTTTGCCGTCGATAAACAGGTAAAAGAGGCACGCCTTTACATCGCTGCGGCGGGTTATTATGAGCTGTTCCTGAACGGGAAGCGGGTAGGGAATCACTATCTGGATCCCGGATATACGCATTTTGATAAACGGATTCTTTATGTAACGCACGATGTTACTTCTGTTTTGCAGCAAGGAGAGAATGCTGTCGCGGCGGTATTGGGCAACGGATGGTATAACGAACAGTCGGTTGCCGTCTGGAATTTCGAGACGGCTCGTTGGCGTAATCGTCCGCGTATGCTTTGCGAATTGCGTCTTTGGTATGCCGACGGAACAGAAGAGGTCATCGCAACGGACGACAGTTGGCGCACCGCTACGGGGCCTTATACCTATAATAATCTTTATAGCGGCGACAAGTATGATGCCCGTCTGGAAGAAACGGGATGGAATGCCGCCGGATTCGACGACAGCCAGTGGACTCCGGCAACATTGACCTCAGCTCCGGCCCTGTTGCTGGCTGCTCAGCAGATGCCTGCCATTCAGGTAACGGAAGAGCTGAAACCTGTTTCGATGAAGGCATTCGGTGACCGGCTGTATGTCTTCTCGTTCGCAAAAAACTTTGCAGGACTTTGTCGCCTGAAGGTCAAAGGTGCTCCCGGTACGCGCATTACGCTGAAGCATGGCGAACTACTCAAACCGGACGGTCGTTTGGAACAGGGGAATATCAATGTCTATTACCACCCGGTGAAACCGGATGAAGTATTCCAGACGGATGTTTTTATTCTGAAAGGGACAGGCGAGGAGGAGGTGTTCATGCCTTCGTTCACGTATCACGGATTTCAGTATGTCGAAGTAGAGAGTTCTGCACCGGTTAAGTTGACGCAAGAGAGTTTGACGGGATTGTTTATGCATACGGCTGTTGAACCGGTCGGGCAGTTCTCTTGTTCGAATCCCCTACTAAACAAGATTTGGAACGCGACGATGCAGGCTTATCGTAGTAACCTGCACAGCATCCCGACCGATTGCCCACAACGGGAAAAGAACGGTTGGACGGCAGACGCCCATGTCGCGATAGACTTGGCATTGTTGGGATTCGACGGCATTACGCTGTATGAGAAGTGGATGAACGACTTTATCGATAATCAGCGGGACAGCATTGGCGATATATCCGGGATTATTCCGTCGAGCGGTTGGGGGTATGGCGAATGGCCCGGACCGGTGTGGGATGCCGCGATGTTCATCATTCCGAATGCCCTCTATAATTATTACGGGACGACACACAGCATCGAACGTTTGTACCCGACGATGCTCCGCTATCTGGATTATCTGAAGACGAAAGAGAAAGAGGGCGGAGTCCTGACGTTCGGACTGGGCGATTGGTTGTCTTGGAAAGCAACAACGAACAATACCTATACGTCAACTGCCTATTATTATTTGGATTACTGCCTGATGGCACGCTTTGCAACTCTTTTGGGAAAAGATGCAACGCCTTATCGACAGAAAGCCGAAGCGTTGAAATCGCTTATCAATCAAAAGTTCTTTCATCCCGAGACAGGTGTCTATGCCGAAGGGACTCAAACCGCACAGGCGGTTGCCCTTTATTTGGGGCTTGTCCCGGAAGGTAAGGAGCAGTTGGTAGCAGATAAACTGTGCAAAGTGGTGCGGGCGAACAACCATTTTCTCGATTTTGGTTTGTTAGGCAGTAAAACCGTTCCAGCTATGCTGACGCGCTATGGTTACGTGGAAGATGCGATGAAGATGGTGACGAAGACCGATGCGCCCTCGTGGGGCTACTGGATGGAGACGATGAAGTACACGACTTTGCCCGAAACGTGGACGCTTAGCCCTGAGTTCGGAGATGCCTCCCTCAATCATGTCTTTCTGGGTGATGTTTCGGCTTGGATGATGAATCAGTTGGCTGGTATTAATTACGACGAGCAAGCTCCCGGATTCCGTCACATTCTGATTACGCCTCATTTTGTGGAAGGATTGGATTGGGCAAAAGGTTCGTATCATTCCGTTCGCGGCCTTATCACGAGCGAATGGAAGAAAACAGGCGACGAGGTTGAACTAACTGTTACCATTCCGGCCGACTGTACAGCCGAAATCCGTGTAGGCGAAGAACGGGTAACGCTGGGTGCCGGTACGCATACAAAGAA
>CAYZTO010000092.1:3795-10082 GCA_964481365.1 uncultured Parabacteroides sp. | reverse complement strand
TTCCCGACGGCGTCGCCATGCTAAAAATCAACGTATTCACAGTGCCGCCCACGCCCCGATGATGAATCTGCGTTTTTTACTTTTCCTTTTTTATTGTCTATTCGCATTATTGTCCTACCTTTGGACAGTATTTAACAATGTACCTATGAATAGAAAGTTTCCGTTACCCCATGCCGCATTGATAGGCGTTGCCTTGTGCATAGCAGGTTGCAACCAGCCGGCTGGGCAAAAATCAAAGAACAGCGCCAAGCTGGATTCCCTGCAAGTGGAAAGAACCTATCATCTGCTCGGGAATCCCGACAATCCTAATTGTAACCTGACGCTAAACTTTGTATATCCGGTAGATTGCAAAAACAAGGCAATACTGCCCGATGTCCAGAAGCAATTCATATCGTCTTACTTCGGCGAGAAATATGAACAGCTCACACCGCAAGAAGCGATACAGCAATACGCCGATGATTACGTGGAGAACTACAAAGAGTTGGAAGAAATATTCAGCAAAGACCTTGCGGAGAATGAACTGCAGGGCGCATGGTATTCATACTACGAGATGTCGTCGGACGTTATTCTCTACAACGAGAACGGGCTGCTGTCGTATAGCGTAAGTTTCGAAAACTACACCGGCGGGGCGCACGGTTCGCACAGTTTCACCAATTTCACCATCGACCTGGAAAACGGCAGGCACATAACGGAAGAAGACCTCTTCGTGGACGGGTATGAAACCGAACTTGCCGAGTTGCTGGTCGAGGAGATAGCCAGAAAGAACGAACTCGACAATAAGAAAGACCTCGAAGACATAGGGTACTTCAGTATAGATGAAATATATCCCAACGACAACTTCTACATAGACGCAACGGGCATCACCTACACATTCAACGAGTACGAGATAGCCGCTTATGCCTTGGGAGCTACCGAAGTCCACCTGGGATTCGAGCAGATAAAGCCATTGATGAAGGAAGACAACCCGATATCCGGGAGAATCGATTTTTAATAAACAATGATGATGGAACAGACAAACGACGACGCGCACGTTGCCGCAGGGCAGCTGGAAACATTAAAGGGATATTTCCCGGAACTCACCCCGGAGCAGGTAGGGCAATACACTGCGCTATACGACCTGTACGCCGACTGGAACTCGAAAATCAACGTGATTTCACGCAAAGACATCGGGAACCTTTACCTGCACCACGTTCTCCATTCCCTCGGCATAGTGGAAATGTTGCATTTCAAAGATGGCACTGAAGTGATGGACATAGGAACGGGCGGCGGGTTTCCGGGCATTCCCCTCGCCATATTCTTCCCAAATGTCCGGTTCCATTTAATCGACGGCACGGGGAAAAAGATAAAAGTCGCGCAAGCGGTATCAGAAAGCATCGGGCTGAAGAATGTTACCTTCCGCCATTGCCGCGCGGAAGAGGAGAAACAAATGTTCGACTTTGTCGTAAGCCGCGCTGTCATGCCCCTTGCCAATCTTGTAAAAGTAATACAGAAGAACATCCGGAGAGAACAACGCAATGCTTTGCCCAACGGGTTGATATGTCTGAAGGGGGGAGAACTCGAACACGAAATCCTCCCCTTCCGAAAGAAAGCAATGAGCATCGAATTGTCCGATTATTTCAAGGAAAGCTATTTCGAAACCAAGAAAGTCGTTTACGTATCGCTATGATTACAGTCAAGTCTTTTGAAGTGAATTATTTCTCTGAGAATACGTACCTTTTGCACGATGAAACGAAAGAGGCAGTCCTGATAGATTGCGGTTGCATGCGCGATAGCGAAAAGCAACGGCTTTCGGGATACATAGAAGCCGAAAACCTTTCTCTGAAGCGCTATGTCTGCACGCATTTGCACTTAGACCATATCTTCGGGAACGAATATATCGAGAAAACGTATGGTATCCGTCCGGAAGCAAGTCAAGCCGATGAAATACTGCCAACGGCTGAAGAACAAAGCAAGGCGTTCGGTTTGCCGATGCACATCAAGAACGTCCCTTTAAAAGGATACCTGAAAGAGGGAGACAGCATATCATTCGGCAACTCTGCATTGCATGTACTTGAAATACCTGGACATTCGCCGGGAGGGTTGGCATTCTATTCCCCTGATGACAAATTCGTGGTGGTAGGCGACTCCTTATTCATGGGAAGCATCGGACGCACTGATTTATGGGGCGGAAACCATCAGGTTTTGGTTTCAGCAATCAGGCAGAAACTACTTACATTGCCGCCGGACACTCGCGTATATACAGGACATGGTCCGGCAACAACAATCAAATATGAACAAGAACATAATCCTTATATTTAATTCCTTTTCATCATGGACACAAACAAATTTGTTTGCAGACACCTTGGTGTCACTCCTCAAGAAATCGCACCAATGCTGGATGCGATTGGAATCGAGTCATTAGACAAACTTATAGACGAAACTATACCTCAAAACATCCGTCTAAGCCATCCATTGGACTTGCCGGAGCCTATGACCGAAAGAGAATTTGCCGAACACATCGAAGATTTGGCATCGAAGAATGAAGCATTCACCTCATACATAGGAATGGGATGGTACGATACCGTTTGTCCCGCCCCTATAATGAGGAATGTGTTTGAAAATCCTGTCTGGTACACTTCTTATACGCCATACCAGGCTGAAGTTTCGCAAGGCAGGCTGGAGGCACTCTTGAATTTCCAGACTGTTATATGTGACTTGACAGCCATGCCCCTTGCCAACTGCTCTTTGCTCGATGAAGCTACTGCGGCAGCCGAAGCAGCAACCATGTTATTCAATGCGCGGACGCGTGCACAGGTAAAATCCGGTGCGGACACCCTTTTCATAGATAATAAAGTATTCGAATCGACAAAGGCCGTCATTCATACGCGGGCAATACCCCAAGGCATCAAGCTGAAATTCGGGGATTACAAGAATGCAGAGTTGGACGGGCATATTTTCGCTGTCATCATACAATATCCGAACTCAGACGGTTCGATTGAGGACTATGCCGATTTTGTGAATCGTGCGCACGCGAACGGAATCAAAGTTGCCGTAGCAGCAGATTTGATGAGCCTCGTGTTGCTCACCCCTCCCGGAGAATGGGGAGCCGACGTAGTATTCGGTTCAAGCCAGCGATTCGGCATTCCAATGTTTTACGGTGGACCATCCGCCGCTTATTTCGCCACGCGAGATGAATACAAACGCCAGATTCCGGGCCGTATAATCGGAGTATCCAAAGACGCATACGGGCACAAGGCTTACCGGCTTGCTTTACAGACCCGCGAACAGCACATCAAGCGTGAAAAAGCCACATCAAACATCTGCACGGCACAGGCTCTGCTTGCATCTATGGCAGGATTCTACGCCGTTTATCATGGCGCAGACGGATTGAAAGATATAGCAGGACGCATCCATTCGTATTCCGGTTTCTTCGCTAAAGAAATCGAAAAGTTAGGGTATAAACAGCTTAATGAAAATTATTTTGACACGCTGAAGATTGAATTGCCCGCCGGACTTCCGGAAGAAAAGCTGCAGGAGACTGCGTTGGACTATCGTGTAAACCTGCGTTATTTCGGGGACGGCATGGTCGGGGTTAGTTTCGACGAGACAACGCAAGACTCAGACCTCGGCATCTTGCTTTATATTTTTGCAACAGCAGCCGGCAAAGAATACACGCTTGATAAAGACATACCAACCCAAACCGTATGGTTCGACAAGGGATTTGCCCGCAATTCAGGCTTCCTGCAGGCTGATGTCTTCAATAAATACCACACAGAAACGGAATTGATGCGGTATATCACGAGACTTGGGCGGAAGGACATCTCGCTGGCGCAGTCGATGATTCCCCTTGGTTCATGCACCATGAAACTTAACCCCGCATCGTCGATGCTTCCGCTCAGTTTGTCGAAATTCCAGAACATCCACCCTTACGCCCCGCAAGAACAGGTTGAAGGATATACAGAACTGATAGAAAACTTGTCATCCTACCTTTGCGAGATAACAGGATTCGCAGGCTGTACTTTACAACCGAACTCCGGAGCCGCTGGTGAATACACCGGATTAAGAATTATACGTGCCTACTTGGAAAGCAAGGGACAAGGACACCGGAATATCGTCATCCTACCGGCATCTGCACATGGAACAAATCCAGCGAGTGCCGTCCAATGCGGATTTTCGACCGTAACCGTCAAATGCGATGACGGCGGGAACATAGATTTGGAAGACTTCAGGGAAAAAGTTGAAGCCAACAAGGATTTTCTTGCTGCAAGTATGATAACATATCCTTCCACACACGGGATTTTCGAAGAAGACATCAAAGAAATGTGCGAAATAGTCCATGCTTGCGGAGGACAACTTTATATGGACGGCGCCAACATGAATGCCCAGGTAGGATTGACAAATCCGGCTGCCATCGGAGCCGACCTTTGCCATTTGAATTTACACAAGACTTTCGCTTCACCGCATGGCGGAGGAGGACCGGGCGTAGGACCGATTTGCGTAGCCAAACATCTGCTTCCCTTCCTTCCACAACATCCTGAAACGACGGGAGGTTGCCTCAACACGGTTTCATCGGCTCCTTTCGGAAGCGCAGGTATACTTCCGATAACTTACGCATACATCCGCCTGCTCGGTGCCGAGGGCTTAACAATGAATACGAAGGTCGCAATCCTGAATGCCAACTATCTGGCTGCGCGTTTGAAAGACACCTACGGCATTGTTTACACTGGTTCCAAAGGACATGTGGGGCACGAGCTGATTCTCGAGTGCAGAAAAATAAAAGAAAGGTCGGGAATCGACGAGAACGACATTGCCAAAAGACTTATGGACTTCGGATTCCATGCTCCCACCCTTTCATTTCCCGTACATGGCACGCTGATGGTAGAGCCCACCGAAAGCGAAAGCAAAGCAGAGCTTGACCGCTTCATAGAAGCCCTTGAATGCATTTGGGAAGAGATAAAAGAGGTCGAGGACGGCAATGCCGATGCCAAAGACAACGTGCTGAAGAACGCGCCGCATCCTGAATATGAAGTATGCTCCGACGAATGGGCGCATCCCTACAGCCGTTCAAAAGCAGCATTCCCGCTCGAATGGCTTCACGACAGTAAATTCTGGGTAAATGTGGCGAGGGTGGACAATGCCTTCGGTGACAGGAACCTTGTAGCCACGATACAATGACATTTCAGCAACTAAACAAATTACACATCTAAGAAATATGAACAAATTGGCTTTAAATCTGCTGGCTCTCGCCTGCGCGGTATCCGCGTGGGCAGAGTCTCCCGAAAAGAAAGGCTTGGAAACCATCAACCGGGCAACGGCTGAAGCCCACGTAGGTTTCCTTGCGAGTGATGAACTGTTAGGTCGCGAGGCGGGATACCCAAGCGGGCGCATTGCAGGGAAGTATATAGAATCTTACCTGAAAACTCTGGGCTTGCAGCCCCTCTTTGGAGATTCTTATTTCCAACCTTTCGACGCATACAGGAAAGAAAGGCAAAAGAAAGGCCGCTACGAGGTGAACCCGGATTCAATTGAAATTATTAAGAAGGAACCGCACCACCAGAAACTCTCCCTTCGGAATGTTTTGGCTAAAATAGACGGCAAGACAACAGACGAGTACGTTATCGTGGGTGCGCATTACGACCATCTGGGGATAGACCCGCTGCTCGAAGGCGACCAGATATACAATGGGGCAGATGATAACGCCTCCGGGGTGTCGGCAGTGCTGCAGATAGCCCGCGCTTTCCTTGAGACGGGTGAACAACCGGAAAGGACGGTAATCTTTGCTTTCTGGGACGGTGAAGAGAAGGGTCTTCTCGGCTCGGAATATTTCATGGAAACCTGCCCTTTCACCAAGCAGATAAAAGGTTACCTCAACTTCGACATGATTGGGCGCAATAACGATGAAAATAATCCCGAGCACGTGGTGTATTTCTATACGGAAGCACACCCTGCTTTCGGCGATTGGCTGAAGAACGACATTGTGACCTACAATCTGAAGCTGAAGCCCAATTACCGCCCGTGGGACAGGCCTGTCGGCGGGAGCGACAATTCATCTTTCGCCAAGCGGGACATCCCTATAATCTGGTACCATACGGACGGGCATCCGGATTACCACCAGCCGAGCGATGAGGTGCAACGTATCAACTGGGAGAAACTCGTTGATATTACGAAGGCATCGTTCCTGAATATGTGGAACCTTGCCAACGAAAAGGAATACTAAGTCTTTCATAGTGTTTTTTTAAATGAAAAGGAGGAGGCTCGAAACAGGCGTGTTTCAATGCTTCCTCCTTCTATTTTGTCCCTGCACGGCG
>CAYZTO010000092.1:0-3695 GCA_964481365.1 uncultured Parabacteroides sp. | reverse complement strand
CGGCTCCAAATATTTTTATTTAGCCTTGGAATACATATAAATCACCCCTAAATATTTTTATTTAGTCCTGTCGGAGATGCCGGCGGCTTCAAATATTTTTATCCAATGGTAGCGTAGGGCAAAACCGCCATTGAATCGTGCTAAATACTCGCGACAAGCTCCTTGAACAAGGCTGACATTTTCCGGGAAGCCTTGCCCGCCTGCACAATCACGTCTTCTGCATCATTTTCAAAGTCGTCGTCGAAGTGGTATCCCTCATTTGTGATTACAGACATCCCGAAAACGCGGATTCCGCAATGCCTTGCGACTATCACCTCCGAAACTGTGCTCATACCGATGGCGTCTCCGCCCACTTTGCCGTAAAAAGCGTACTCGGCGGGAGTCTCGTAAGACGGTCCTGTCAAACCTACATATACTCCTTGCTTGACTGGAATTTTCAAGTCCTGCGCAATGCCCTCGGCGAGCCTGATAAATTCCCTGTCGTACGCGCGCGTCATATCCGGGAACCTAATGCCGAAATTTACTTCGTTCGGACCTATAAGCGGGTTTGGAAGCATATTAATATGGTCGCGTATTATCATCAGGTCGCCTATCTTGAAAGCAGGGTTTATCCCCCCGGCGGCATTCGAGACCAAAAGGTTTTTAACACCAATCAACTTCATGATACGCACGGGGAAAGTGACTTCATCCATCGTGTAACCCTCGTAATAATGGAAACGCCCCTGCATAACGATTACAAACTTACCGCCAAGTTTGCCGTGGATAAGGTTTCCCTTGTGCCCCGTGGCGGTAGATGAGACGAAATTGGGAATCTGGCGGTACGGAATAACGGTAGGTTCCTCCAAATCGTCGGCAAGCGTGCCCAACCCGCTGCCAAGTATTATTGCCGTCTCCGGAACATGGGGCAGACAAGCCGCAAGGTAGGCTGCCGTTTCGGCATACAATTCGTACTTCATAGCATATTTTGTTTTCTAACGTTTAACCAAATCGAAAGCAACCTGCGATGCCTTCTCAATAATTTCATCTTCACCCGGCACGACGCGGTTTTCCATTAGGATTTTCCCATTGCACACCACCGTGTCGATACAGCTGCCGTTGGCAGAATAAACGAGGTTCGACACAGGGTTGAAATTAGGCGTAAAAGCCGGAGAGTGCATCTCCACGAGCGAGAAATCGGCAAGAAAACCTTCAGCGATACGCCCCGCCTTCAATCCCAAGACCTTCGCGCCCGAAAGCGTTGCCGCCTCCAGCATTTCCCGGGCCGTAAGAACTTCAGGGTCTTTCCTCCACACCTTACCCAAGAAGGAAGAGAGCCGCATTACTTCCACCATGTCGAGATTGTTGGATGAAGCGCAGCCATCCGTCCCCAAACCAACAGTGATTCCGGCTTCCTTCATTTCCTTGAACATGAATTTCCCGCCCGACGCGAGTTTCATGTTCGATGCAGGGTTGTGCACTACCTTTACCCCGTGGTCTGCAAGCATTCTAATCTCGTCATCATCAATGTACAGCCCATGCGCGATTATAAGACGCGGGGAAAGGATTCCCAACTTGTATAAATATCGTACAGGAGTGTAGCCGAACCTCTCCACCGAGTCTGAAACTTCCCCGGCAGTCTCGGCAACGTGTATTTGCATCAATAAAGAATTTTCTTGGGAGAAGCCGTCGAGCCATTGCAGCAATTCTCCGGATACGGTATAGATGGCATGGGGCGCGAGCGACATTTGTATTCTTTCGCCATACTCGTCGGAGACCATTTTGAAGGTTCGTTTTGTGTGTTCTTTCGCTTTTTCAGCCAAATCGGGATTAAAGTTGTCGATGTACGTGTCGCCGAGCAGGATTCGGAGCCCCATTTCCTCAACAGCGTCTGCAATACCCCGCATATTGAAGTACATATCGGCAAACGAGGTCGTCCCACTCTTAATCATCTCAAGGCAGGCGAGTTTTGTCCCCCAATAGATGTCTGAACGGGTCAGCTTAGCCTCAAGGGGCCAAATCTTGTCGTGCAGCCACGGCATAAGTTTCATATCATCGGCAAAACCACGGAAAAGTGTCATTGCCGCATGAGTATGGCAATTCACAAAGCCCGGAATTATGGCTTTCCCTTTTGCATCGATTACCTTTTTGGCGTCTGTCGTAATACCCTTTCCGATATTTTTAATGTACTTGCCCTCAATGAAGACATCCTTAATCTCATCGTCGAGCAAAACGTTCTTGATTAGTATTGTCATAAATATTATCCTTTATATTCTCTGTAAAATTCGGCAACCGCTTCAATTCCTTTGTAGAAAAAATCGAGGCGGCAGCTTTCGTTGGGCGAATGGATGGCGTTCTGCTCCAGCCCGAAACCCATGAGCACTGTTTTTATACCCAAAACCTGCTCGAATGTAGATATAATGGGAATACTTCCTCCCCTCCTCACTGCAAGCGGGGTCTTCCCGAAAGCAATTGACATCGCCTTTTCGGCAGCTTTATAAGCACTCATCTCGATTGGGCATACATAACCCTCGCCGCCATGCTTCGGGGTAACTTTTACTTTCACACTTGCCGGAGCCGCAGCCATGATATATTCCTCGAAAAGTTCCGATATCTTCTCGTGCCTTTGATTGGGGACAAGGCGGCACGAAACCTTCGCGTATGCCTTCGAAGGCAAAACAGTTTTGCTTCCCTCACCTGTATAACCACCCCAAATCCCGCAAATATCGAACGACGGGCGGCAGCTGTTCCTCTCCAAAGTCGAATAACCCCTTTCCCCGAATAGAGATTCCACTCCGATAGCTTTCTTATATTCTTCTTCATCGAAAGGTATCTGCGAAATCATTTCACGCTCCCTTGGCGAAAGCTCTTCCACGTCATCATAAAAACCGGGGATTGTTATCCTGCCGTCAGAATCGATGATACTTGAAAGCAGATGGCACAACACATTGATGGGATTAGCCACCGCCCCGCCAAAATGCCCCGAATGGAGGTCTCGGTTAGGTCCCGTGACTTCAATTTCCCAATAAGCCAGGCCTCGCAAACCACTCGTGAGCGAAGGGACATCCGCACTCACCATGCTCGTATCCGAAACAAGGATAACATCAGCCTTCAAGAGTTCTTTGTTCCTTTCACAGAAACCTTCGAGGCTTGGCGAGCCGATTTCTTCCTCTCCCTCAAAAATAAACTTCACGTTGCAATCCAATATTCCTTCATGCAAGGCTGATTCAAACCCTTTCACCTGCATCATCGCCTGTCCTTTGTCATCATCAGCCCCACGGGCATATATGCGCCCGTCCCGTATTTCCGGTTCAAAGGGATTACTCTTCCATAATTCGAGTGGCTCGGCAGGCATGACATCGTAATGGGCATAAACCAACACTGTAGGTTTCCGGGGATTGATAATCCGCTCGCCATACACGATTGGATTCCCTTCGGTAGGCATGACCTCTGCCCTCTGCGCCCCTGAATGTAACAATATTTCCGCCCAACGACGGGCACAAACCTCCATGTCAGCCTTATTTTCTTGTTTCGCACTGACTGAAGGGATACGTATCAACGAAAACAATTCCGAAAGGAACCGTTCCTTATTTTCCTCGATATACGCTTTTACCGACATAACTTTTAAAAGATTTTACAAAAGACAAAGATAAAGGATTTCCCGTATATTTTACCTACTTTTGCCCTCATCTGAAACAAAGGCGAATATGGGACAATCT
>CAYZTO010000091.1:0-10113 GCA_964481365.1 uncultured Parabacteroides sp. | reverse complement strand
AGATTAACAGGCAATTTTGACTTTCTCCGGATTTCATAATATACAAACAGTACCCTTTGCGATTTTTTCATTATACTTGCAGGCAAATTTATCCACCATTTTAAATATAATGAATATGAAAAGACGGGAATGGTTTCACAAAATGGCAGGTTTGGGTCTTTTGCTTGCTGCCGGGACGAAGAGCAACAGTGTTTTCGCTCTTGCCGGTGAACAATCAGAAAAGACTAAGACAATCACCCACGACGGGTTGAAGATGACTTGGATACAGGACAATCCTAACGAACGGCGGATGTCGAATTCAATCTTCAGCGGGGCAGACAGCAGCGAGATAGAAGCACTCTCGCCCGAAGGTGGCGCGTTGTCGTCGATGAGTTGTTTCCTTCTACAGACGGATGGGAAAAACATCCTTTTCGACACAGCCAACGGAAATGCCGACAGCTTGCTGCTTTCTTCGCTGAAATCGTTGGGCGTGGAACCTGACGGTATTGATTACATTTTTATAACTCACTTCCACGGCGACCACATAGGGGGTATGATGCAGGAAAATACGCCGGTGTTCAAACGCGCGGAGGTTTATGTCCCGAAAGCTGAATACGACGGGTGGATGGCAATGCCCGAAGAACGCAAGGCACAGGTTGTTTCGACAATGAGTGCATACGAAGAGCGCCTTCATCTTTTCAACTACGAAGATTCGCTGCCTTGCGGCATAAAAGCTATGGACGCATCCGGACATACACCGGGCCACACGGTTTACCAAGTGGGAAATTTCCTTGTGATAGGGGATTTGATACACGGGGCTGCTATCCAGCTGAAAAATCCGGAGATTTGCGCATCGTTCGACATGGACATTGCAAAGGCTGTGGCTTCACGCAAAAAATTCCTGGAATACGCGAAAGAGAACAAGCTTACTATGGCAGGAATGCACTTGCCCGCTCCTGCGTTCCTCGATTTGTAATACATAGGACAACAAAGAATGAGGTATTCTCTTCTGCTTCTACTCGTATTTTTGCAGACCGCCCTTGCGGGGGCGCGTCCGCTTAGCGAGGAAGCACGAATCAGCCTGCTTACCAGTACTCCTTACGAAGAAGAAGTCTTTACTGTCTACGGGCACGCTGCGTTGCGGGTCTGCGACCCTGCCCAAAAAATCGATTTTGTATTTAACTACGGTGTATTCAGTTTCGACAAGCCATTTTTCATATACCGCTTTGTGAAAGGTGAAACGGACTACATCCTTGGAGTGGGTCTTTACGCGCAATACCAGGCGGAATACCTGATGCGCGGCAGTACCATTACCGAGCAAGTGCTCAACCTTTCCGCCGATGAAAAGGAATCCATCTGGCAAGCTCTGCAAACCAACGCTTTGCCGGAGAACCGGGAATACAGATATAACTTCTTCTTCGATAACTGCTCGACCCGCCCGGCGAAAATTGTCGAGGATAACGTGGACGGCAAAGTTGATTATTCCGAATGGACTCCCCCTGGGCGGAGTTTCCGAGATATCATAAATTATTGCACAAGGAACAAGCCGTGGCTTACATTCGGCTGCGACCTTATAATGGGAACTCCTACTGACCGTGTAATCACGCCGCATGAAATGATGTTCCTCCCCTCCTACCTGAAAGAAGCGTTCGGCAAAGCGGTAATCGAGGCTGAAGACGGGACATCCCGCCCGCTGGTTTCGCAGACTAATGTCCTGCCCTCCGAACCTGAGGAACCCGAAACCACTTTCTTTACCCCGTTGCTGTGCGGATGCCTGTGCCTGATTGCCGTGGTGTGCGTGACATTATGGGAAATACGGAACTCCAAATATGCTTGTTGGCTGGATATGGTGCTTTTTACCATCGGCGGACTGGCAGGATGCCTGCTTTTCTTTTTGAGTTTTATTTCCGAACACCCAAGTATGTTCCCGAACTGGAATTTGCTGTGGCTACATCCTTTCCACTTCCTTCCTTGCCTGTTTTTTTGCCTAAGATTTCGCACAAAAGCGTTTTATTATTACCATTTTATTAACTTTGCGGCGCTTTTAATCGCCCTGGCAGGCTGGATTTTTGTCCCACAACACTTGAACGCGGCATTTATCCCATTGATGTCAAGTTTGCTTTTAAGAAGCTGGATGGCAATACGGAGAAAGCCGCACTACAAGCACCAAGGGCTCAAGAACATAAAGAATGGATAAAAAAGTACGGAAACTACTGTCTTCGTTGATAGCTATTTTGGCAGCGACAAACTTGGAGGCGCAGCAGCAAGCCCCTAAGTTGGTTGTCTGCATCACTGTGGACCAGCTTCGCGGAGACTATATCGAGTACTTTTACAATACTTTCGGGGAGCGCGGATTCAAACGGCTGATGAATGACGGCATAGTTTACAAAAATATCCGCTTTGATTTCTCCAACCTCGACGAGGCAAGCGCATTTGCCACACTTTTCACCGGTTCAAACCCTTGTTTTTCCGGCATTACCGGAGATAAAAAGTATGATTTCGAATACGAAAGGGAACTTCCGATACTTAACGACCCTGCTTATCTGGGAAATTACACAAAGGACAATTATTCCCCCAATGCATTGATTAGCTCTACCATAGGGGATGAACTGAAAATCGCATCAAAAGGCAGAAGCGACGTATATTCCATAGCTCCCAATCCCCAAAGTGCTATCCTTTCCGCCGGACATGCTGCCAACGCGGCTTTTTGGATAGACAATACAAACGGGAAATGGGCTACGACGACATATTACAATACCGTTCCTTGGTATGTGGAACGTTACAACAGCGGAAATGAATCGCTCCCGGCACGAATACAGCAAATGGTCTGGACACCTTCGCTCCCTCTGGAGCGTTATGATGCTTTCCCCTATATACTTGACGACGTTCCTTTTAAATACACTTTCAACGCGAAAGAACGCCATTGCTACGAGAATCTTAAGACTACTCCTTTCGTAAATAAGGAAATAAACAGGCTTGCCATCCAGTTTATAGAATACGCCGGATTCGGAACGCGGAATTGTCCGGATATGCTCTCGGTAACCTATTATGCAGGGAACTACCGTGGCAATATGAACAAAGAATACACCCGGGAAATCCAAGATACTTATTATCAGCTCGACCAAGACATCGAGAAATTGCTCGATACGATAGATAAAAAAGTCGGATTGGATAAGACATTAGTGGTATTTACAGGTTCCGGATATTATAAAAGCGAGGAAGAATACGCCGACGACCTTCGCATAAACCGTGGTGAATTCCATCCGAAACGTTGCGTAGCTCTCCTGAATATGTACCTTATGGCTCTTTACGGGCAGGAAACAAAATGGGTCACAGGATACTATGACAACCAGATTTTCCTCAACCGGAAGGCTATCGAAGATGCGAAAATGGACTTGGCTGACTTCCAGCAGAAAGCGGCGGACTTTGTCCAACAGTTCAGCGGAGTGCAGGCAGCCACTACCGGACACGCCATCCAGACTGGAGATTGGAATGAAAGCACGGCTTCTTTCCGTCACGGCACACACCATCTGAGCCGGGGCGATATCATTATAGAACTTCAACCCGGATGGCAACTGAATTATGACAATCCACAGGAAAAGGTCAAGATAATACGCAACAATGCTACGATTACACCTCTCGTTTTCCTCGGCTGCGGTATAAAACCGGAGCGCATATACCGCGAGGTAAAAGCTACAGAGGTTGCTCCTTCCATTACATACATCCTCAGAATCAGACCACCAAACGCTTCGCAGTCAATGCCCTTGCAGGAACTGATGACGAACTCGGCAGTCTCTGCAAAATAGGCATCCACCGTGTTCCCGCAGCTTTCTCCCCAAAAAGGAAAATGGCTGCACGCCGGACAATCGAAAACTACATTGAGTATAATCTCATGACACATAATTCGTAGTTACAAGCTACAGTGTATGTAGTTCCGGCACAACTTATCAAAACATAAAAACAGAATATAAATAAAAGAAAGATACAAATGGGATTTAACGAATTTATGACGAAGCTGTTCGGCAACAAGTCACAGCGTGACCTGAAAGAAATCACACCGTATGTCGAAAAAATCAAGGCTGTTTACCCGTCCATCCATGCTCTCAGCAATGATGAACTGCGTGCGAAAACCGACGAAATAAAGCAGCGCATACAAGACTATGTTGCTGATGAACGTGCAAAAGTGAACCAACTTCGCGAAGGTATAGAAGACAAAGAATTAGAAGAACGTGAAGCTGTCTGGGCTGAAGTCGATAAGATTGAAAAAACAATAACCGACAAACTGGAGGTTGTTCTCGAAGAATCACTCCCGGAGGCTTTCGCCATAATGAAAGATACTGCACGCCGATTCGCTGAAAACGAGGAAGTAGTTGTAACGGCAAATGACTTTGACCGCCAACTTGCCACAACCCACGATTTCGTCCGCATTGAAGGAGACAAGGCAATATATGCGAACCATTGGATTGCCGGGGGAAATGAAATTACCTGGAACATGGTACATTATGATGTGCAGCTGTTTGGTGGGGTGGTCCTTCACAAAGGAAAGATTGCAGAGATGGCAACGGGTGAAGGTAAGACATTGGTAGCGACTTTGCCAGTATTTCTTAATGCCATGACGCGTAACGGAGTGCATGTTGTTACTGTAAACGACTATCTGTCGAAGCGTGACTCTGAATGGATGGGGCCGCTTTATATGTTCCACGGACTGTCTGTGGACTGTATAGACAAGCATCAGCCAAACTCTGAAGGACGCCGCCGGGCTTACAATGCAGACATCACATTCGGGACAAACAATGAGTTTGGCTTTGACTATCTACGTGATAATATGGCAACAAATCCGCGAGATCTTGTACAACGTAAACACAACTACGCTATAGTGGACGAGGTGGACTCTGTGTTGATTGATGATGCGCGTACTCCACTTATCATTTCCGGACCTGTACCTCGCGGTGAACAACAACTCTTTGAAATCTTCCGCCCCAATGTGGAAGTGGTGGTTAATGCGCAACGGGCACTCTGCTCCCAACTGCTCATCGAGGCAAAAAAGAAGATGGCGAGCAATGACCCTAAAGTCGTGGAAGAAGGTACAGTGCAACTTTACCGCTCCTTTAAAGGATTTCCACGAAACAAAGCGTTAATCAAATACCTCAGTGAAAAGAGCATAAAGGCTCAAATGCTGAAAACCGAGGAATACTTCATGTCAGAGAATATGCGGCACATGCACGAGGCCACTGATGAGCTGTATTTCGTAATTGATGAAAAGAACAACAGTGTAGAACTGACCGACAAAGGTATTGACCTCCTTACTGGCAAAAGTGATGACCCGGAATTCTTCGTCATGCCAGACATCACAACAGAGCTTTCCCAATTGGATAACATGGAAGGCACGCCGGAAGAAAAGCAAGCGAAGAAAGATGAAATCCTGGCAAACTATTCAGTAAAAAGCGAACGTGTCCATACTGTAAACCAACTTTTGAAAGCCTACACTCTCTTCGAGAAAGACGATGAGTATGTAGTGATGGACAATAAAGTGTTGATAGTGGACGAACAAACAGGACGAATCATGGACGGACGTCGGTATTCAGACGGTCTGCACCAAGCTATCGAAGCCAAGGAACGGGTTAAAGTAGAAGCGGCAACACAAACCTTTGCGACAATTACCCTACAGAATTACTTCCGTATGTATCATAAGCTGGCGGGAATGACCGGTACTGCAGAGACAGAAGCCGGTGAGTTCTGGAGCATTTACAAACTGGATGTAGTTGTAATCCCAACCAACCGTCCTATTGCCCGCAAGGATTTGAATGACCGTATATACAAGACAAAACGTGAAAAATATGCGGCGGTCATTGAAGAAATCGTTCGATTGACGGAAGCCGGGCGTCCGGTATTGGTGGGTACAACTTCGGTAGATATCTCCGAGTTACTGAGCCGAATGCTCTCACTTCGCAAGATTAAACATAATGTATTGAACGCAAAATTGCATCAGAAAGAAGCTGAAATCGTTGCATTGGCAGGACAAACCAGCACTGTAACTATTGCAACGAACATGGCAGGTCGTGGAACCGACATCAAACTTTCTCCTGAGGTGAAAGCTGCCGGAGGCTTGGCAATCATCGGAACCGAGCGGCATGAAAGCCGACGCGTTGATAGGCAGTTACGAGGTCGTGCCGGTCGCCAAGGAGATCCGGGTTCATCTGTGTTCTACATATCGTTGGAAGACGATCTGATGCGTCTTTTCGCTTCAGAAAAGATAGCCGGGCTGATGGACAAACTCGGATTCAAGGAAGGCGAGGTGTTGGAGCATAGTATGCTTAGCAAGTCTGTAGAACGTGCGCAGAAAAAAGTAGAGGAAAACAACTTTGGTATCCGCAAGCGTCTGTTGGAGTATGATGATGTGATGAATTCACAGCGTAATGTGGTTTATACACGCCGTCGCCATGCTTTGATGGGTGAGCGTATCGGTTTGGACGTCTTAAACACTATCTATGATACTGCCAATGCAATAGTAGAAGAATATGTCGATGCGGCAGACTACAAAGGCTTGCAACAAGAAATCTTCAAGACAATGGCTATGGAATGCCCTCTCTCAGAAGATGACTACAAAAACATGAAAGCTGACGCTCAGGCTGAGAAGGTGTTCAGCACCGCACTGGATATGTTCAAGAAACGCATGGAGCGACTGACGCAATACGCAAACCCCGTCATCAAGCAGGTCTATGAAAACCAGGGCGCAATGTACGAGAACATCCTGATACCGATTACCGACGGCAAACGTATGTATAATGTATCCTGCAACCTTAAAGAGGCTTACGATACTGAATGTAAATCGGTGGCAAAAGCATTCCAGAAGTTAGTTGTCCTCCATACGATAGACGATGCATGGAAAGAGCATCTGCGCGAAATGGACGAACTCCGCCATTCTGTGCAGAACGCAAGTTATGAAAACAAAGACCCATTGTTGATTTACAAGCTGGAATCTTATAACCTTTTCAAGAGTATGGTGGATTCCATGAACCGCAAGACTGTCGCTATCCTGATGCGAGGGCAGATTCCTGTGCGCGAGCCAAGCGCGGAAGAACGCCGTGCAGCACAAGCCCGCCGTGCAGCTGCCGAGAACGCAAGCAAACAAGCTGCGGCATTAGAAGCTGAAGCCCGCCAGCGGATTCAAATCCAACGTGCACAAGAAGAAGCGCATGAGGATATGAGCAAATACCGCACGGAAAAAGCCGGCACAAACAGCAACGCAGGTATCAATGCCAAAGCTGCACCCCAAGCACCAATCCGTGCCGAAAAGCGTGTAGGCCGTAACGACCCTTGCCCTTGCGGAAGCGGTAAGAAATACAAGAACTGCCACGGCGCAGGTTTATAGGATTATCCAAGAATAGAAACAGAGAATGGGATGTGCGCTCGCCATATTCCCATTCTTCGTTTTTATTACCTCACGGAGAAAAGATTTACGGATTCGAAAGATATTCCATTCCCTTTTTACGTTTCTTTTCACAATCTGTTGCTTATGTGAAAAATCTTCCCTAATATTGCCGCCACGCCGTATCTTTCGGCAGCAAATTGATTCGATTTATATGAAAGTACTGAAATTTGGTGGAACATCGGTAGGCTCTGTCGGAAGCATACTGAACGTAAAGAAAATCGTCGAGGCCATCGACGAACCTGTCATCGTTGTAGTCTCCGCGTTGGGAGGCATCACGGACAAGCTATTAAACACATCGGCTTTGGCGGCACGAGGGGATTTAAGCTATGAAAAGGCTTTGTCGGAAATCATCGCACGCCATTTAGACGTGATTGAAGGCTCCATACCGGACAAGGCAAAGCGTTTCGACGCTCAACGGCGTGCAATGTCGCTCCTCGACGAGCTTGGCAACATTCTCAAAGGCATATATCTCATCAACGACCTGTCGCCGAAGACATCCGATACAATAGTCAGCTACGGAGAACGTCTTTCATCACTCATCCTGTCGTATGTAATCAAAGACGTGAAACTTTTCGATTCACGCAAGTTCATAAAGACGCGCAAACAGTTCTTCAAGCATATCGTGGATTTCGACATAACGAACCACCTCATTAAAGAAGCATTCACTCCTCTCCCCAAGGTATCCATTGTCCCCGGCTTCATATCATCGAATGCCGACAACGGCGAGGTGACCAATCTGGGGCGCGGAGGTTCGGATTACACAGCGTCAATCATCGCCGCAGCGTTAGACGCTTCAATACTGGAAATCTGGACGGATGTGGACGGTTTCATGACTGCCGACCCGCGCGTCATAAGCTCTGCATACGTCATCGACCACCTCAGCTTCACGGAAGCCATGGAACTCTGCAATTTCGGGGCAAAGGTCATTTATCCGCCGACAATCTACCCTGTCTATCATAAAAATATCCCCATCCGTATCCTGAACACCTTCAACCCCCAGGCTCCGGGGACGTATATCTCGCGCGAGCGGACAGCGAATGACGGGAAAGCCCTCATCAAAGGAATATCGTCAATCAACGATACCTGCCTCATCACGGTACAAGGATTGGGCATGGTGGGAGTCATCGGCGTGAATTACCGTATCTTCCGCACGTTGGCGAAGAACGGGATAAGCGTTTTCATGGTATCACAGGCAAGTTCGGAAAACAACACGACATTTGCCGTCAAGAATGCCGACGCCGACCTCGCCGTGAAAGTCCTTAACGAAGAATTCGCGCTTGAGCGTTCGCAGGGCGACATGAACGACACCGTAGCCGAGAAAGACCTTGCCACGATAGCCATCGTGGGCGAAAACATGAAGCGGACACCCGGAATCGCCGGGAAGCTGTTCGGTACGCTCGGAAGGGCGGGCATCAGCGTGATAGCATGTGCGCAAGGGGCTTCGGAGACAAACATCTCGTTTGTCGTAAAGCTTAAATACCTTCGCAAGGCCCTCAACTCCATCCACGACTCGTTTTTCCTCTCAGAATACAAGGTGCTGAACATTTTCGTTGCCGGAATCGGGACAGTGGGCGGGAATCTGCTCGAGCAAATACACCAACAGCAGCCGAAGCTCATGTCGCAAAACGGGCTTAAGCTAAACATCGTGGGGATTGCCAATTCGAAGAAGGGGATGTTCCGACGCGAGGGTTTCGACCTTGACCACTACAAGGACGAACTCAATCGGCGCGGGCAACCGTGCAACCCCGACATATTGCGCGACGAAATCTTGAAAATGAACATCTTCAACTCCGTGTTTGTCGATTGCACGGCGAGTGCGGAAGTAGCGGCTCTCTACAACAGCCTCCTCAACGGAAACGTGTCTGTCGTGGCGGCGAACAAGGAAGCCGCGTCTTCAGAATATGAAAACTACCTGTCGCTGAAAGAAATCGCGCGGCATCGCGACATCAAGTTCCTTTTTGAAACGAATGTAGGGGCGGGATTGCCTATCATCAACACGATGAACGACCTTATCAACAGCGGCGACCACATCCTCCGCCTGGAGGCAGTGTTGTCGGGCACACTCAACTTTATCTTCAACACCGTGAGCGAAGAAATCCCGTTAAGCAAAGCCGTCCGCATGGCGAAGGATGCCGGTTACAGCGAACCCGACCCGCGCATCGACCTGAGTGGCAAGGATGTGCTGCGCAAGCTGGTCATCCTCGCGCGGGAAGCCGGATACCGCGTTGAACAGTCCGACGTGGCAGTCCGCAACTTCATCCCCGAGCATCTTTTGACAGGCTCCCTCGACGACTTCTGGGAAAACCTCCCATCGCTCGACGCCGAGTTCGAGGAAAAACGCCGTGAGCTTGCAAAGGAAAACAAGCGCTTCCGTTTCGTCGCGAAAATGGACAACGGGGCGTGCGAGGTCGGCTTGCAAGCCGTTGATGCGCATCACCCGTTCTACGAGCTGGAGGGCAGCAACAATATCATCATGATATCGACCGAACGCTACCACGAGTACCCGATGATTATCAAAGGATACGGTGCGGGGGCTGACGTGACTGCCGCAGGCGTCTTCGCGGACATCATCTCGATAGCGAATATCCGTTGATGCCGTCAGTTCTTTTCCCCGCGTGCCGGGGAAAAGAGAAACAGCCTGCAATATCTTCCCGACGGCGCGGGGAAAGAAAAAACAGCCTGCAATGTCTTCCCGACGGCGC
>CAYZTO010000090.1:0-10242 GCA_964481365.1 uncultured Parabacteroides sp. | reverse complement strand
AGTTATCTTAATGAATTGAGTTACTCTAAAGTCGAAACTCTGTTTTTTATGGTAGCCCAAAGATACTCCTTATGCTTTCAGAGCAGACGAACAAAACCCGTGGACAGAGACCTCCGCAATACCCAGTTAAGTAAGATGCATGTAGTTCGCGTAAGATTATGTATCTTTGGAGGGCTTAGTCTTGTATGACTTGTAAGTAGAGCCATTAAATAGATCGCTGTTATGAATAAAAGATGTATTGTCATATCTATTTTAAGTTTGCTTGTCTCTTTTGTAGCTATTTCCCAGCGCCTTGAGTCGCAAAGAGAAATGGATGTCCTGGATGGTGTAAAATATGACGAGTCAATATTTCTTGTCTCCAACTATTCGGTCGAAAGGGCTGCATATGCAAACGAAAAGACGATTCCGCTGGAGGAGTTGTTGGAATGCGGAGTGGAAGGTTTCTATTTCCACATCAAACGAGATAGTCATTCCGGGAAATTTCTGTTGCGGGAGCCGGATGGCTCTTTCCGCGACTTGAGGAACGCGCTGGCCATGATAAGGAAGACGTTGGAAACGAATCCGAATCGTTTGATGACTCTTTTCCTGGATTTTTACGTGGATATGGATCTTCAGACTCTTTTTGATGAGGAGGGATTGGCGGATTATCTGTTTACATATAGCCCAGAGTCAGGATGGCCCGCATTGAGGGAGATGCTGGAAAATGGGAAGCGGCTGGTTGTTTTTGACTTGCGGCGTCATCCGAATGCCCCGGATTGGTTGCTTCGTTTCGATGATCTTGTCGAGGGACACAATTTGGGATGGGAGGAGCCGGCGATGGATTACGCTAGTCTTTTTGAGGACCGGCAACGGAAACGGCTCTCGTTTTATTCGGGACTCCGTTTTTTGGGGAATAATGCTCTGGGAGATAGGGCTGATGAGGCCAGGCTGTCCAATTTCGCCAGACAGACCCCTTTCTTGATTGAGGATTTCAGGAATAGGTGGATTGCTGATGGCAAGATGCCGAATTTTATCCTGGTTGATCATTTTTTTTCATGGATGAATGTCTTTTTGATTATGGTTCGCGATTTCCGTGTCTTAAGGGGAGAGCTTTTGGCCGACAATATTCCGGTGAGTTACGCCAATTGGCTAGGGCTCAATAACTGTACAGGTGGAGAGTTCTGTTTCCCGCTGGAAGAGGGCGCGGAGATCGAGTTAATCCCGTCGGTTCCAGGCTATCGGGTGGAACCGAGTTCGGTACGGGTAACTGGTCTGGGCGATAAAAAGATATTAGAAAAGGTGGCGTTTAAGGCTTTTCCCATAAAGTTGTCGAGTGCCTTGGAACTGTATATCCCTTTTGATGGAGATATGGACGACCGTTCGGCGCATAAGGTCAATTTGAGGTCGGAAGAGGTTGCCATTGTTACGGATCCGACCCGTGGGCAAGTCGGGCTGTGGAAAACGGATGGAAAGATAGATCTTCCGTCGGCCCGTGAACTGAATATGCGGGATCATGATTTTACGGTGAGTGTTTGGTTGAAGATTCCAGAATATCAAATGGGGAAAAACGATTATTGCGTCTTGGGTGGAAAATATGACGCGTACCAGAAAGCCCTCCATTTTCTGGTACGTGACGGCAAGCCATACATGGGTTTTTTCAATAATGACTTGGCGGGGAATACCCTGATCGAGCCGGGACGGTGGTATCATGTGGTTTGGCGATATAACAAAAGTAATGGAGAACAGTCCATTTTTGTTGACGGGAAATTGGACGCCATATCTTGGAAACGTCCGGCCTACTTGGGTGGCGATAGTCTTTATATCGGTTATTTGGGTTTTAGTCGCTCGTCTGGTTTCAGGGGTTACTTGGATGATTTCGCGATCTGGTCGCGGGTGTTAGGAGACAAGGAAATCCTGTCGATTTACAATCAATTGGCTGTTTTGAGAGGCAATGAAAATGAGATGGACAGGGGGCAGCGTCACTTGTTATGGTTGTTTCTCGCCTGCGGGAGTGTAGGAGTGGCGACCGTTTATGGGTTTGTTCGTTATCGCCGCCGTCGGATTGTAGAGGTCGTCACGAAGCGGGAAATTGTCGTTCCCCAAGAAAAGCCGGTTTCCTCTGTGCCGGATAGACTCGCCAACCGTATCTGTTTATTTGGTGATTTTTTTGTATTGGACCGGACGGGAGAAGATATTTCCGCTCTTTTCACGCCCAAATTAAAACAATTGTTCTTGTTGCTTCTGGTCTCTTCTCAGCCAGGAGGTACGGGTGGCATATCAGGCGCGGATTTGAGCCGGATGATTTGGGAAGAGTCGGACGATAAGAAGATGAAGAGCCTGCGAAGTGTCTCTCTCTTGAAGTTGCGTAAGATCTTGAAGCGGTTGGATCGGGTGGAGATACTGTTTAACGCGAATCGTTATGAGTTGTACCTCTCGAATGGGGTGTATTGTGATTATCTGGTTTGTCTTCGCTGGCTGAGAGAGGCGCAGATTTGTACACTTGAAGATTTTGAGCGCTTCTGTGAGGTGATTGACCGAGGGGAATTGTTTAAGGGGGAATCGTTCGCTTGGCTGGATGACAGCAAGAATTACATGAATAGTTGCATTGTGGATGTTTTGTCGCGTTTCATCGATTCCTACCCGATGGCGGAACAGTCGGATAAAATCCTTCATGTGACCGACCAGATCCTTTTGAACGATCCTTGCAATAGTCTGGCCTTATCCTATAAGGTCAAGGTTTTGATGGCTCAGGGTAAGGTCAAGTCGGCCCATTATGTCTATGATAAGTTCTGCGCGTTATATCGGGAAATGTATGGTGAATCTTATCCTGTCGCCTTTGAGCGCATTGATCCGGAAACAGTCCGGGATTATGATTAGTCCTATATTCCTATAAAAACAAGTTTTTGCAAAATATTTTTTTTTGCTTGATTATGAGACTTATAAGAAGTACAATGTAGAATAATTAGTCTTAGGTTAGTCCTTATTTAAAGGATTAGTTAAATGTGAGTTATCTGATAGTTTGCAGGGGCGGGTTAATATTGTGTTTCATTAAATCTTAAAAATTATTTACCATGAACAAGTCATCAAAAAACGACAGTACGGTGAAATTCACTCGCCGGGAATTTTTAGGTACGGCGGCCGCTATGACCGCTTTCACGATTATCCCTCGTTCGGTCTTGGGCGGTGTTGGTTATACTGCCCCGAGCGATATGGTCAACTTGGCCGCTATAGGTGTTGGTAATCAAGGAGGTGGTGATATCCAAAACATCGCGACACCAGATGTTCCTATCGAGCGTGGTATGGGATTGAATGGAATGTTAATGCAACCCTATGGTGGAATCCAAGTGCCTCGTCGTCCTCGGCGGGCTTCCGATAATCCGATCCAGATGGGCGATGCAGGCAAGGAGACTTTCCATCATGCCAATATTTACGCGATTTGCGACGTGGACCACGATTATGCGGCACCCATTATTGCCGGTTATCCCAAAGCGAAACTTTATCAAGATTTCCGTGAGATGATTGACAAGGAGAAGGAGATCGATGCAGTATTGATCGCGACTCCCGATCATACACATGCCGTGATCGCCTCTTACGCCATGAATGCCGGTAAGCATGTTTTTGTTGAGAAACCTATGGCGAAGACGATTTATGAGACCCGCTTCCTGCGTGATTTGGCCAAAAAGACAGGTGTGGTGACCCAAATGGGTAATCAAGGCCATAATGTAGAAGGTACTTATCAGACAGTCGAGTGGATTCGTTCAGGCTTGATTGGCGACGTGCGTGAGGTTCATATGTGGTCGAACCGGCCAATGTGGCGTCAGGGTTATTTTACCCGTCCAGAGGGTGTAGACGTTCCGAAAAACTTGAATTATGATGTTTGGTTGGGTCCGGCACCCGAGAAACCTTATCATCCAGATATACTTCATTTCGCTTGGCGCGGTTTGTGGGATTATGGAACGGGAGCTATGGGTGATATGGGCGCTCATACTTTCGACGCTCCGATATGGGCGCTCGATTTGGGTATGCCAACCAAGATCCAGGCGACCACGACACCTTTTAATGACGATTATCTTCCACAATCGGAGTCTGTCATTTACGAGTTCCCAGCCCGAGGCAATATGCCACCCGTAAAGGTTACTTGGAGCGATGGCGGTATCAAGCCGGCTCGTCCTGCTGAATTAGAGCCAGAGCGGCAATTACGCGAAGCTTTGTATATTGGAGATAAGGGAATGATTATGCATGGTACGCATGGCGCTATGCCGGAATTGATTCCGGAAAGACCGGATTTTGAGGCTCCCGCTAAAACGCTTGCCCGTCCAAAAAACATTTACGTGGACTTTATCGAGGCGATTAAGGAAGGACGCAAGGCGGCTAATGATTTTGAGATTGCTTCTAAGCTGACGGAGATTATGTTGTTGACAAACATCGCTGTTGTCTCGCAGAACTTGAATATCACGTTGGAGTATGACGCTGAGAATATGAAAATCACCAACTGTCCAGAGGCGAATAACTATTTCCATTATGAGTACCGGAATGGATGGAAACTATAAACAAGTAAAAAAAGAGAGGTTATGAGTAAGTCTTTGGAAAATCAATCAAGAAGGGCTTTTTTGGGTCAGTCGGCGGTTGCATTGGCCGGTGCCGCTTTTATACCCTCTTTATTCTCGTGCGGTGGGAAGAGTGAGTCTTCCATGCCTGTCGCCACAGAACCCTCGTCCGTGGAAGGTACGGTAAATTCCAAATTTGGCGGCGTTCAGATCGGAACGATTACTTATAGCTGGCGATCGATGCCTGGTGGATTGGAAAATATTATCAAGTATTGCCAACAAGCGAATATCAGTTCTATAGAGTTGATGGGTAGTGATCTTGAGGCCTACCTCGGGGCGCCAGAGAATCCAATGATGAAAATCTTCGCTGCGGCTCAGGCTGCTGCCACGAAGCCGGGCGAGAAACCTGCACCTCGCCGGATGGGACCTCCACAGTTGACCGCCGAACAACAAGCTGAGATCAAGAAATACAACGAGGATATGAAGGCTTGGCGTTTGTCGCTCGACCTGTCGAAGGTGGAAAGTGCCCGTAAGCTTGTGAATGATGCTGGCATTGGTGTTCATATCGTTAAAATGGAGCCTTCCCGTATGTCGTCGGATGAGGAATTGGATTACGCCTTCAAGGTTGCTAAACTGATGGGCGCAAAGGCCGTGACCGATGAGATTAGCCTCGAGACTGCCGAACGTGCCGCCCCATTCGCTGAGAAGAACGACATGTATTTGGCTTTCCATAATCATATGCAGTTTGCGGAGGAGGGATTTAGCGTTGATCCGATCCTGGCCGTGTCGCCTGCGGTGATGTTGAATTTTGATGCCGGCCACTTCTTCGGCTCGACCGGTATTCATCCCAATGAGATGCTGAAAAAATATCATGATCGGATATATAGCATCCATATCAAGGATAAGACGGGGCCAACTGTAGAAAACGAGCCCAATACCAATCAAGTATGGGGGCAAGGCCAGATGCCACTTGAGGATCTCCTTCTTCTTATCAAAAAGGAAAAGTGGCCGATATATTGTGATATTGAGTTGGAATACGATGTCAAGCCTTGGTCGGACGCGGTTCGAGAGGTGGGTATTTGTGTCAAGTACGCTCGCCAGATTTTAATGTAATTTCTGTCTTATTATTTTGTGGAAGGTGTACGGATGGATGCGACGCTGAAGGTGATAATCCTAGGTGTTGTCATCCATCCCTTTTTGCTTTTGATTGAATGGATATTGGTTGTTTGAAATCGCCGATTGGTTTTAGTTTTTCAATCGTTTGAGACCTCTGCAAAACTTCGCCAATGAAGAGGGTGCCATTCCTGCTATAAACGACACACCGTAGTCAATCAGGACGGACTTGTCATTGCGGAGGATGTGTCCAATCGCATCCATTTTGCATCATTGGCCACGAAAACAAAAATGCAAAGACGTTTTGCAGGGGTCTTTATAAAAAAGATGTAGCCTGTTTTACCTTCCGCATAAAACGGTGAAGGGGCAATACGTGCACGCGGCTTTCTGGTCCGTCTGGGAGAAAGGCACGTTGATGTCGAATATCCGGTCAAGGCATTGGCGGAGTTTTTCTTCGAACTCGGCGGAATACGGGCCGAACGCCTCGACCGGGTTCTTCTCTCCGCGTTTTATTTTCTGGTTTACTGCCGCGCTGAAGTTTTTGCTGAACATGGAGCGCATATAGTAAATGGAAGGTTGTATTTCCCGTCCGTCCGTTCCCGGCAAACGGCTGTAGAGCCATGCGTAGAAGAAGACCTGCATGATTGCTTTTGGCCTTTCTTTCAATGTCGAGTCGAACAAATCGTCTACCGAGGCGAAGTCGGTTGCGCCGCTTCCGCTCTTGTAATCCACTATCCGCAGGCGGTCTTGCACTTCGTCTACGCGGTCGATGAATCCTTTGAGTTGCACTTCGCTGCCGTCCGACAACGTGAAGGCTGAACGTATCAGTTTTTCGGAGCCGACGTAGTGGAATGGCGTTAGCTGTGCATCTACCTCCAGAACCTTCAGCACATACTTGCGAATCAGTTCGCCCACCAGATAGTTTTGCCCTTTCAACGCATGTACGGTCTCCGATTTAAAGAACTTTTCGGCAAAAGCTTTGGTTATTGCTTCCGTCACTCCGGCTTCGTTCTTCTGAATGGCTTTAAGCAGGTCTGAAGTAACCATGCTCCCTTCAAACCGTTTATAAAGTATTTCCAAAGTCTTGTGAAGTATGCTTCCGAATACGTTGCTTTTTATGTTATCGGTTACTTCGTCGCTTTCCTGCACTCCTTCCACTACTGAATAATAGAACTTCAGGGGACAATCTAAATAAGCATTGATGGCACTTGCCGAAAGCTCCCTGTCCCCCCCGGTTCGGAATGCGTCAAGTTTCGACTGTACGGCTCCGGTCTTGGCAATCGTGCACGTTTGTTCTTTCTTGCTGGCGATGTCGAATACTACCAGCTTGTCTATTGTCTCCACGCGGTAATGGTAATGCAGTTGATGGATGAAGCGGCTCTTCTCGCCTGTTTTAAGTGCATTTGTACGGGTGTCGTAAAGCAATGTAACGTGCGATGCCCGGTAAATGAGGCGGTAGAAATGGTATGCCCACACGCTGTCTTGATGTTCATAGGTCGGAAGTCCGAATCCACGGCGTAAATTGTGGGGTATGTACGAATTTGCTGTCCGTTTTGCAGGGAAGATGCCTTCATTTACGGAGAGAATTATGACGCGGTCGAAGTCCAAAGCCCTTGTTTCCAAAACGCCCATTATCTGCAGTCCTGAAAGGGGTTCTCCTTGGAAGGGGATAGTGATAGAATCAGTGACACGACGCAATAGCCTGAAGTAAGTTTCCATCCGCATCTCTACTCCGGCTTGTTGGATTATGTCTTTTATCCTGTTTACTATGGTGAAATAGTGAAATATGAACTCTTGTTCCAAATCGGCCATCCGCCGAGGCTTACTGTCGTCTTCATCTTCTTCCCCGTCTTCGTCGGATTGTGGTGAAATGCGGCGGTTCAGCTCCATGAGGATTCGGATAAGGTAACCAGAGAAATCTTCCAGCCCCGAAACGGGTGTGAAAAGGAGTTCCAGCAGCGGAGTTTGCCCCAAATACCCGGCAGAGACATAAATGCGGTTGTTGAGGCTTATGTCGCGCACTATGCCGGATATTTTTTCCGGGTCGGACAGGGATATGTAGCGGTGCTTCAGTACAGGCAATACTTCCCGATAGTAAAACATCGGTTGCCCATCGACATAACGCACATTCCGTTGGAGCGCGAGGATGTAATCCATAAGAGAAGAGATGGGAGTTCCTGCCAGAGGGTAACCCATCGTGACATTTATGTGCCGGACTTCTTCCGGTATCGAGTAAAGGAGAGGAACAAGGAGATGTTCATCGGGGAGGACAACGGCGGTACGGAGTGCGGATTCACCTTCAAGGAGATGTTTGCCGCACAAGTCTTTTAAAATGTGGTAAACTTGCTTTGCCTGCCCTACGCCCGAAGGTATGCCAATCGTTTCTATCTCCGGATGGTCCGGGATGCCTTCATCATCAGGCAATTCAAAGCGCGACGGGAAGTGTTTCCTGTTTGGAACGATAAAGAATGACGCCTTGTTGTCCGAGTCCCTGACAAAAGGTGACGAATCATCCCAATAGAAGTCGGCGAGGCCGCGTCGTTGCAGTTCTTGCAGCAAACGTACCTCCGAAGTAGAGAGTGCATTCAATCCTACAAAGACAATTTGCTCGTAAGGGATGTCTAAATCCTCGTCGTGTTCCATTTTCTCGACAACTTCGCGGAATATCATCCCTTCGTATCCCAAACCCTCTTCGGCGAGCCTTTCGCGGAACGCTGTATAAACATCAAACATTATTCCCCAGGTAGAAAGGAACTTTTCTTGGTGCTCCTTGTTCCCTTTGGGGCGGAAAGACGACCAGAAACTACGTATCGCATCGATTTGTTCGGGAGTAAGGAAGTCGAAAGTCCTGTCAATCTCTTGCAAATCCAAGATATTCGAGAAGAGCATACGGGCGTTTGCCAAATATTTGTCCACGTCGTCGAAATCACCCAGCAACATCTCGCCAAAATAGAGGAAATCGTCGAAGGTCTCGTCCGAGTCGCTCTTCTCTTTGTATATTTCGTACAAAATGAACAGAAGCCTGAGGTGGTCTGCCGACTGTTTCCTGCTCAAGTTCGCAAACAAGTCGTTTATTGTCATGATTGCCGGGGAAAACATCGGCTTTTTTGCCATCTTGGAGAGGTATTTCCTGAAAAACAACCCTGCGCGGCGGTTGGGGAAGATAAAAGCCATGCGGCTCATGCGCGCCCCGTATTCTTCGTAGAATCGTTCTGCGATTTGTAGTAAAAAAGGTTTCACTTTGCTTGTTCCTTGTCTGTTTTGTTTCAATAACTGCTGTTTGATACGGTGCTTATCCCCACCAGACGGTCGTATCTCGCCCCCATCGGGTGGTAATAGACGTAAATGGAGTATTCGTTTCCCGTCTCGTGGTAATCGCCTTCAATGGGATACGTCTGCGCGGCGCTTTCCCCGTCCTTGACGTAAACGTACTGGTAATTGTAGTTCCCCTGTTTCAACAAAAGGAACGTTTCATACTGTTGGGTGTCGGGATTGTAGTGCAACTCGCGCTCCTCGTCCGGAAGGTAGTCGAACGCTTCCCCCTGGAGGTAGATTTTCCCGCCGTTTGCAGCCGGCATGTCCAAGGCGAAATGCACGAAATAGTAATCTGCTTCGGTAGCAGGGTCGGAACACCCGCTGCAGTTGATAAAATACCGCCCGTTTTGGTCCTGGTCGTAAGAATAGCTCCCCATTGAGCGCGGCAGGTCGGTAATCAGCGTCACGTGGTAGTAAGGGCGGTGGAACGAGACCTCCTCCACGTGCATCCCGTTGTATTTGTTGCTGAGAAATTCGAACCTCCGGTATTCGTTACCCGCCGTGAATATCAACGGGCGCACGTTTTCATACACAATCTCGTTGCTCAAGATGCCGCTTGGCTTGATGTCGGTGACGGAATTGTCCGTGCGGTTGTTTTGCGTCACCCTTATCTTCAAGTCGGAGTGCGGGTGCGTAATCCGGAACTGCTTCGTGTTCAAAGAAAAGCTTATTTGCTGGTGCTGCTGGTACGTGTCGATGTTGGTGTTCCCGCTGATGCTTGCGTTTATCAGCAATTCCGGCTCTACTACGTAAAAACAGGCGGTGAACACAGTTTCATCGGGATTATCTTCCAAATACACGCGGAGGACGTAATTACCCGAGATTTTAAACTGCACATCGTCGTTCGGGAGGTAGAGGCGGTAGTTGGTATAGGACGTGGTGGTCGCCATTGAGTTGGCGAAGTCGTCGATTGTCATTCCTTGGAAGCCCGAAAGGTACTCGAGCGGCAACAAAGACGACGGCTTCCAGTCCGCATCGCAGTGGATGACGGAGTAGGCATACCTGCCTTGGTCGGAAAGCAAGTCGTCGAACGAAAACTCCAGTTGCTCGCCGCTCCCGAGGGCGATGACCGGGTTCGACAACGTGACGTCGGGCTGCCTTACCTGCAACGACTTGATGCGGTTCGGCTGGAACACCTGCGTGCGGTAAACCTCTTGCGCCGGGCAGGGGCACAGCGGCAGCAAAACGCATAAGAAAATGTAATACAACTTCATGTAGACGGAATTTTAGAATACCGCAAAGGTAATGCAAAAAGTGAGACGGCGCTATGGCAGCAAAAATATCGCCG
>CAYZTO010000089.1:0-10653 GCA_964481365.1 uncultured Parabacteroides sp. | reverse complement strand
CTCGCAACGGCGTCGCAAGACAACAATTCTTCGGGAGAGGTTACAAAAACTGCCGCTTGGGGTAACTTTTCCAAACGGCAGTAGCGGGAAACATCAGTTTTTGATTTCTACTTTCAAGTTAAGTTCGTCCAACTGGGCATCGTCGATAACAGACGGGGCGTCTATCATCACGTCGCGCCCTGAGTTGTTTTTGGGGAAAGCGATACAATCGCGGATGGAATCCAATCCGGCAAAAAGTGAAACCCAACGGTCCAACCCGTAAGCCAATCCGCCATGTGGCGGCGCGCCGTATTTGAAAGCATTCATAAGGAAGCCGAACTGTTCTTGCGCTTTCTCTTCAGTGAAGCCCAGCAAGCGGAACATTTTGTCCTGCAACTGGCTGTCGTGGATACGTATTGACCCCCCGCCGACCTCAACGCCGTTGATAACCATGTCGTAAGCATTTGCGTGGACCGCCCCGGGGTCGGAATCGAGCAGCGGGATGTCTTCCGGCTTCGGCGATGTGAACGGATGGTGCATCGCATAGAACCTTTGGTCTTCCTCGTTCCATTCGAAGAGCGGAAAATCCACCACCCACAGGCAGGCGAACTTGTCTTTGTCGCGTAAGCCCAACTGGTCGGCGACATGCAAGCGAAGTTCCGACAGTTGCCTGCGTGTCTTCATCGCGTCGTTGCCCGAAAGTATCAGGATTAAGTCCCCCGGCTTCGCGCCGAAGGCTTCTTTCATTTTTTGCAAAACGTCTTGCGTGTAGAACTTATCAACGCTCGACTTTACCTTTCCGTCTGCCTCGACACGTGCGTAAACCATGCCTTTGGCACCAATTTGCGGACGTTTTACGAACTCCGTCAGGGCGTCGAGCTGTTTGCGCGTGTAATTCGCAGCCCCCTCGGCACAGATTCCGCCGATATACGCGGCATTGTCGAAGACCGAGAATCCATATCCCTTCAAAACATCCATAAGCTCTACGAATTTCATCCCGAAACGCAAGTCGGGCTTGTCGCTGCCGTAATATTTCATCGCGTCTTCCCACGTAATGCGGAGGAACGGCTTCTTCATGTCCATTCCCAATATTGTCTTGAAAAGATGTTTCGCCATACCCTCGAATGTCTGGATTACGTCTTCCTGGTCCACAAAACTCATCTCGCAGTCTATTTGTGTAAACTCGGGCTGTCGGTCGGCACGCAAGTCTTCATCACGAAAACACTTCACTATTTGGAAATAACGGTCGAAGCCGGATACCATAAGCAGTTGTTTGAATGTTTGCGGGGATTGTGGCAAGGCGTAAAATTGTCCCGGATTCATACGCGAGGGAACGACAAAGTCGCGCGCGCCCTCAGGGGTAGATTTGATGAGCACAGGCGTTTCTACTTCAAGAAAGCCCTCTTTGTCCAAGTAGCTGCGCACTTCGAATGCCATTTTGTGCCTCAACTCCAAATTTTTGCGGACGCATGAGCGGCGCAAGTCCAGATAACGGTACTTCATCCGCAAATCGTCGCCCCCGTCGGTATCGTCTTCGATGGTAAAAGGCGGTGTTACAGCCGTATTGAGGATGTTTAATTCCGAAACTACAAGTTCTATATCACCGGTAGGCATATTAGGATTCTTGTTCGAACGTTCACGAACGGTTCCTTTCACCTGTACCACGTACTCACGTCCAAGCTTGTTGGCTTGTTCGCACAACTCCGCATTAATCTCTTGGTTAAACACAAGCTGGGTGATTCCATAGCGGTCGCGCAAATCGACGAACGTCATTCCTCCCATCTTGCGAGTTCTCTGAACCCAGCCCGCCAAGGTTACTATCAGACCTTCATCTGCAAGGCGCAGGTTTCCACAAGTTCTTGTCCTATACATTATATTTATTATGATTACAGTTGCTTTTATACCTTAATTGCAAAACAATCCGTTTACAGCCTTGCAAAGATACACAGTTATGCGCTTTTTTGCGTTGGCGGCATCATTTTATCACGCATTTGCACAGCAGGATAACATAAAAAGCCCCAGGCTGCAATCGTCGCAGTGTGTCCCGGGGCTTTGCTTATGAAAACAAATCCAGATTTACTCAGGCATTGCTTCAGCGGAAGGAGGAGGAACCGACACACCCCAATCGCGGTTAGCTTTCGGTCCCATTTCAAGCTCAAGTATTCCGCCATTGGCTATATCGTCGTGGTTGAACCACGGCTGGTTCAAATCTTTCCCGTTCAAACGGGCAGATTGTATGTATTTATTCTCCGGCGAGGCATTGTGCGCTTTTATCTCAAAACACTTTCCGTTTCCGAGGTCTATTTTCACATCTGTGAATACCGGACTCCCGATGTTGTAGGATGGCATTCCCGGCGTAACAGGATAAAATCCCATTTGGCTGAATACTACGAATGCAGACATACCGCCGCCATCTTCGTCTCCCGGGACACCCATCAGGTCGTTGCGGAACCACATATCAAGCAGAGTGCGTATCCGCTTCTGAGTAAGCCACGGCTTCCCGGCATAGTTATAAAGGTAAGGAATATGCAGGCTCGGTTCATTCGCCATCGAGAACATCCCCACGTTGCCGGTATGGTCAGGCAAAGTTGAGTAAAATTCCCATTTCGATTTGCCAAGCGGAGTATTGAACATCGAGTCAAGCGCCGCCGTAAAGACCTCATTCCCCCCAATCAGGGAAATCAGGTCGGCAACATTGTGTTGTACATCCCAGCGGTAGATATATCCGTTGTTTTCATCGTAATAATCACGCGCCCCAAGCCCGCCATCATAACGATAATCCAACGGAGTGATAAAATTGCCGTCTTTGTCTTTCGGATGGAAAAAACGTGTCTCCGGATTGAACACATTCCGGTAGTTATAAGAACATTTGAGGTAATGTGCGGCTTCGTCGGACTTTCCAAGTTCCCGGGCAATCTGGGAAAGGCACCATTGGTCGTAAGAAGTTCCCAGCGTGACTGCCACGGGCTGCCGCTTCTCCCAAATGGACACATACGGCACAGTTTCCTCTTCTCCCGGACGTAACGCAGGAATATACCCGTGTTCCTTATAGAAATCGTCCAGCCATCCGGCAGGTTTTGCCGACCACGGTATCAATGTTTTCTCCTCAATGCCAGCTTTGCAAGCTGCATAAGCTTTTTCAAGGTCGAACGAGCGCAAACCCTTGCGGTAAGCATCAATCACTGATGCCACTCCATGATTGCTGTTCATGCGCCTTGTGTCACCCGTGATTTCCGGGAACGTGGGCATCCATCCTGTTCCCATTTGCTCTGCCATCAACAAGAATGAATTGAGGATATCACCTTCTTTTTCTTTTTCAATCAAAACACGCAACGGGTGGGTAGCCCGATATGTGTCCCAAATCCAATCATCGGTATAAAAAGGACGACCGCCATCATCGTGTACTTTCCCGTCGAACGCACTGTAATATCTACCGTCTTCACTTAGGCATACCGGTCGTTCGTAAGTCCTGTAAAGCGAGGTGTAAAAGACTGTACGCTCATCTTCGGTTCCACCTTCCACGGTTATTTTCCCCAACGCTTCATTCCAGGCTTTGCGTCCGGCGAGAGCCACAGTTTCCACATCGTAATCCTTTATTTCACGAGACAAATTCTCCTTTGCCTGCGCCTCATCTATCAAAGAAATGCCGTAACGGATGCCCAATTCACCCAAACCGGCATTATATTTCAAGACAACAGCGGCGTTCTCTCCTTCAGCTGATTGTTTTCTGTAATCAACCAATGAAGAAACAAGCACTCCGCATTGTTCCGGAGCTTTTTCCAACTCAACATAAAGGAAAATCCTTGTCTTTTCATCTATATATTGGAATCCTTGCACTGTATTGCCTTCTACTTTCAATGCGCCTTTCCTGCTGTTGAAAACGAGGTACACAGGAGCATCTTTTCCGAACGAAAGACGGTAAACGGCACTCTGTTGCGAGGGCGCGAAATCGACATCCATCTGCGCTTCGTCAAGATAAACCTGATAACGGTATGGTGTTATCTTTTCCAAATCATAACTCAAAGGTAAAACAGGACGCAGGTCCTGTTCATCACCCTGATACGGCGTAAAGTTAAACGCCGATTTCTCACGATGGTTTGTAACTATGATTGGAAGCCCTCCCAAACGGTCACCTGTAAAATCTGCGCGTTCGGGATAAACACGCATCAAGCAATTGGGCAATTGTATCGTCGGATATGTAGGAACTAACAAATGACTGATATTCCCCATATACGGATTGACATAATCTACCAGCTCACGAGTCTTGCCTGTTTCAGCCAGGACTCGTGGCACACCCGCTATCAGCATGAAAACTGATGCCAGAAAGATAAATGTTGGTTTCAAGTTCATTTGCAATAAAAATTATTATTGACAGTAAACCGGATGTTTGCGCTTATTCACTCTTCATAAATCAGTCGGCACTTTTCGGACGATTTTCTTCCGCAGAGCCGAAGTCCTTATTGGGTGTGTTACCCATAACAAAGGTCAAGTTCCCGCCTTTCATTACATCTTCATACGTAATGTAAGCTTTTTCATACAGCTGGCCATTCAACATGACAGACTGAATGTAAATATTGTCCTTGCTATTGTTTTGCGCAACTATTTCAAAGGTTTTGCCTTCCGGCAGACGCACTGTTGCTTTGTCGAATAGCGGACTACCGAACACAAGCACACCATTCGAAGGATTTACTTGGTAAAAACCTAAAGCGGACATCACATGCCAAGCAGACATCTGCCCGCAATCTTCATTACCGATGACTCCTTCCGGCTGGTCTGTATAGAAATTGTCCTGAATCCAACGCACCTTTTCGGCTGTTTTCCATTGTTCGCCGGCATAAGGATACATATAAGCGACGTGGTGGCTCGGCTCATTGCCGTGGGCATACATCCCAATAAGACCGCTTATATCAGCAGATGCATCTTCTCCCATATCTCCTTCAACAGTGAACAGTGAATCAAGTTTTGTCGTGAAAGCTGCGTCTCCACCCATAAGAGAAATCAGACCTTCCGGATTCTGCGGCACGAAGAAAGTATATTGCCAACCGTTTCCTTCGCAAAAATCACCTACTCCGTGAATAGAACGGAACGGACTGTAAGGCGTACGCCATGAACCGTCATCCATTTTAGGACGGATATAATTCAGGCTTTTGTCAAAATACTGCTCATAGTAATGTCCGCGTTTGATGTATTCATTATAATCATCTGTCTTACCCATTTTCTTTGCCATCAATGCGATGCCCCAGTCGCCCACGGCATACTCCATAGCAATGGATGTAGCCTCATGCACTTTGTCACACGGTATATAACCTTTTTCCAAAACATAAGGAACCCCCTTCTGCTTTGGATATGTAGCCGATGCAACCATAGCTTTGAACGCCCGCTCTGCATCAAAACCTTGGAAACCTTTAAGATAAGCATCTGCAATAATCGGAATGGAACTGTATCCGGGCATACACTCCGTTTCTCCGCCGACTAAAGGCCAAATGGGCAACTTCCCTTGTTGGTCATATATGCTAAGATAAGAATTGACAAAATCAGAAACCATTCCCGGCTGGATAATTGTAAAAAGCGGATTTAATGTGCGATACGTATCCCAGAGGGAGAATGTAGAATAGTTTTTCCATGAATCGGCAGTGTAAATCTTGTCATCATGACCGCGAAATTCTCCATTCACATCACAATAGAGCGTAGGCGCAATAAAAAGGTGGTACATAGAAGTATAGAAAATTTTCTTCGCCCGCTCATCGTTCGTTTCGATTTTGATTGCGGCAAGTTCATCGTTCCATTTTACTTCAGCTGCTTTACGGACATCATCAAACGACCATCCCGGCAGTTCTGCTTCAAGGTTTGCATAAGCATTCTCACAACTTACAGACGAAAGAGCCAGTTTCACCTGCACTGTGGCAGAATCCGTAACATTGAATGTGGCAACGCCTTTCACTGACTTGCCGGTCAATTCATTTTCTCCAGCCGGAACATCATCGTTAAATACTTGCAATGAAGCTATAGGCTGTTCGGATTTCAATACAAAATACACTTTATGCTGCGGACTCCAACCGTGGGAGAAACGGTAACCTTCTATGGTATTATCATCTACTTTCTTCAAATATGTATCATAAGCTTTATCGTCATTACCCTCTTTCAGGTTGATAAGCAAACGTTTTTCACCTTCCGGATAAGAGATGCGGTGGATTGCAGCACGTTCCGTAGTTGTCATTTCTGCCTTAACTCCATTGTCCATCAACAAAGAATAGTAACCCGGAGCAACTTGCTCGTTACTATGCCTGTAATAAGAAGACGCTGCACCTTCTATGTTATCTTGCTCACCACGAGCTGTGCGCACTTCCCCGGAATATGGCATCAACAGAATATCACCTAAATCCGCGCAACCGGTTCCGCTTAAATGAGTATGGCTGAATCCGATTATAACGCTATCCGTATAATGATAACCGGAGCACCAGTCCCAACCTTTATGGATGTTTTGCGGACCGGCTTGAATCATACCGAAAGGCACATTGGCTCCAACAAAAACATGACCGTGCTCACCTGAACCAATATAAGGATCTACATACGAAATATAATTCATTGTTTCCGGCTCTGTTGTCTTCTGTGCCGGAGTACAGGCAAATGTAAAAAATGCCAGGCAAGCAAGACCTGACATTAATTTAATGTTATTATACATACTTCTATTCGTTATTTTTTTCATCAACTGAGAATGAATATGGGAAATCGGATGTTTGCGTACCACGAGATTTATTCGGTTGGTCGCCCATCACGATGTCTATAATTCCACCTTTCAAAAGTTCGTTATGCTCAAGGTAATTCTTTGTGTAATTCTTGCCATTAACCTTCACAGACTGGATATAAATGTTTTCCGAACTGTTTTTAGGAGCGTTAATCACCAAATTCTTGCCGTTTTCAAAATGCAATGTAGCCTTTTTGAATAGTGGAGCACCCATTACATATTGAGTAGTACCCGGACAAACGGGATAAAAACCTAAAGCAGAGAAAACATACCAAGCCGAAGTTTGACCATTGTCTTCATCACCGCAATAACCGTCCGGTCCAGGAGTGTACATCCTGTCCATAACCTGACGCAGCCAATATTGAGCCTTCCACGGTTCGCCGGCATAGTTATAGAAATAAATCATGTGCTGGATAGGCTGATTACCATGCGCATAGTTTCCCATATTCATGACAGTCATCTCGCGAATTTCGTGTATAACCTGCCCATAGTAACTATCATCGAAAATAGGTGGAACAGCGAAGACCGAATCCAACATAGCAACAAAATCATCTTTGCCACCCATCAAATCAATCAATCCTTGCGGATCGTGGAATACAGACCATGTATAATGCCAGCTGTTACCCTCCGTGAAAGCATCACCCCATTTGAGCGGAGAGAACGGAGCCATGAATTTTCCATCTTTATTCTTACCACGCATCAATTTTGTTTCCGGGTCAAATATATTCTTATAATTCACGGCACGCTTTGCATACAAGTCTATCTCGCTCTGCGGGCGATTCAACTCTTTTGCAATCCTGTAAATACACCAGTCATCGTAAGCATATTCCAATGTACGGGCTGCATTTTCGTTAATCTTCACATCGTAAGGTACATATCCCAATTCATTATAATATTCATAACCGCGACGACCTGTTGAATGGACTGTAGGATGGACATTTTCCGTCCCGTGAATCAAACCCTTGTAAAGAGTTTCCAAATCTTCAACCTTCACTCCTTTAATATAGGCATCGACCAATACAGATGCAGAATTATTGCCAATCATGCAATCGCGATGTCCCGGACTTGCCCATTCAGGGAAGAATCCACTTTCCTTATAAGTATTGATAAGACCTTCTTGGATTTCTTTGTTTACGGAAGGATACATAAGATTCAGGAAAGGAAAGAGGCAACGGAAAGTATCCCAAAATCCTGTATCCGTGTACATGAAACCGGATTCTATTTCTCCATTATACGGACTGTAATGCACAGGATTTCCATTTGCATCTATCTCGTAGAATTTGCGGGGGAACAACAACGACCGGTACATACATGAATAGAATGTGCGGTATTGATCCAAGTTCCCGCCTTCGACTTCTATTTTCGACAGGACATTATTCCACGCTGCCTTGCCTTTCTCTTTTAAGGTATCGAAATCGTCTGCACCCAGTTCTTTCATGTTCAATTCAGCTTGTTCATAACTGATAAACGATGAAGCTATGCGGGCATGGACAACTTCTCCTTTTCTCGTCCGGAAACCTATTATAGCTCCGGCATGGTCGGAATCTTGTTCTGTTTTATCTTCGTACAATTTCGTATTTCCAACAACAGCCTTATATGTAAATGGCTTGTCAAACTCAATAATGAAATAATTCTTGAAATTGTCCGGAACACCACCGCTATTCTTGGTAGTGTAACCGATTATCTTGTTCTCCTCCGGGATGATTTTCACATAAGAACCTTGGTCAAACGCATCCACCACTATATAAGAATGTTCACTCTCCGGGAAAGTAAAGCGGAACATCACGGCACGTTCTGTCGGCGTAAGTTCCGTTACGACATCATACTCGGCAAGATAAACCTTGTAATAATATGGCTTTGAAATTTCTCCTTTGTGAGAAAACCAGCTTGCTCTCCGTTGCATATCAAACTCCGGACTGCCAACCACCGGCATGATTGCAAACTGTCCGTAATCATTAATCCAAGGACTTGGCTGATGTGTCTGCTTAAAACCATTGATTTTAGTAGCTGTGTACTGATACATCCACCCATCACCCATCTTTCCTGTCTGCGGCGACCAGAAATTCATCCCCCAAGGACGGGCTGTGGCAGGATATGTATTACCCGCTGACAACTGGAAGGTAGATTCCGTTCCCATCAAAGGATTTACATACTCTACCGCATCAATAGCCTCTGCCGCTTGTGACGATGATAAACTTGTGCAAGACAAAATAGCAGCAAGAGCTAAAAATCCAATACGATTTTTCTTCATGATATATGGTTTATTTGAAAATATAAATAAGCAATCTTGTGTTTCTTGTTCGCTGTTGATTTCGGGGGCGAAGATAAACAAAAGCCATTATACCTGCCAAGTTTCGAATAATTTTTTCTCTTTCCGACAAAAAACGCACGAGAGATTTCCCATGCGTCCCTTGCCTGCATTCATCCTCGCCGGCTTTCTTTTATTATTCCCGCTATATATTGCACATCTTCGTCTGTGACACAAGGTCCGGCAGGAATACACAAACCTTGATTGAATAATTTCTCGGAAGTCCCGTCTATATATCCGGGATTATCTTTGTAAATAGGCTGCAAGTGCATGGGTTTCCAGAGCGGGCGGGTTTCAACGTTCTTTGCATCCAATATCCGGCGGAGTTCTTCGTTGTCGAAACCTGTCTTTTTCTTATCTATCAATATCGTACACAGCCAATAGTTTGAATTGAAATGTCCGTCGGGGTTGCACTTCAGGGTTATGCCGTCTATTCCGGAGAATGCCTTATTATATAATGTATGAATATGGCGGTGGTGCGCTATGTGCTCATCCAAGATTGTCATTTGCCCGCGACCTATCCCTGCGCAGATGTTGCTCATGCGGTAATTGTAGCCGATTTCCTCATGCTGGTAATACGGGAACGGTTCTCGTGCCTGAGTTGCATAAAACATCGTCTTCTTTTTCGCAACCTCATCGGGAACGACCAAAGCCCCTCCTCCCGACGTTGTAATCATCTTGTTGCCATTAAAACTCAAAGCTCCGAAATGCCCGAATGTACCGCACTTCCGCCCTTTGTATTCTGACCCGAGCGCTTCCGCCGCATCTTCCAACACGGGAATACCATACTTTTCTGCAACAGCCATGATTTCGTCCATTTTCGCAGGCATCCCATATAGATGCACCGGAATAATCGCCTTCGGCTTCTTTCCCGTCTTTGCCATCCTGCCTTTTATAGCCTCTTCAAGCAAAACAGGATTCATATTCCATGTGTCTTCCTCGCTATCCACAAAAACCGGCGTTGCACCCAGATAAGTCACCGGATTTGCCGATGCACAAAACGTGAAACTCTGGCAAACAACCTCATCGCCCGGTTTTACGCCAAGTTGGACCAATCCCAAATGGACAGCAGCCGTACCAGCCGACAATGCCACCACACGCTTGTTTTCACCAACAAACATTTCCAAATCGTTTTCGAATGCATCCACATTCGGCCCCAGCGGTACTACCCAATTGGTATCAAATGCCTCTTGGATATACGCCATTTCCCTGCCGCTCATGTGAGCCAGACAGAGATAAATCCGTTTGTCCATAAACAAAAAATTATTGATTATTTGGTTGATATGATTATATCAAAAAAGAAATCCAAAGAATTGCGCCCGAAACCCGAAGTGGAATAAATGGTTTCAAGCGGATAGTAGTGTTGTGGTTGGGTTAGATAAAAGATTTTTCAGTTAAGGTGGTATTTTTGACAGGTTACAATTCAGCTATTTGTCTATCAAAGTCTTTACATTGGATATAACGTTTTCGTACGTCCGGCACTTTTTGCAAAACTTGATATAAATACTTATTGCATAGATCTTTCCACGGAGATGAGGTTTCTGCCAATCTGTCTAAATTAACGTAAGTTCGATATAAGGATTGAAATTATTCCTCTGGAAATTAGAAACATAGCGATAAA
>CAYZTO010000088.1:8453-10788 GCA_964481365.1 uncultured Parabacteroides sp. | reverse complement strand
GCAAACGCCGGGAGCCGCTCCCAACTTTCAAATTCATTCACTTGAAGCGGTTTATTCTTGAATTATTGATTATTTTTGCCGTCAAAAGTTGAAAATAATGAGTGTTGCCATCATCAAATACAATGCGGGAAACATTTTTTCTGTCGCTTATGCATTGAACAGGCTTGGAATCGACCCGCAAATAACGGCTGACGCCGGCGAATTGTCAAAAGCAGATAAGGTAATATTCCCCGGGGTGGGTGAAGCATCGACTACAATGGCTTATCTCCGTAAGACAGGCTTGGATGAGGTAATCAAAAATTTGCGGCAGCCGGTTTTGGGCATTTGCCTCGGGATGCAACTTCTTTGCAAAGCGTCTGAAGAAGGCAGAACGGAATGTTTAGGCATTTTTGATGCGGACGTAAAACGTTTTACAGCACTCCGGCATGAAGACAAAGTCCCCCACATGGGTTGGAATACGCTTTCGGATGTCAAAAGCCGTCTTTTCACCCCGGAAGAGGAGGGCGCATTCGTTTACTTTGTGCACAGCTATTACGTACCGTTGAATCCGTGGACGGCAGCGACGACCGACTACATACAACCGTTCAGCGCGGCATTGCACCGCGACAATTTCTACGCCACACAGTTCCACCCTGAGAAGAGCGGGGCGGTTGGCGAGTCAATCTTGAAGCATTTCCTTACTTTATAATATATATAAATGATAGAAATCATACCTGCCATAGATATAATAGAAGGCAAGTGCGTCCGCCTTACACAGGGCGATTACGCAACGCGCAAAATCTACAACGAAGACCCGCTGGAAGTAGCGAAAGCTTTTGAAGACAATGGCATAAACCGACTGCACGTGGTGGATTTGGATGGCGCGAAAGCCGGACATATAGTAAATTTCCGTGTATTGGAAAAACTTGCCGTGCGAACGGGACTTTGCATCGACTTCGGGGGGGGGCTGAAGACGGACAAGGACTTGGAGATTGCTTTCGACTGTGGCGCGCAAATGGTAACGGGAGGCAGCATAGCCGTAAGGAATCCCGATATATTCTGCGGATGGCTGAAACGTTTCGGAAACGGGAAAATAATCCTCGGAGCCGATGCGAAAGACAAGCGCATTGCCATCAACGGTTGGGAAGAAGCCACGGACACGGAGTTGCTGCCTTTCATAGGGAAATACAGGGAAGAAGGAATCCGCAAAGTGATATGCACGGACATCGGACGCGACGGGATGCTCCAGGGACCGGCTGTCGGGCTTTATAAAGAAATAATGGAAACGTACAAAGATATGTACCTGATAGCGAGCGGAGGGGTAAGCTCCATCGAAGATATTGAAAAACTGGCTGAAGCGGGAGTCCCGGCAGTTATATTCGGTAAAGCATTGTACGAAGGACGGATAAAATTGAAAGACCTGAAAGGATTCATATAAGAAAGGAAGCTGGCGATGTTAGCAAAAAGAATCATTCCTTGTTTGGATATAAAAGACGGGATGACCGTCAAGGGCGTAAACTTTGTCAATTTCCGCAACGCGGGCGACCCTGTGGAACTGGGTGCGGCATACAGTCTTGTAGGGGCTGATGAGCTGGTTTACCTCGACATTACGGCATCCCACGAAGGGCGAAAGACGTTCACGGAACTTGTAAGGAAGGTTGCGGCGCATGTAAGTATCCCTTTCACGGTGGGAGGGGGAATAAATGAGTTGGAAGATGTGGAAAGGCTCCTGGGAGCTGGGGCGGACAAAGTTTCGGTTAATTCCGCAGCTCTTCGCAACCCGCATCTGATAGATGAAATTGCCGGAAACTTCGGCGTGCAGGTATGCGTGGTGGCAATAGATGCGAATCTCGAAAACGGCGAATGGCTTTGCTATTTGAATGGTGGAAGAATACCTACAGGAAAGCGGCTGTACGATTGGGCAAAAGAGGCGGAATCCCGTGGAGCAGGGGAAATCCTTTTCACAAGCATGACGCACGATGGTGTGAAAGACGGTTATGCCAATGAAGCGTTGTCTGCATTGGAGGAACAGTTGCATATACCCGTCATAGCTTCGGGCGGGGCAGGGAAAAAGGAGCATTTCAGGGATGCCTTTGCTGTCGGGAAAGCGGACGCGGCTCTTGCGGCGAGCGTTTTCCATTTCGGGGAGATTAAAATAAATGAATTGAAAGCCTATCTTAAGCAAGAAGGTATTAATGTGAGACTTTAATAATGATTATATGAATACGGAACTGAATTTTGACAAGCTGGGCGGATTGATTCCCGCCATCATCCAGGACAATAACACGAGCAAGGTATTGATGCTTGGCTTCATGAACAAGGAAGCCTACGAAAAAACGGTTGAAACCGGGAAAGT
>CAYZTO010000088.1:0-8353 GCA_964481365.1 uncultured Parabacteroides sp. | reverse complement strand
ACAACGCTGTTCACGAAAGGCGTAAACCGTATGGCGCAAAAGGTGGGAGAGGAAGCTGTGGAAACTATCATTGAGGCTACAAACGGGACAGAGGACGGTTTGGTTTATGAAGCTTCTGATTTGTTGTACCATCTCATAGTATTGCTGACAAGTAAAGGTTTGCGAATCGAAGACCTGGCAAGGGAATTGGAAAGAAGACATAAATAAGACATGGACTGCCTGCTCTCATTGAAAAATGTAGATATCTGCCGCGATGAAAATGTAATACTCCGCGATGCCAGCCTTGTTTTGCAACGTGGGGAGTTCGTTTACGTCATCGGAAAAGTAGGAACAGGTAAAAGCAGCCTTTTGAAATCTATTTATTGCGAGATACCTATCCCCAGGGGCGAAGCCCGGTTGCTTGAATTTAACCTTCGGAAAATCAAAAGGAAGCAAATCCCTTATCTGCGTCGGAAACTGGGAATTGTGTTCCAGGATTTCCAATTGCTGACAGACCGTTCTGTTTACCATAATCTGGCATTCGTACTGAAGGCAACAGGTTGGAAGAAAAAACATGAGGTAGATGCACGTATAGAAAAGGTGCTTACGCAAGTGGGTATGCAGACAAAAGGATACAAAATGCCTCACGAACTCTCGGGAGGTGAACAACAGCGTATCTGCATTGCAAGGGCTTTGCTGAACAATCCGGCGCTCATACTTGCAGATGAACCCACGGGAAACCTCGACCCTGAAACAAGCAACCAGATTGTCCGTCTCTTGCACGACATCTGCAATGAAGGTACGGCAGTAATCATGACAACGCATAACTACAATATTGTACGGAATTTCCCTGCACGTGTAGTGAAATGCGAGAATGCCGCGCTGAACAACATTGGCGAATGAAAAAATACATACCTTTGCACGCGCTCGTCATAATATGTAATGAATTGTTTTAAAATAGATTTTAAGAACGAAAGATGAAAGTTTTAAAGTTTGGCGGAACTTCTGTCGGCTCGGCACAAAGGATGAAGGATGTAGCGGAATTGATTACGAATACAGGTTGCTGTAATCTTATTGTTTTGTCCGCTATGTCAGGCACGACTAATTCATTAGTTGAAATCTCAGATTATCTGTACAAGAAAAACCCTGATGGGGCAAACGAAATCATAAACAAACTCGCGCAGAAATATTATAAGCACATAGAAGAGTTATACGCAACGGATGAATATAAGCAGAAAGCCAAGGAATTGGTAAATTCTCATTTTGATAAGGTGCGTTCCTTCACCAAAGACTTGTTCACGCTTTTCGAAGAAAAAGTTGTTTTGGCACAAGGCGAACTTATTTCTACCGGAATGATGAATCTTTACCTTCATGAGTCTGGTGTAAATTCTGTACTGTTGCCTGCACTTGATTTTATGCGTACAGACAAGAACGCAGAACCTGATCCGGCTTATATCCGCAAGAAATTGCAGAAGTTATTGGAAGAAAATCCGGGCGCAGACCTTTATATCACTCAAGGATATATCTGCCGTAATGCTTATGGGGAAATAGATAACCTCCAGCGTGGCGGAAGTGATTACACGGCATCTCTTGTCGGAGCGGCGCTCAAGGCTGAAGAAATACAAATATGGACAGACATCGACGGAATGCACAATAATGACCCGCGTATTGTAGATAAAACGTCTCCTGTCCGCCAGTTACATTTCGAAGAAGCGGCTGAGCTTGCTTATTTCGGCGCGAAAATCCTTCATCCGACTTGTATCTTGCCGGCAAAAATCAATAACATACCGGTTCGATTGCTTAACACTATGCAACCCGAGGCTCCGGGTACTTTAATCTCGAATGAAACAGAAAAAGGTAAGATTAAAGCAGTAGCTGCGAAAGATCATATTACTTCCATCAAAATAAAAAGCGGAAGGATGTTGCTTGCTACAGGTTTCTTGCGCAAAGTCTTCGAGATTTTTGAGAATTACCAAACTCCCATAGACATGGTTACAACATCTGAAGTGGGGGTTTCCGTTACGATAGATAACCGCAAACATCTTGACGAAATCGTTACTGATTTGAAGAAATATGGTACGGTTACGGTAGATGAGGATATGGTTATCGTATGCGTAGTGGGAGACTTGGAATGGGATAATGTGGGTTTTGAAGCACGTATCGTCCAAGCAATGAAAGACGTTCCGGTACGGATGATTTCCTACGGAGGCAGTAATTACAATGTTTCTTTGCTTATCAAAGCAAGCGACAAGAAGCGGGCATTGCAAGCATTAAGCGACCATCTTTTTCAAACTCCTAAATAAGAAGTGAAAAATGAAGGATTGAAGTTCCTCTGTGTTCTTTTAGTCCTTCATTTTCTTTTCTACTCGTTTTTAATAATATATGTCTATGTTGAAAGGAATATTCCCTGTTGATAAGTTCAAGGAACTTCAAACTCCTTTTTATTATTACGATTTATCTCTTCTTCAAGATACCCTGGATGTCATTAATGATGAATCTGGAAAGTATGGCTACCATGTCCATTTTGCAGTTAAGGCAAATGCCAACCCGCGTATCCTTTCTTTAATAGCCCGCAATGGATTGGGGGCGGATTGCGTAAGCGGGGGAGAAATTTTGGCAGCCCTTGATGCAGGTTTTTCGCCATCGAAAATCGTTTTTGCCGGCGTAGGGAAAGCGGATTGGGAAATCAATCTGGGACTGGACAAAGATATTTCTTGTTTTAATGTTGAGTCTCTTGCCGAACTGCGTGTCATTAATGAACTTGCAGGAGTAAAACATAAAACTGCACGGGTTGCATTTCGTATCAATCCTGAAGTGGATGCCCACACTCATGCTAAGATAACAACCGGCATGAAAGAAAATAAGTTCGGCATAAATTTGAGTCTCTTGAACGGCGTACTTGACGAACTGCTTTCGATGCAAAACGTAAAGCTGGTAGGCATTCACGCCCATATTGGTTCACAAATTACAGATATGTCTGCTTTCAGGAATCTGGCTATACGGATAAATGAAATCCAAGATGAACTGGAAAAGCGTGGGGTACAGATTGAAAACCTGAATTTTGGCGGTGGTTTAGGTATAGATTATTATCATCCCAATCATTTATCTATTCCCGCATTCGACAATTACTTTGCCGTTTTTCATAAGTTAGTTCACTTGCGTCCGGGGCAACAGATTCACTTTGAACCGGGGCGCTCGGTCGTTGCTCAATGTGGTTCACTCATATCGCGTGTGCTCTATGTAAAGGAAGGAGAAACGAAGAAGTTTGCCATTCTTGATGCAGGATTCACTGAATTAATCCGCCCTGCAATGTATGATGCATATCACCGCATAGAGAATATATCGAGTGACGAGCCTACGGAATTATATGACGTGGTTGGTCCTATCTGCGAGTCGTCTGATGTCTTCGGGAAAGACGTGGAGCTGAATCAGGCACATCGCGGTGATTTCATAGCCATCCGTTCAGCCGGAGCCTATGGCGAAGTTATGGCATCTCAATATAATTGCAGGCAATTGCCTAAAGCATATTTCTCGGAGTCTTTATGACATGACCTTACAATTATGAGCTATGGGAATTTGTGCATAGCTCATGGTTTTTGGTTTTAACGCATCCCTTTAACTTTTTATATTTCAATCAATGATTCTATTCATCCCCATTCTCGTCCTTTTCTTTATACTTGCTTGTTACCAATTCCGTTATCTTCAACTTCTTTTTCACCGACAAGGAAATGAATCTGCGTTGAACCCGGCAAACCTTCCTGGTGTGTCTGTCATCATTTTTGTTGGCGGATGTGATGATACCTTGCCTAAAACCTTGACGTCTTTACTCACCCAAGACTATCCGGAGTATGAAATCATAGTTGTTAATAACGGTTGCAAGAACGATACGGAAGATGTGCTCAAGCGTTTTTCTTTGCAGTATCCCAATTTGTATCATACTTATGTTCCAACCAATGTGCATTATTTGAGCCGGAAAAAGCTTGCCCTTACGTTGGGAATAAAGGCGGCACATCATTCCCTGCTTCTCTTTACTGAACCGGATTGCGCGCCGGCATCCGGCCAATGGATTCGCAGCATGGTGCGGCTTTACGGGGAGAACACAGAGATTGTCTTGGGATATTGCATTTACTCCTTCAAGAATAGCCTTCTTCAACGGCGTATTGCGTACGAAAATCTTACGGAGGGAATGAGCCTTTTTGCTTCGGCTTTTTCCAAAACTTTCTTCAGAGGCGACGGGCGGAATTTGTCTTATCGCAAAGAATTGTTTTTCAAGATGCAAGGGTTTCGCAAGCATCTGGATTTGCTTTTCGGGGAAGATGACCTTTTCATACACGAGTCTGCCAACAGAAAAAACGTGCGGGTCTGCTTTAATCCGGATGGATTCACGTCGAACCTTTCTCCACTGAACCGCACTGCCTGGAAGCAAAAGGCGCTCCGGCAGACGATATTAGCCCATTATTTAAACGGGTTTTATTCGTTCATTTTCCGTCTCGAATCCTTCTCCCTTGCCCTATTTTATATTGTCGCCGTTGCCGGTATTTGTGCAATCGCCATAGGTAATTGGGAGTTGCCTGCCGTATCGGTTGCTTCGTTTTTGCTGTATTATGCCGGAAAAATCGTTTTATATCGCAAAACTTCGCTTTTGTTCCGAAGCCCGTCTCCGGGATATTGGCTTCCTCTGTTGGACATCCTGCATTTATGGCGGCAGGTATGTTTGTCGATAATTTGCCCGTTTAAGAAGAAGAGTTTCTATACTTCGCGGAAACTGTCGAAGAAACCATAGCAAGGTAAGCGGATGAGCTAACCACCGGAAAGCGCAAACCCCCAATCCTTTTTATTAAACCCTCATTTTCACAATGTTGAACTTCGACGCGCTCAATGTTGAACATTGACAAGCGCGATGTTGAACTTCGCCATTCTCGAAGTGGCACTTCGTGAAAATGAACCTGAAAGCGTCAATCTTGCGAGGCATCCAAGTCTTCTTCCAAGGTTTCACCCCAGCGGTCGTCAATATTTAGGTTGAATGTGCCGTCGTTGATGTTTGTGTACAGTGTTCCCGTGTAGCGCGTGATGCGGTTGATGTAAATCGGGATGTCCGAGACGACTTTTTCCCGTTCTGGGTTCCCTCCTGAGCTTAGTGCTTGCAGGCAGGCTTCCGAGATAATCGCTTTGCCATCGGATTCTTGTGTTTCAGGGACGAAGGTGTAGAACGCATGGGCCAGTTTGGCATCGTCGCGCCGGTCATCTGCCGTAAATGTTTCTGTCAGTGTGAATTCATTGGTTTCGTCAGTGGCATATCCCGTGAGCAAATCGAATGTTTTATAGATGCCGGACGTGGTGATTCGGAATGATGCGATGTAATCGGGGAGTTCATCTTTGGGGACAAATTCGACGCGGGCAATTCTTCTCTCCAAAGTATAGGACTTCTCGATGTCATTCCCGACCTCTACTTCAAAATCCCCTAAATAGTAAAAGCATTCGCTCACATCCGTCGGGAAAGTTATTTTTCCGTCGCTTAGTTCCGCATCTTCCGATGAATGCGCGAAGAAACAAATCTGGTAAACGCCGGGAGTAAACTCATCAGTTATCTCCATTGAGGAATCGTCATCGTCATGCTTCAAACGTTCGTTTCTGACTATTTGTTCATTTTCATCAAAGACGACGTATTCCATAAAAGAGAAAGACGAGCTTGTAGAGGTTTCCCCGGAATCAGGGTCGGAAGATTCATTCTCCTCAGCCACGGGTTCCGATGGAAGACCCTCGGGAATCACCCGCGTATAAAAAGGAATTATGTCCGGCTGCAACTCCAGATGAAAACGAACCGGAACAGATTCAACATCAACATCTCCAACCTGCGTGGAATCGGAAGAGCAAGCACTTAGGAAACATACGCTTGCAGCAATCAAAGAAATTACTTTTTTCATAGTTACTTTTTGTTTTGATTCAAATTCGCCACAAAGGAACACAAAATATTTCGAAAAATAAAAACGAATGTGTGCGAAGAGCTTCCGGATGCATGGAAATTCTTACATTTGCCTTGATTTGAATCAATTATTCACCTTAAATAAAATACCAGTTATGTACAGGAAAATCAGAATGGGTATGATAGGCGGTGGACCCGGTTCCTTCATAGGTTCAGTACATCGCATAGCTGCAAACATGGATGGGCAGATTGAATTGGTGTGCGGATGCTTCAGCTCCAATGCGGAGAAGTCCCGCGAGACAGGGAAGTCCCTTTTCCTTCCTCCCGAGCGCGTTTACGACTCGTGGAAAGACATGATTGAAAGAGAAGCCCTCCTTGCGGAAGGCGAACGCATGGATTTTGTTGCGATAGTTACTCCCAACAATGCACATTATGCCCCTGCAATGATGGCTTTGGAGAAAGGCTTCCACGTAGCCTTGGATAAACCAATGACTTATTCCCTCGAGGAAGCAATCAGTTTGGCTGAGAAAGTGAGAGAAACAGGCAAACTTTTGCTCCTTACACATACCTATACGGGATATCCGATGGTCAAGGAGGCGAGGCAGCGTGTCCTCAGGGGAGATTTGGGGCGTATCAGGAGCATTTACGTGGAATACCCGCAAGGCTGGCTTCACAAAGATTTTTCAGCCACCAACAAGCAGGCTGCATGGAGAGTAGACCCCGCGCGTTCGGGGAAAGCCGGTTGCATGGGGGATATAGGCACGCACGCATTTAACCTCGCCGAATACATCACGGGACTTAAAGCTGTTGAAATTTGTTCGGAATTGCATACCTTTGTGCCCGGAAGACTTTTGGACGACGACGGTGCCGCCCTTATTCGTTACGAAAACGGGGCGCGCGGCGTGTTGATGGCGTCACAAATAGCCATAGGTTATGAGAATAGCCTCAAAATACGTGTGTTTGGGGAGAAAGGTTCCTTGGAATGGATGCAGGAAGACCCTAACGTGCTTGTCGCACGGTGGCCTGACCGTCCGACGGAAATCATCAGGACAAACAACAGCTATGTTTCCGGTATTTCGGCATATAATTCCAGAATCCCTGCCGGGCATCCTGAAGGATACCTTGAAGCATTCGCAAACCTCTACCGCAATTTTGCCACGGCACTCAGCGCAGTGTTGGATGGTACACGGCCCAAGCGGGAGGCGATGGACTTCCCGTCGGTCGAGGAAGGAGTTCGCGGAATGCGTTTCATCGAAGCGGTAGTCTCGTCGGGCAGCACGAACGATAAATGGCAAAAAATTTAATTCACATACGGACAAGGAAGGAAGACTCGTTTTTTTTCATAAGTTGGCGCTTAATTTATTGGCTGTTTTCCTCTCCTTGTCCTTTTTCCCTTTATAAAATATGAGACCAGTTACTTTATATACATTGCAATGGGGAGACCTCCCACTTGAAACGGTTTGTGAAAAAGCGAAAGCTTTCGGTTACGACGGCTTGGAACTCGGGCTGCCAAACCATGTCGATGTTCGGGAAACAAGCCCGGAATACTACGACGGCATACGCAATTTACTTGCGCGATACGGCCTGGAATTATACACAATATCGACCCACCTTGTCGGGCAGGCATTGTGCGACAAGATTGATTCGCGGCACAAGGCAATCCTCCCGGATTATATTTGGGGAGACGGCGACCCCGATGGAATCCACCGGCGCGTTGCCGAGGAGCTTGTGCGTACCGCAAAGGCAGCCAAGCAATTGGGCGTGGACACGGTTGTGGGGTTTACCGGAAGCCCCATTTGGGCTTACCTTTATTCCTTCCCTCCGGTGACTGAAGCGATGATAGACGACGGGTATGCGGAGTTCGCTTCGCGCTTCCTGCCTGTTCTTGATGAGTTTCAGAAGTTGGGAGTGCGTTTCGCTTTGGAAGTACACCCCACCGAGATAGCATTCGACACGATTTCTGCGGAACGCGCGCTTGAAGCCCTGCAAAACCATCCTGCATTCGGTTTCAACTACGACCCCAGCCACTTAGGTTACCAAGGAGTTGATTATGTGGACTTCATCTACCATTTTTCAGACCGAATTTTCCACGTGCACATGAAGGACGTGTACTGGAGCGACAAACCGGGGCGCGTGGGTGTGTTTGGGGGGCACGTCACGTTCGGCGACCCGCGTCGGTATTGGAATTTCCGGAGTCTTGGCAGGGGAAAGATACATTTCGAAGAAATCATCCGCGCACTCAACCACATAGGCTACAAGGGCCCGCTGTCGGTCGAGTGGGAAGACAGCGCAATGGACCGCGAGCATGGAGCGCGTGAGTCGTGCGCTTTCGTAAAGCATATAGACTTCGAGGCGTCGGCACAGGCTTTCGACGCTTGTTTCGAAAATAAGTAAACATTCAATCCTTTTTGGCGGACTGTTGCATTCGTGCGCAGTCCGTTTTTTGTTTCC
>CAYZTO010000087.1:0-10896 GCA_964481365.1 uncultured Parabacteroides sp. | reverse complement strand
CTTTGGGGATGGGCAAGGTAAAGCCCGCTTACGGAAGCAGTGGGGGACATCGCCCCGTTCTCCGTCAGCGACACACCTATTTGGGAGAAACCCAGCAGTCCGTCTAACTCGAAGTTGAGGTGTTGGTCGGGGAGCGAAGGATATCCTACGGCAGGGCGGATGCCGGTGTATTTGACAGCAAACAGCTCCTCTTTGGTGAGTTCTTCCGAAGGGGCATAACCCCAGATGGTCTTGCGTACCTTCTCGTGCAGGTATTCGGCGGTAGCCTCGGCAAGGCGGTCTGTGAGGGTTTGCAGCAGGAGGGCATGGAAGGTGTCGCCTTCGCGCTCGAACTTCTCTTTGAGGTATTCCGCGCCTACCCCGCCCGTCACCACAAAAGCACCAGCGAAGTCGGTCCGCCTTGCATCGCGGGGCATCACGTAGTCGGCGAGCGACTTATATGTACCGTCATCCCGCTTGGTCTGTTGGCGCAGCGTCGGGATTCGTGTGCCGCCCAGTACAAGGTCGTCCCCTTCGCTGTAGGCAGGGAACAGCCCATAGATGGCTTTGCAATACTCCGCGTCCATGTCCGTGAGGCGTTCCAGCAGGCGGCAGGCGTCTTTGTACAGCTGCATCGCCTCGGCAGCCTTGGGGCGGTTCTCTTCCGGTATTCCTGTAAGCCACGAAGTGCGGCAGGCATCGCAACCGTGTATGCGCGTAGGCCCGTCGAAGCGGCCGTCCAGGTTCCAGGCATGGAAGAAGAAGCGCCAGTTTATATAAGGTATTATATCTTTTATGGGGATGTGCTTGATGATGTGTACCCCTGTCTCCTTGGGGGTGACGGGTTCGTATGTATTCCAGTCTGCCCGGAAGCGGTTGGCGCGGGCTTCCGCAAGAGGCACGAGTACAGGCATCTTCTTCGCGAGGGACTCCCGGAGGATGGCATATTCACTCTTTAGTTGGGAGATATATTCCTTGCGGGTGTCGTCGCGTGCGAACTTGGCAGCTATCAGAGGGTTCTGTGATGCATCGGATACGTGGATTACCGGGGCGGAGTAGTGTGGGGCAATCTTTACTGCCGTGTGCAGCTTGGAGGTTGTAGCCCCGCCCACCATTACGGGAATCTTAAGCCCTGCGCGCTCCATCTCGCTAACCACGTGCGCCATTTCTTCTAATGAGGGAGTAATCAGCCCCGACAGGCATACGAAGTCGGGCTTCTCGCGGATAGCCGCTTCAACTATACGCTCGGCAGGGACCATTACCCCTAAGTCCACTACCTCGTAGTTGTTGCAGGCGAGCACAATCGACACTATGTTCTTGCCGATGTCGTGAACGTCGCCCTTTACCGTCGCAAATACAACCTTGCCCGCCTTCGTTGCCCCGGAGATGGAGTTCTGTTCTTCAATGGAGGGCTGCAGGATGGCTACTGCCTTCTTCATTGTACGTGCTGTCTTGACGACCTGCGGGAGGAACATCTTGCCTGAACCAAAGAGTTCGCCCACTTTGTTCATACCCCCCATAAGCGGACCGTCGATGATGTCCACGGCACGCGGGTAGACTTGCAAGGCTTCAGCAATGTCTTCTTCTAAATAGTCGCCAATGCCCTTCACGAGTGCGTGTTCCAAACGCTTTGCCAAGGGGAGTTGCCGCCAAGCCTCGTGCTTCTCCTCGCTATTGGGTTTAGCATCGGAGTGCATCTGCTGGGCATAAGAAATCAGTTCCTCCGTAGCCTCGGCACGGCGGGCAAGTATAACGTCTTCCAGAAGCTCCCTCAACCGGGGTTCAATCTCCTCGTATAAGACGGACGACGACGGGTTCACGATACCCATGTCCAACCCCTTCCGGATGGCGTGGTAAAGGAATACGGCATGCATCGCTTCGCGCAGGTAATTGTTTCCCCTGAAGGAAAAGGACAGGTTGCTGATTCCCCCACTTACCTTCGCCCCGGGCAGGTTCTGCTTAATCCACCCCACGGCGCGTATGAAGTCGAGTCCGTAGTTGTTGTGCTCTTCGATGCCCGTGGCTATGGCAAGGACGTTGGGGTCGAATATGATGTCTTGCGGGTTGAAGCCGACACGTGAGACAAGCAGGTTGTAGGCGCGTTGGCAAATCTCTATCTTACGTTCAAAGGTATCTGCCTGACCCTGTTCGTCGAATGCCATCACGACTGCCGCAGCACCTAACTTGCGGATGCGGGCAGCATGGTGGAGGAACTCTTCCTCCCCTCCTTTAAGGGAAATCGAATTGACTATACTTTTCCCTTGCACGCACTTCAACCCGGCTTCTATGACACCCCATTTTGAGGAGTCTATCATGATAGGAACACGTGCGATGTCCGGCTCGGAGGCAATCAAGTTCAGGAACGTCGTCATTTCTTGTGCCGCATCAAGCATACCGTCATCCATGTTGATGTCCAGTATCTGCGCTCCGTCTTCTACCTGTTTGCGGGCAATCTGCAATGCCTCGTCGTAGTTCTTCTCTTTAATCAGTCGGAGGAACTTGCGGGAACCGGCAACGTTGCACCGCTCGCCTATATTCACAAAGTTGTTCTCTGGCTTCACTTCCAGAAGCTCCAGACCTGAAAGCTGGAGGCACGCAGGTTTCGGTGCGGGTATATGTGGCTTCTTTCCCTTAACCAATGAGGGGAACAGGGCGATATGTTCGGGGGTTGTTCCGCAACATCCTCCCAAGATGTTCACCAGACCCTCGTCCACGAAAGGCTTTACGTGTGCGCACATCTTCTCCGGAGTCTCATCATACTCTCCGAAGCTGTTGGGTAAGCCTGCATTAGGATAGGCACTGATATAGAACGGGGCGATTGACGCAAGCTCTGCCAGGTACGGCTTCATATCCGCTGCCCCGAAGGAGCAGTTCAGTCCTACGCTGGCTATTGGCGCATGGCTGATGGAGGCCACAAATGCTGCCAATGTCTGTCCCGAAAAGGTGCGCCCGCCTTGTGCCGAGAGGGTTAGGGAAAGCATCACAGAGATATCCGTATCCGTCTCCTCCATATAATTCGCGACAGCCTCCAAACCTGCTTTTACGTTCAGGGTATCGAATGTCGTTTCAAAGAGTATAATATCAACCCCGCCTTCTATTAAAGCTGTGATTTGCTCGCGGTAAGCCATGTACAGGTCATCATACGAGACTGCACGGTAAGCAGGGTCGCCTACATTCGGACTCATCGACGCGGTCTTGTTGGTCGGACCCACAGAGCCTGCCACCAAGACCAAGCGCCCGGGGAAGTCACGCATATACTTATCCGCTTCCTCACGGGCTATACGGGCAGAAGCGAAGTTCATTTCGTGGACGTAGGACTGCATGCCGTAATCCTCTTGTGATATGGATGTAGCATTGAAAGTGTTAGTGGAAAAGATATCAGCCCCCGCCTCCATATACTGGCGGTGTATGGAACGTATTACATCCGGACGGGTAATGCTCAATATGTCATTGTCGCCCTTCAATTCACCTGTGATGTATGGGAAGCGGGAACTTCGATAGTCAGCCTCCGTAAGATGGAAGCGCTGAATCATTGTCCCCATCCCCCCGTCTAATATTAGAATGCGATTGCGTAGTAGTGAGAGGAAGTCGGTTTTCTTCATGATGCATTGTTACGGCATAAGTACGTTATCGTTTGAAGGCCCTGTCCATCTCCCGCCGGTCGTCCCGCTCGCGGATGGAATCCCGTTTGTCATACTCCTTCTTGCCTTTAGCTATGGCGATGACCATTTTTGCCAAACCTCGGTCGTTGATGAAAAGGCGGGTAGGGACAACAGTGAACCCTGAAGTCCGGATGGCAGAGGTTATTTTGCGTATTTCCTTTTTGGTAAGTAGGAGTTTGCGGTCACGTCGTGCGACATGATTGTTGTACGTCCCGTAGAAGTATTCAGCCACATACATATTCTTGACCCAAAGCTCTCCTTTATCAACGATGCAGAAGGTATCAACGAGGCTTGCCTTTCCAAGGCGGATAGATTTGATTTCCGTCCCCGTTAATACGATTCCGGCAGTATATGTATCTAACAGTTCATAATCGAATGTAGCTCTCTTGTTCTTTATTAATACATCGGTCTTTATCTTCTCTTTCATCTTTTATTCTCTTTAATAGCGTAGTCCCGGCATCAGTAGCAATAACAGTATATTGATAAGCTGCGGAGCCAATATAATCAACAATGTAGCAACTATGGTAAACTTCATACGGTGTTTGTCTATAATAGGCACATAGATGCCTGCCCCTTCCCATACAATATAAAACGTATAAAGTACAAAAGCATATAGGAAAAACAAGTCAAGCAGGAGCATCCATACAATATTAAGGATAAACATCAATGCCGACGCATAACCCACAAAGTGCTGCCACAGCTTTAAGTTCTTCTCCAGCCCGAACCAGCTTTTCCCTATCTCATTCAAGGCATACGCCGCCACATAATAGCCCCCGAAAGTCGAGACGCATGTAATGATGGATGTCTTCAGGGCTTGCTCTAACACAAACTCCTTATGGGTGAATATGCTAAGGAATGCCGCTATCGTCAGGAGGCCGATATACGGATAGAGGTATTGCGAGAGAAAAGGGTCTTCTTCTTTATTCGCGTTGAGCTTTTCCTCTTCCTTTTCTTTATGAACCAGCATCTCCCACGCCTTTGCCGGTTGCATGATTATGGCAGTCGTCCACTTGAATATTCCCTTATACATAACCTTTCATATATAGCAATTACACATTATCTTGACAATGGGACAGAGAACATATCCGAGAAGGTCCATACATAACGGGAGCTGTCATCGTTGTACCTGCTCGGGTAGGTTATATGGAAATGCAGCGTATCTTCTCCTGCCGCTTCTGCCCGTGACACCAGTTCTTCCAGCAGGAAGGCCTCCGGCAGTACCAGTTCTTCAGTTATGGTGTCGCCTGCCGCAATGGAACCATACGAGCGCAAGTACAGTTGGTGGACACGGTGTACGCTATCTGCAGCCCAATGCCTGAGCGTAGGGTCAGGGTCGTAGCACATCAGGAACTCGTCGGTCTGCGACTGGTAATGCTCGTTGTATTCCATATAGAGGAACAGCCTGTCCTCGACACATCCTCCGGCAGATATGGAGAAGTCTAGGAAATGCTCGTCGAGCCTTGTGATAGTTGTGTCTTCTACCTCCAGAGGTGTGATGCCATGCAACCTGACAGGATGGTAAACCAACCAATTGGCATGCCAGATGTTCTGCAGGCTGTCCGGTTGGTCATCATAGTTCAGCTGGAAATCCACCAAGCAACAGTCGCCGTCGCTTACCTGCAACGTATCCAACTGGGGTGCAAGGATTGTCATGCCGTTGCGCAATACTATTTGCTTGCCGTCGTCGAGCCTCACCACCCCTGCCTGTGAGCCGAAGTTCACCAGCGTCCCGTCGGTACCCATGCAACCGGATAATACGGATGCCAGCATCGAACCCACGCACATCCTTTTCCAAATCCTCATATTCTTCATCCTTTAGGTGGCAAAGGTAAAAAGAAATCAGACATTATCTATTAATTTCGTACCTTTATGCTGATTATCAAAGAAGATGTAATTATGTGGAAGAAGACTTTTTATATGGGGGCGTTGCTTGTAGGTTATATGCTATCGTGCAACAGCCAGACGGGTCCGGTTGTGTTACAGGGCGAACCCGTCAGAATCAACCGCTTTGACCGTGCCTTGCTGCAGTGGCTTGAGAATCCGGCAGACAGCATCGTGCCCGACTCCATTGCCTCCGCCTACCGGCCGATGCTCGAGCTCACGGGTAAAGCCATCCTCAACGTACAATCGCCTGAACAGAAGGAGTTCTACCCCCGCCTTAGGGCATATTATTCGGAACCGACACTCCGCCAACTGTACCGGGACGCAGTGGCGAGCTTCGACAGCATCTCCGATATAGAGCAAGCCCTCGGGGGTGCCTTTGCATTCCTGAGAGACCAGTTCCAAGACCATAAAATCCCCGCCTTTTACATGCACGTCTCAGGCTTCGGGCAGAATGTGCTCGTTGCCGACAGCGTCCTTTCCCTTTCAATAGACAAGTACCTTGGCGACGGGTATTCACTCTACCAACATTATTTCTCGGACTATGAGAGGGCCAAGATGACGCGGGGTTTCGTAGTGGAGGATTATATCATGGGGTGGCTGATGGGAGAGTTTCCTTTCGAGGGCCGCGACAACGTATTGCTCGACCGCATGGTATATGCAGGCAAGATATATTACGTGGCGTCCCTTTGCCTTCCCGGGCTGACGGCAGGAGACCTCCTCGGATACAGGGAGGAAGCCGCCGCATGGTGCCGCGACAACGAAGGCTTACTATGGAAGAACATAATCGAACGCAAGCATCTCTATACCCCCGATATAGCCACAACCCAAAGGTATTTCGACAACCGCCCTTCAGCCTTCCTTTCCGACCGTGCCCCGGGTAATATAGGCTCGTGGGTGGGGCTGCAGATAGTATCCCGCTACATGGACGAGACCGGGTCTTCCCTCTCTTCGCTAATGTCGAACAACGATGCCCAAGGCATTCTGTCGCGCTCCAAATATAAGCCCTGAAGCACACCGCCGTGGCTATTTGCCGTGATAACATAAAGATGCATGGAAACCCCGCAGGGCAACCATGCATCTTCTTCTGGTTCAGCTTTTCAATCTTCCGGTAAGGGAATTTCCCAAAGGGATGCCGTGGGGCTTACTCTACCTCCGGAAGGTCTTCGCCGCCGCCGTCATTATCCGAGTCGGACGATACCGTGCTACGGTCGATGCTCAGTTCCACCGACTTGACAGCATCGCGCATCTTCTGCTTGGGGGTGAAGACGATTTTGGGGGTCTTCAACGCATCCTTAACGGTGACTTCCTCAGGTGTGTCCATCATCTTCGACGGGACTATGGGGCGGAACGAGCCAAGCTCCGCGAGGTCCACACTCATGCCCATCTTGAGGGCGTCGTTCACCACGTTCGAGAGGCTCACAAGGGCACTCTTTACGTCGCCTTCGGACAGCGCAGTCTCGCGTACTATCCGTTCAATAACCATCGAGTTCGTCAGCTTCTGCTGAGCTTTCAACTTGGCGAAATACACGGTTTGTCCTTTGCGTTCGCCTATCGGCTGTACTCTTGAATCAATGTTGAATTCCATCATAATTGTATTTCCTGTTTATTTTAATAAATAGTTCTTTTACATGGCTTGCAAGACCCTTTTTGTACCCCTTGCAAGGGGTATCATCAATACCCTAACAAGGGGTATGAGCAATACCCTTGCAAGTGGTATTATCGGCATCCATGCGTGGGGTCTTCCCGTTCCTCGCATATACCGGTTGCAAATATACTGTTATTCCCATGTAAGCTCCAAGCAGAATCTCCAATAAATATTTCACAAAAGACCATCTGTTAGATTCACAAGAGGTTGCAACATCTACTGTTCGTGGGGCTTGCCTTTTCAGTAATAATGGTATGTTTTACCAAGGTATGGTTACAAAAACTTCTCCCTTTTCGTGCTATCTTTGTACAGGTTAAAACAGGATGTGCACAATATATAAAGGAGATATAAGCAATGGAAACAAGGACATTAGGGAAAGACGGGTTAAGGGTCTCTGCCGTAGGGTTAGGATGCATGGGATTCACGCAGAGTTATCCCCCGTACCCCGACCGCAAAGAGGCTATAGAGACAATACGCAAAGCAGTGGACATGGGCGTTACTTTCTTCGACACTGCCGAGGTGTATAGCTATGGCGAGAACGAGGATTTGGTAGGCGAGGCGTTGCATCCTGTACGGGATGAGGTCGTAATAGCCACTAAGTTCGGTTATGATTTGTCGCAGGCGCCGGACTTGGCCACATCTGCCCGCCCCGTTACCCTGTCGAGCCGTCCGGATACTATCCGCAAGGCAGTGGAGGGGTCATTGCGCCGCTTGCGTACCGACCATATAGATATGTATTACCAGCACCGTGTTGATCCGGATGTGCCGATAGAGATAGTGGCTGAAACTGTAAGTGGTTTAATAAAGGAAGGAAAAGTGCTGCATTGGGGATTGTCGGAAGCCGCAGCATCTACGGTACGCAGTGCCCATGCGGTATGCCCGCTGTCTGCCGTGCAGAGCGAGTATTCCCTCTGGTACAGGAATCCCGAAGCTGCACTGCTCCCCACGCTCGAAGAGTTGGGCATCGGTTTCGTTCCTTTCAGCCCATTGGGGAAGGCGATGCTTACAGGGCGCTTCAACAAGGATACGCGGTTCGACAAGACAGACTTCCGCTCTGCGATTCCACGTTTCCAAGGGGAGAACCTGAAGCATAACATGGAATTGGTGGAATACGTCGAAGCCCTTGCCCGGCAAAGAGATACAACCCCTGCCCGTATCGCCATTGGTTGGCTGTTGGCTCAGAAGCCCTGGATTGTCCCCATCCCCGGCACGAAGCGCATCGAACGCATAGCGGAAAATATTGGCGGGGCAGACGTGCGGTTCTCATCCGAAGAGCTGGCGGACATCCGCCGCCACTTGGAAAGCATCGAGATATTGGGTGGCCGTTACCCTGAAGACCAGGAGAGGATGACAGGACTTTAATTCCCTTATATATATGGAACGACGCGAATTCTTGAAGAAGTCTGCACTGTCTACATTAGGGACGGCAGTGACCGGCACGGGGATAGTGCAGGCATTCGATAACATGGAAAGTAACGAATCAAAGGCAAGAAAGATGAAGATAGTAGTACTGACGGGAAGTCCCCGCCAAAACGGGAACTCCGCTTATCTGGCGGAACAGTTTATCAAGGGTGCCGGAGAACAGGGGCACGAGATATTCCGCTTCGACTGTGCTTTTAAACAAGTGGAGCCTTGCCGTGCATGCAACCGTTGTGGCATGGACGGTCCTTGCATCTTCGATGATGACTTCCAGGAACTCCGCCCGCATCTTATCGAAGCAGGAATGGTGGTATTTGCCACGCCCATGTATTATTTTTGTATTTCAGCTCAGATGAAGAGGGTTATAGACCGGTTTTACGCCATCAACGGACAGATAAAGGGGGCTTCCAAGAAGGCTGCCTTCCTGATGACATACGCCGATACCTCCAAGAAAGAGGCTGAACCGATGCTGATGCACTACCATACGCTGTTGGATTATCTCGGATGGACGAATGTGGGTGAAGTTGTGGCTTCGGGAGTGTGGACGGCGGGGAGTGTGAAGAGAACCGCCTATCCGCAGCAAGCATACCAATTGGGTAAGAGTTTATAATCATAATAATTAATTATTGGACAATATGAAAAAGGTAATAGGAATCATAGCCTTCGCATTGGCAAGCAATTTACCAATGATGGCACAGACAAACGATAACAAGGACAGGATAGAAATATGCAAGGAGAACTACCATACACTGTTTGGGGGTGAAGCATTGACCGGTCAGGGCACAGACCCGGAGATGATGGACATACTCCAGAAGTTCATCTTCGGGGAGGTTTTCCAAACAGGCGAGCTGACATTGAAACAGCGCGAAATGATTACATGCATCACCCTTGCAACTATGCAGACCCTCCCTCAACTGAAGGCTCACGCCGGGGCAGCATTGAATGTAGGCGTTACCCCTGAGGAATTGCGCGAGGTAATGTACCTGACTGCGCCTTTCATAGGTTTTCCGAAGATGCTGAATGCCGTATCTACGGTGAATGAAGTATTTAAGGAGCGGGGGATTTCTTTGCCTTTGGATAAACAGGGGACGGTGACGGAAGAAACTCGCTACGAGACCGGCAAGTCCATACAAGACAAGCTGTATCCCGGTGGCATTTCATCCGTGATGGAAGGTGTGCCCGGTGGTATGGGCAAAGATGTGGAACGGTTCCTTACTGCCTATTTCTTTGGCGATATGTACAGCCGGGGAGCCATAGATTTGCAGACACGGGAATTGCTGGGTTATTGCGTGCTGACTACCCTGGAAGCCGAGAGCCAGCTCCAATCGCACTATCACGGTTGTATCAATGCGGGAAATACTCCCGAAATTGTAACTGCGGCTGTTATCCAGTGCCTGCCCTATATCGGATTCCCCGCAGCCATCAAAGCATTGCGTATAATCAAGCAGGAATTTGCAAAGCCTGTTCCTGCCGAAGATAATTTGGTACGCCTTTCCAAAATAACGGTTGATCCCCAGCAGCTGGATGCCTACAATGCTTTCTTGAAAGAAGAAATAGAAGCCTCGATGCGTCTGGAACCGGGAGTGCTGACATTATTTGCCACCGCAGAAAAGGATGCCCCGCACAAAGTGACCATCCTCGAAATATATGCCAACCGTGCCGCATACGAAAGCCATTTGGAAACTCCCCATTTCCAGAAATACAAGCAGGGCACGTTGTCTATGGTGCAGGAACTGGAGCTTATTGACACCAACCCTCTGATTCCGGGATTGAAAATAAAGTAACACACATTTATATTACAGGTATTATGAAAAAGATTTTATCGACATTGGCAGCTGTGATGGCTCTCTGCACTGCCGTTTTTGCCAAAGGCTCAGATGCACAAGGTGCTCAATCAGGGAGCAAAGCGTTAGTCGCATATTTCTCAGCCACAGGGACTACAGACAAGGCAGCCCGGACGCTTGCGGATGCTACCGGCGGCGTTTTGTACGAAATTGCCCCGCAGCAGGCTTATTCTTCTGCCGACCTCAATTGGAACAACAAGCAGTCGCGCAGTTCCGTGGAAATGAACGACCCGGCATCCCGTCCGGCATTGAAAGAAACGAATGCAGACATTGCTTCTTACGACGTTGTCTTCATTGGCTATCCTATTTGGTGGAACAAAGCCCCGAGAATCATAAATACATTCATCGAAAGCCACGACTTGAAGGGCAAAAAGCTCGTTCCGTTCGCCACATCCGGGGGGAGCGGGATAAGCAACAGTGTAAAGGAGCTGAAAAACACTTATCCCGACTTGAATTGGGAAGA
>CAYZTO010000086.1:0-10904 GCA_964481365.1 uncultured Parabacteroides sp. | reverse complement strand
ATGGATGATATTTTGTAGTGGTGGAAATAGTCTCCAATCGTGATTAATGGCAGGTCCCGGCATTGAAAATTCCCGCCAATGTTTCGTTTTCACCATTTTCTCTTTGGAAAACTCTTATCAGATGAGATGAAAGCTATATCCTTCTGCCAAAAGCCATTCGATAGCGCGGGGCAAGACAGGGCGCAGGTTTTTTTCGGCTTTCAACGAATCATGGAAGACAATAATCGAGCCGTTGCGCGTGTAGCGTTTGACGTTTTCGAGTATCCGCTCCGGCGGGAGGGATGAGTTGTAGTCGCGGGTAACGACATCCCACATCACAATCTTGTATTTTTGGCGAAGCCTCAATGCTTGCGACAAACGCATGTGCCCGTGTGGCGGGCGGAAGAGGGTTCCCGGTATCAACTCTGCTGCCTTGGCAACATTTTCCAGATAATGGCGCGTGGGGAAACGTAAGCCTTGGATATGGTTGAACGTATGGTTCCCTACATTATGCCCGCGCTCTACAACCATGCGGAAAACTTCGGGATGCTTGCGCACATTATCCCCAACCATAAAGAATGTCGCTTTTATCCCATATCCGTCAAGCACATCCAAAACCCAGGGTGTCACTTCGGGAACAGGTCCGTCGTCGAATGTCAGGTAAATACTTTTGGGGGAAGTGGGAATCCTCCATGTTGCGCCGGGGAAAAGGAGCCGGTAAAGAAGGGGAGGCTGCTCAATGAACATGGTATCGATGATGCAAAATCGGGAACAGGCAACCGGGAGGTATTTCCCACGCCTGTTCCCGGTTAAAAATTTATCTATTCGTCAGGCATCAACGACTGGAATGCCATCCGGTAGTTGTCGAAGTCTTCACGGTACTTGTTGAAGAAATCAGGATTGTAAGAGTCGCTTGTACGCATGACTTCCTGCAGCACGGCAAGGTTCTCATACACTTCGCTCGACGCTGAAACAAACTGTCTCGGAGTGAGACGGAAGAACCAATTCAAGTTACGTATTGCATCGTCGGCAATCATAGTGTAAAGGTTTTCCGCTTTTTCCTTCTGCTCCAATTTGTAATAGAATTCGGCAATTGAAAGTGCATAATAATCAATCGGGACGTTTTCCGGCGGGAGTACTTCCATGCACTTGTCGAGGACTTTCAATGCTTTCTCGTTCTCACCTTCGTTGATTAATGCAGCAGCCAGTTTTCCGAACAGCACAGTGCGGTAAGTCTTGCACATGCGGAGTACATTCTCGTCGAGGTATATTCCCGGTTTATCAACTCCGCCCCAACGGAACTTGTTCATCACATTGTCATACATCTTTTCCGTATTAATCGACTTCGTGGTGCCGCTTGTATTCATCGGGACAATCTGGTACGCCATTCCTGTCTGCTGGAAATAGGGGTCGAGCTTTACAAACTGTTCCGGGCTCACCGTGATTGCGTAATACATCGGGCGTTGCCAGTTGTTAGTCTGTAACATATCGAGGATTATCAGTTCATGCTTGCCTAAATAGTCTTTGCCTTTCAGGTCGATGGTCATTTGCTTGTTTACAGCCGGTATGTCAGCGTCCTTTAAGGCAGGACTATTCACCACAGCCGCCGAATCTATGGTGTAAGTCAATGTTTGCGACGGGATATAATCCAATTCTTGCGTGATACCCGGTACTTTCTTGAACTTAGGGTCGCTACTGCGGACAAATTCCAATGCTGTCTTCAGTTCGACAGGCTTGTCCGTGATAGGCAAAACGTATGCGGCATCGCGAGTACCCTGGACGTAGTCGGAATAATTCCATGAAATAGGCAAAGCTTCGGAATCGTAGGCTTGCTTCTTCATTTGGTTGATGTACCAATCCGTTTGCAGATAACTCGTGTTGCAAACGCGCACATCAGTTCGGATACCTTCCACTTCCTGCGAATACCAAAGCGGGAAGGTGTCATTATCCCCGTTGGTGAAGATGATTGCGTTCGGTTCGCACGATTCAAGGTAGTTGGAACCGAAATCGCGGGCTACGGTACGCCCGGAACGGTCGTGGTCGTCCCAGTTTTGCGCTCCCATCTGTATGGGAATGAAGAGGCACGCCACTGTCGCTATGGAAGATGCTGCGACAGCAGGAAGTTTCGCATATTTCTCCAATGCTTTTGCTATTGCCGCCACTCCGAAACCAATCCAGATGCAGAAAGCATAGAACGAGCCGGCATAAGCATAATCCCGCTCCCGGGGTTGGTACGGAGTTTGGTTAAGGTACAAGACTATCGCTATGCCAGTCATGAAAAACAAGAAGAACGTAATCCAGAAGCTTTGTATGCCTCTTTCTCCCGAATATCCTTGGTATAGCAATCCCAGGATTCCCAGAAGCAGTGGAAGCATATAATATACATTGTGCCCTTTGTTGTCGGCAATTTCGGAAGGCATGTCTTCTTGTGGGCCGACAAGTTTTTCATCTATGAACTTTATGCCTGTTATCCAATTGCCATGCGTAATCTCCCCGTGGCCTTGGATGTCGTTCTGGCGGCCGGAGAAATTCCACATGAAGTAACGCCAGTACATGAAGTTAAGCTGGTAAGAAAAGAAGAAGCGGAGGTTTTCTGCGAATGTAGGCTTCACAACAGTCTTCGTTTCCCCGCAATTCGTGAACCGAACCGTTTCTCCTTTGATGTTTGCCCATTCTTTGTAAGCGTTGATGTGGTTGGCATCGCTGCTGTATATGCGGGGGAATAGCATATTGAGTTCATCGACAAACTTGTAGTCCCTCTCTCGGTTCGACACATAATAACGGTCTTTCTCGTCGGGGTTTTCCTTTATGACGCGCGTCCAGGTCGGTGCTCCTTCGGATGAAACCGGCACGCAGTTGTTGCCGTCCACCACGCGCTTTACTTCTGATACATACGTCTGACCATAAATCAGAGGCGTTTTGCCGTATTGTTCCCTTGCAAGATATGTACGCAGGGTGAAGATATCTTTTGGGTTATTCTGGTTCATCGGGGTATCGGCAGTGGCACGAATCAGGGTAAGTGCGTATGACGAATAACCTACCACCACAACCATAAGGCACAGCAATATGGTGTTGAGCATCTTCATGTTCAGGTTCTTCTTCCAGAAGAGGTAGATTGCCAGCGCAACGGTCAGGATTGTTGCTATGACATATCCGCTTCCGATGAACGGTATTCCCAACATCACCACCGACAACAGGAAAGACACCCGCAGCCTCATAGGATGCACCTCGTCGCGCATCGTCTCATAGATAGACCAAGCCAGAACTCCTGCCATCATGATGGCATAAGCGAACACTCCGGTGTTGTAAGGCATCCCTAAGACATTCACAAAGAACAACTCGAAGTAACCGCAGATCTCCACAAGTCCTTGGATAACACCGTACATCATAAGAGCCACTATCACGAACGACACAAGTAGCGCGACCAGCGTACCTTTCATGGTCGGATGTTGCCACTTCTTATAATAATATACGAGCACGATGGCAGGGATGCAAAGCAAATTAAGCAAGTGGACACCTATGCTCAAGCCCATGAGGTAGGCAATCAGCACAATCCAGCGGTCGGCACGAGGTTGGTCTGCCGCTTCTTCCCATTTCAGGATGAGCCAGAACACCAATGCGGTGAACAGCGAAGAGTAAGCATACACTTCACCTTCAACAGCGCTGAACCAAAACGTATCGCTGAACGTATAAGCCAGCGCGCCTATTAGTCCCGAACCGAGAATGGTTATCATCTGTCCTGTCGTCATGCCCTCTTCGTCCTTTACCATTATCCTGCGTGCCAAGTGGGTAATGCTCCAGAAGAGGAAGAGTATAGTCAGCCCGCTGAACAGGGCGGACATGGTGTTCACCATCACCGGGACTTTCGAGAGGTCTGAGGCGAAGTGGGTGAAAAGGTTTGCCGTCAGCATAAAGAACGGGGCTCCCGGCGGATGCCCTACTTCCAGCTTGTAGGCTGAAGAAATAAACTCCCCGCAATCCCAGAAGCTTGCGGTCGATTCCATCGTCATCAAATAAACCACCGAGGAAGCTGCACACACAAGCCATCCCAAGGTGTTATTGAGCAATCTGTATTTTCCCATGCAACCAATATGTATTTATTAAATGTATAGTCCTTAATACGGTGTGCAAAGGTAAACATTTGTTCCACACTATCCCGAGGGGGAATATCAAAAAACATTTTGCAGGCAGATAAAAAAGGCATAGGTAAACGCGCCGGGTCGGGCGGGGTAGGCACGTGGCACATAATGGGGCGGGAGGGAAGCATCGAGGCGGCTTGCTATTTCGGGGGAAGTTTTGCCAGGCTGACGGATTATGCATACTTTTGTTTCCACAATAAAGGACATATAAACAAAATGGAATCCATAAAGCAGATATACCGCATAGGCAACGGACCGTCGAGCAGCCACACAATGGGTCCCCGCAGGGCAGCCCAGCTGTTCTTAGCACGGATTGGCAACTGTGAACCTGTCTCCGCCTTTGAAGTAACCCTCTACGGGAGTTTGGCGGCAACAGGGAAGGGACACATGACCGACATCGCGATACTCGACATCCTCCGGCCGGTAGCTCCCACATCAATAGTCTGGAAGCCCGAAACTTTCCTCCCCTTCCATCCCAACGGTATGCTTTTCAAGGCATTCGGCAGCGAAGGACGGGAACTCGGTAGTTGGACTGTCTTCAGCATCGGCGGGGGGACTTTGGCAAACGAGGAGTACAACGAGCAGGAAGCGGAAGAAATATACGAAATGAGCAAAGTGCGCGACATCCAGGCGTGGTGCGAGTCCACGGGTCATTCATACTGGGAATACGTGGAGGAATGCGAAGGGAAAGACATCTGGGACTACCTCGCCCAAGTATGGGACGTGATGCAAGAGGCAGTACACAGGGGGCTCGAGGCGGAAGGCATACTCCCCGGAGGGTTGGGCATCCGGCGGAAGGCATCCGACTACATGATACGTGCCAAGGGCTTCGGGAGCAGCATAAAGAGCCGTGGACTTGTCTATGCCTATGCCCTTGCCGTCTCGGAAGAGAACGCGTGCGGAGGGAAGATAGTGACCGCCCCTACTTGCGGCTCGTGCGGTGTGATGCCCGCCGTCCTCTACCACCTCAAGGTGACGCGCGAGTTCCGTGACTCCCGCATCCTACGGGCTTTGGCTACCGCCGGGCTCTTCGGGAACGTAGTGAAGACAAACGCCTCCGTATCTGGTGCCGAGGTAGGTTGCCAGGGCGAAGTAGGCGTAGCGTGCGCTATGGCTGCCGGGGCTGCGAGCCAGCTCTTCGGCGGGACACCCGCGCAGATAGAGTACTCCTCTGAGATGGGGCTGGAGCATCATCTTGGACTCACTTGCGACCCTGTGGGAGGGTTGGTGCAAATCCCATGCATAGAGCGGAATGCCTTTGCAGCCGCCCGCGCGCTCGACGCAAACACCTTTGCGAACTTCTCCGATGGGAAACACCGCGTCAGCTTCGACCAGGTTGTCGAGGTGATGATGCAGACCGGGAAGGACATCCCTTCCCTCTACAAAGAGACTTCCCAAGGCGGGTTGGCGAAGGAAGTCTGAACGGGGGCATCGGAAATACCGCCCTTGCAATGTCAAACCTCTTGACATTATAAGGTCAGAATATCTGACATGGTAAGGTCGGTTCATCTGTAGCGGTAACTACAGCTCCCCTGTGGGGAAAAGCAGGGCGCGTGCGCACGGTGCATACCGGCGGTGCAAGCCTTCCGAAGTAAACGAAAATGACATAACAAGATATATTCATGCAAGATATGGAAGAAAGAAGTGAAATAGGCACAAGCCCGGAGGCAACGGATGGCACAGCTCTCATCGTGCTTTCTTCGGCAAAGACAACAATCGTGTTTATGGCAATATATGCCGCGTTGCTGGCTGTGGCGACATTCATAGAGAAGTATATGGGGACGGGGGCAGCCCGCTCGCTGGTCTACCATTCCCCGCTCTTCATGTTTTTCCAACTGCTGATGGTGGTGAACTTTTGCTTGTCGGCTTGGAAAAGGCGGCTTTGGCAGCGCAGGAGGTGGAGCGCGTTGCTCGTGCACTGCGCGTTCATCGTAGTATTGTGCGGTGCGTTCGTGACGCACGTTTTCGGTGAAGAGGGGATACTGCACCTCCGGGAAGGGGAGAGCAGGGACTTCATAGAGGTAATGACGGCAGATGGCGTGGAGCTGCACCGGCTTCCCTTCGAAGTGCAGCTTACCGACTTCGTCCTTACCCGTTACCCCGGCTCGGAAAGCCCGTCTTCCTACGAAAGCCGTGTGCTTGTGCGCATAGACGGGGAGGAAAGGCAGGAGCGTATTTACATGAACAACGTGCTCGACCTCATGGGCTATAGGTTCTTCCAGGCGTCCTACGACCCCGACGAGCTTGGTACGGTGCTTAGCGTGAGCCACGACGTAACGGGGCGGCGCATCACTTACACGGGTTATGCCCTCCTTTTCGCGGGGCTGGTGCTCTGCCTCTTTGGGAGGAAATCGAGGTTCATGCAACTTGGTCGGATGTTGAAGAACGCGGGGGCGGCTGCGGTCTTGCTCCTCGTCTCGGCATTCCCCGCCAAGGCTGACGAATCTGCCGTTGAGAACGCGTTGCTCCGTATGGCAGTCCCGCTCGAAGAAGCCGAACGCTTCGGGTCGTTGCCCGTGCAGTCACTATCCGGCAGGCTGATGCCTATGAACACCTATTCGTCCGAACTCCTCCGTAAGCTGCACAAGGACGACACATACAAGGGGCTTAATTCCGACCAGTTCCTGCTCAGCTTCCTTGCCATGCCGATGATGTGGGTGCAGGTGCCCATTATCCACGTACCGGGAACCGAAGTCGCCTTGCGCTTCGGGCTTCCTTCCGAGTCATGTTCCTACGTGGACTTGCTCAATGCGGACGGGAGCTACAAACTGCAGTCTGCGCTTGAGGCAGCCTATCGCCGTATGCCCGTCGAACGCTCCCGCTTCGATAAAGACCTCATAAAGCTCGACGAGCAGGCGAACCTTATTTACCAGCTCCTGTGCTACCAGCTTATACGCATATTCCCCCTCGAAGGTGACCCCCAGCAACGGTGGTACGCCCCGGGCGACGACCTTTCCGCGTTCAGCGGGCAGGATTCGATGTTCGTCTCGAAGGTATTCCCTCTTTATATGAAAGAAGTGGGCGAAGCGATGAAAAGCGGCGACTGGACACGCGCCGACGAACTCCTCGAAGGGATAAGGTTGTACCAAGAGAAGCGGAACAACGGACTGAACATAGACCGGGGGAAAATCCGGGCGGAGTTGAAGTACAACCGCCTCAACGTTTTCAGGACGTGCAAAAAGGGCTACCTGATTTTTGGCGGCATGCTGCTGGCTGTCTCCTTCGCCGGGCTGTTCCGGCGGGAGAAATGGATAAGGAATGTCGGGTACGTCTTCGCTGCCGGAATAGCTGCCGTGTTCTTCTACCACATCTTCGGCATGGGCGTAAGGTGGTACATTGGGGGATATGCACCTTGGAGCAACTCGTACGAGACGATGGTGTATGTCGCTTGGGCGACCGTGCTGGCGGGGTGGTTCTTTTTTATCCGCCGCAGCATGATTACGCTCGCGCTGGCTTCGCTGTTCGGAGGGGTCATCCTCTTCGTCTCAAGTCTGAACTGGATGGATCCCCAGATCGGTACGCTTGTCCCCGTGCTGAAGTCGCCGTGGTTGATGTTTCATGTGGCGGTCATAGTAGCGGCTTACGGCTTCTTCGGCATTTGCGCTTTGTTAGGACTGACAAACATGGTACTGATGCTGTTCCGCCCTAAGTCCGGCAATAACTTGGTTGGCATACGGCTCCGTGAACTGACTATAGTAAACGAGATGTCAATGCTGGTTGGCTTGGCGCTCATGACGGTCGGTACGTTCCTCGGCGCAATATGGGCAAACGAATCATGGGGGCGGTACTGGGGATGGGATCCCAAGGAAACGTGGGCGCTCGTCACCGTGGTAGTTTATGCGCTGGTAACTCACCTCCGCCTGATACCCAAATGGTACAGCCCGTGGTCGTTCAACTTCGCATCTGTATTGGCGTTTGCTTCTGTGTTGATGACGTTCTTCGGGGTCAATTACTTCCTTAGCGGGATGCACTCCTATGGGGAGAATGCCGGAGTCCACGGCTTGTTCGCATATATCGGTTCGGTCCTTGTGGCAATAATAGTCCTGGGACTGGCATCCGGAGTAAAAGAACGGCACCACTAATCATATAAATAAACACGTCCGGACCTCGCATGGATTGAGGCGGACGTGCTTCGTTGTTTTATCTATATTTAGAAGAGTTTGTTTGCTTTATCTACGAGTTTCCCCATCGACCACACTGCGCGGAGGTTCAGGTTCCGGTCGAAGATGAGGATATCCGCATCTTTGCCTTTCTGCAATGTTCCTTTACGGTCGGAGACACCTATCAAGCGCGCCGGAGTCTCGGAAGCCATGCGGACTGCATCGCAGAAAGGAACTCCGGCTTTCACCATCGTTTGCACCAGTTTGTCCATAGTGGCAAGGCTTCCGGCAAGGGAAGAATGGTCTGCGAGCTTGCATACACCGTCTTCAATCACAAAGCGCGGATTAACTACGGGGTTCTCGCAAGCAGCGTAAGCCAGAGCGTCAGTAACAAGGCATGTACGTTCCACACCCTTCAGCTTATAGACTAAGCGGAGGATAGTTGAGGGAAGATGACGCCCGTCAGCAATGACCTCGACTGTCATATCATCTATGAGATATACACTCTCTACGGTTCCTTCGTACTTATATTCCCGGCGCTTGTGGAATCCGGGCATCGCATTGTAGAAATGAGCCGCATGGGTGAACCCCGCATCGAAAGCTTCTTTTATCTCTTTGTATTCGGCTTCGGTGTGTGTTATTGCGACCATCACCCCTTTTGAGCGTACATAACGGGCGAAATCGTGTGCGCTTTCCATTTCCGGGCTAATGTCCCAGCGCCTGATGCAGTGCGTCTCGGATAAGAGGGTCTTGTATTCATTTTCGTCAATCGGTTTGATGGCATCTGCAAATAGTTCGCCGGCCATTTTAGGGTTTAGGTAAGGTCCTTCGAGGTGCATTCCAAGGACAACGCTGTCTTTTTCTGCCATCATACCTTCGCAAATCCAGGCAGCTTGCTTCAATGTATCAAACAGAGAAGACGAGATGGTCGGGAAGATAGTGGTAGCTCCATGTTGCAGATGTGCATCTACCGCACCCCTGAATGCTTCCTCTGTTGCTTCTTTGAAATCGAAACCTCCGCCTCCATGAACATGCATGGCAACGAATCCCGGGACTATGTACATGCCACGGGCGTCCATTACTTTTGCCCCGATGACAGCTAAGTCGCTGTTTGTTATCTCCAGTATCTTCCCGTCGCTAATCAATACGGAACCATCTTTCATCCATCCTTGAGGAGTGAGGATGTGACCATTTATAATCTGTGTCAGCATGATAATCTCTTAAAATAATTTGTTTGTACCTTCTACCAATTTACCCATAGCCCAAACAGCTTGTATGTTCAGGTCTTTGTCCAGAATCATTATGTCTGCATCTTTCCCCCGCTGGAGGGTTCCCTTGCGGTCGGAAACTCCCATGATACGTGCAGGGGTCTCGGATGCCATGCGGACTGCATCCTCCAAAGGGATTTCTGCCTTTTGCACCATCGTACGTATGAGCCTGTCCATTGTCGCAATGCTTCCTGCCAATGCAGAACGGTCTGCCAATTTGCATACCCCGTCCTCGATGATGACACGTGGGTCGAAAGCCACATTGCTGTCGCTTGCAGCACATGCGAGCGCGTCTGTTATAAGGCAAGTCTTTTCAACACCTTTGATTTTATGAACCAGCTTTAGGATAGTTGGCGGCACATGGATGCCGTCGGCAACAACTTCTACCGTCATGTTTTCCATCAGGTAAATACTTTCCACTGTGCCTTCGTATTTGTATTCCCTGCGTTTATGGAAGCCCGGCATCGCATTGTAGAAATGTGTCGCGTGTGTATATCCTACTTCGTATGCTGTGAAAATATCTTCAAACTCGGCTTGAGTATGCCCTACAGCAGCCAAGACTCCTTTCGAAGTGATGTATTTGCCGAATTGCATTGCGCCGGGGAGTTCCGGTGCAGCATCCCACCGTTTGATGCAATTGGTCTCTTCCAAGAGCGGGATATATTCTTCGGGGTCAGGGTCTTTGATGTTTTCGGGCATTTGTCCTCCTGCCATCTTCAGGTTGAAATAATGTCCTTCCAGATGTAAACCCAGCACCGGGCTGTCCGGTTCTTTCATCAATTTCTCCGTGGTTTCGGCTGCCGCACGTATCATCGGTATCGTTGAAGAGGAAAGAGTAGGGAAAATACTGGTCGTCCCGTGTTGCATGTGGGTGGCTACTGCCGTCCTGAAAGCATCTTCCGAGCCTTCCATAAAGTCTCTTCCTCCTCCTCCGTGGACGTGTATCTCTACGCCGCCGGGGACAATATACATTCCTTTTGCGTCAATCAAGGTTGCACCGACTACCGCCAAGTCGCAGTTCGTTACTTCAAGTATTTTATTATCTCTAATCAGTACTGAACCATCTTTGAGCCATCCCTGTGGCGTCAGGATACGACCGTTTATTATTTGAGTTAGCATATATGATATTTTTTAGTCCTGCGTTTCTTTCAGACAAGTCTTGAATAACTGTTATTGTTACCGTACAAAAGTAAAACATTCGGCACAGTTCTGCAAGGTTATCTTTTCCAAACATCATTTTACTTTCCTGTCCTTTCTCTTTATATGTTGCCGGCGAAAATTACCAAAATACACACCTTAGTTTGGTAATCGTGTTACCATACTACGATAATCGCATTGCCTACTATGGTAATAATGTATTCATGCTGGAAAGGCAACGTTTTCATGCCATGAAAATCGGATTACAAAAATGAGGTAAC
>CAYZTO010000085.1:0-10955 GCA_964481365.1 uncultured Parabacteroides sp. | reverse complement strand
GTTGCAGGCCTTCACTTCTCCAAACAGATTGGGGCGGAAAGAAATTGGCAGAACCCTCTCCTCCCCTGCCGGCATTTTCCATGCAGTGCTTTTTAACTCCTCGTAAATGCGCGAAAATCTATTCCCCTTCATTGTGCGTTTACTGAAAAGGCATACCTTTACACCGCTTTTGACATACCATATATTATATGTATCCATTCGTACATCTACACGTCCACACACAGTTCTCCCTGCTCGACGGGCAGGCATCTGTCAATGCGCTGATTGAAAAGGCGTACAACGACGGGATGCGTGCAATCGCTGTCACCGACCACGGGAGCATGTTTGGCATCAAAGATTTCTTCAACAAGTCAAACAAGAAGAATGAAAAGGCTCTCGATACTATTTCTAATCTGAAAAAGGAGCAGGCTGCCCTGCAAGGGAAATCTGCGCGCAGCGCGGAAGATGATGCACGCCTCGACGAGATTCCCAAACTTCTGGCAGAAGCGGAGGCATCTCTTTTCAAGCCCATCATCGGTTGCGAATGCTACTGCGCCCACGAGAGCCGCTTCAAGAAAGACACGAAGGACGAGATGGGTGGATGGCACTTGGTAGTGCTTGCCAAGACTCTGAAAGGATACCATAACCTCGTGAAGCTGGTTTCGTATGCATGGACGGAAGGCTTCTATGGCAAGCCTCGGATTGATAAGGAACTGCTCGAAAGGTACCACGAGGATCTTATCGTATGCTCGGCATGTCTCGGGGGTGAAGTACCCCAAAAGATATTAGCCGGCAAACTGAAGGCTGCCGAAGATGCTGTGCTATGGTTTAAATCCCTTTTCGGTGATGACTATTACCTCGAACTTCAACGTCATCAGACAAACCGCGAAGATGCCGACCGCAGTGTTTACAAGCACCAGGTGGAGGTGAATGCCGTGCTAATCGAACTTGCACGTAAACACGACATCAAGCTAATTGCTACAAACGATGTCCATTTTATCAACGAAGAGGATGCCGACGCGCACGACCGCCTGATATGTCTCAGCACGGGGAAGGATTTGAATGACCCCACGCGTATGCGCTACACCAAGCAGGAATGGATGAAAACCACTGCGGAAATGAACATGATTTTCGACGACATCCCTGAAGCGCTAACCAACACTCTCGAAGTGGCGGACAAAGTCGAGTTCTATTCCATCGACCATGCCCCCATAATGCCGACATTCCCTATACCTGAAGATTTCGGTACCGAGGAGGAATACCGTAAACGTTTCACCGAAAAAGAGCTATTCGACGAGTTCACCCGTGATGAACGCGGGCAACTTGCATCCAACGATGCCGAAGCGAATAAAAAGATACAGAAACTCGGAGGATACGACAAGCTGTACCGCATCAAGTTGGAAGCAGACTATTTGGCTAAGCTCACGTATGAAGGTGCAAAGGAAATTTATGGCGACCCGCTTGCCCCGGAAGTAAAAGACCGGCTGAACTTCGAACTACACGTAATGAAGACAATGGGTTTCCCCGGATACTTCCTTATCGTGCAGGATTTCATACGCGCTGCCCGCGAAAAACTAGGCGTTTCCGTAGGTCCGGGACGTGGCTCGGCTGCAGGCTCTGCCGTGGCTTATTGTTTAGGGATAACTAAAATAGATCCGATAAAATACGACTTGCTGTTTGAACGTTTCCTCAATCCGGACCGTATTTCCCTACCTGATATTGATACTGACTTCGACGACGACGGACGAGGCGAAGTGTTACGATGGGTAACAGAAAAGTACGGTGCTGAGCGGGTGGCACATATTATTACTTATGGCACAATGGCCACCAAGTCGTCGATTAAAGATGTTGCGCGTGTTGAGAAAGTCCCCCTTGCCGAGGCTAACCGTTTAGCCAAACTGGTTCCTGACAAGATTCCGGACATGAAAAAATTCAAACTAAAAGATGCCATTGAATATGTGCCGGAATTGAAAGCGGCTGCCACAGGTAACGACCCCTTGGTGCGGGACACGTTAAAGTATGCGCAAATGCTTGAAGGAAATGTGCGCAACACCGGCGTGCATGCTTGCGGCATAATTATCGGACGCCATGACATTTCGGATTTTGTCCCAATAAGCACGGCAAAAGATAAAGATACCGGGGAAGAAATGTTAGTCACGCAATATGAAGGTTCTGTAATCGAAGAAACCGGACTCATAAAGATGGACTTCTTGGGCTTAAAAACCTTATCCATTATAAAAGACACGGTAGAAAATATCCGTCAAACAACAGGAAAAGTAATTGACATAGACCATGTCAGCTTAGAAGATCCTGCTACATACCAGCTCTATTGCGAAGGAAAAACTACAGGAACATTCCAGTTCGAGTCTGCCGGGATGCAAAAATACTTGCGGGAATTGCAACCGTCTAAATTTGAAGATTTAATTGCCATGAACGCCCTATACCGTCCGGGACCTATGGATTACATCCCTTCTTTTATCCGCAGGAAACAAGGACAAGAGGAAATAAAGTACGACATACCTGTAATGGAACGCTACTTGAGGGATACATACGGCATTACGGTCTATCAAGAACAGGTCATGCTTCTATCACGCCTGCTGGCAAATTTCACCAGAGGCGAAAGCGATACTTTGCGCAAAGCTATGGGAAAGAAATTGATAGATAAAATGAAAACCCTGAAAAAGAAGTTCCTGAAAGGCGGACAGGAAAATGGATATAAGGCTGAAACTCTGGACAAAATCTGGAGCGATTGGGAAAAGTTCGCTTCGTATGCATTCAACAAAAGCCACGCAACATGTTATTCGTGGATAGCATACCAGACTGCTTATCTAAAGGCGAATTATCCTTCTGAATACATGGCTGCTGTTTTGAGTCGAAGCCTGTCTAACATTGTTGATATCACCAAATTCATGGATGAATGCAAAACTATGGGCATACAGGTGCTAGGACCGGATGTAAATGAATCCATGCTGAAATTCAGCGTGAACAAAAACAAGGATATCCGCTTCGGTATGGGAGCAATCAAAGGCGTAGGCGAAACTGCTGCTAATAGCATTATTGCAGAACGAGAAAAGAATGGCCCATACCGCGATTTGTTCAACTTTTTCGAGCGTACAAATCTGACTACTTGCAATAAAAAGAATATCGAATCACTTGCGTTAGCCGGTGCATTTGATGCTTTCGGTATCGAACGAGAACAATTTTTTGTTGAAATAGGGAAAGGAGAAGTTTTCCTTGATACTTTAGTGCGCTATGGTGCCAAATTCCAGATGGATAAGTCGAGCGCAAGTTTTTCTCTATTCGGTGACGACAATCTTATCACTATCGCAAAACCTGAGATTCCAAAAGCAAAACCGTGGAGTATGCTCGATAAATTGAATAAGGAAAGAGACCTGATAGGCATTTACCTTTCCGCACATCCCCTTGATGACTACCGAATCATCCTTAAATATGTTTGTAATACAGGTATGATAGAATTTGCAGACAAAGACAACTTGGTAGGACGAGATGTTATGGCGGGGGGTATTGTTACCGGCTTCCGTGAAGGTATGGGCAAAACAGGCAAACCATTTGGGATTTTAAAAGTAGAAGATTTTACAGGTAGCGGAGAAATTCCTCTCTTTGGACAGGATTACATAGATTACAGCAAATACGGACATGAAGGCGTATATATCTTAATTAGAGGAAAGGCTGAAGAAAGAAAATACCACCACGGTATCTATGATTTTCGTATCTCTTCAATACAATTGCTTCAAGATGAAAAAGAAAAATTGGTTGAGAATATTCACATTTCTGTTCCTATACACAGCCTCGACGAAAGGACTGTCAATGAACTCTCTGCTATGATAACCAATCATCCGGGTTCTTCACTGTTATACTTTAAAGTAGTGGACAGCAAGGATAATTTAACTCTTGATTTGTTCTCACAAAAAGCCCGAATAAATATCACAAATGAGTTGGTTGATTACCTGCAAGCGAATGACATTTTAGACTTCAAAATAAACAACTAAAGATTGCCAGGAAAAGAAAGAAAAGAGTATCTTTGTTTACCTGAAAAAGGTTAGTATGTGATTTCCAACGAAATCTATTTTAGAAATCGAACTGAATATGATTTTTTCAAAAAACTCTATCGAAGAGAAGTTTAACATAACAAAACAGAAACATTATGGCATTACAAATCACAAAAAGCAACTTTACTGAAACTATAAATTCAGGAAAACTTGTAGTTTTAGATTTTTGGGCAGAATGGTGTGCACCTTGTCGTATGGTATCCCCTATTATTGACGAATTGGGCACAGACTATGAAGGCCGGGCAATTATCGGAAAAGTCAATGTAGATGGGGATGGCAACGACGAAATTGTTGGAACATTTGGAATTCGAAATATCCCAGCAATAGTATTTTTAAAAGAAGGAAAGGTTGTCGATAAAGTTGTGGGTGCAACAACAAAAGATGTTCTGTCACAGAAAATAGACGCATTGTTATAAAGGTCATACAAATCATAACAAAAAAGCTGCAGTGAAAGTAATATTTCAACGTGCAGCTTTTCTGTTCTTATCCTCCTTATATTTCCTCTTTGTTGTCTTTATCTCTCAAATCTATTGGCAACTGTCGTTTAAAAGCCTCTTTGAACGATATCAACGACTCTGTCCTTGCCAATCCCAAAGGTTGCAGCTTGTTATGAATAATATTCAGCAAATGCTGATTGTTTTTTGCATAGATTTTGATGAACAAATCATATTGACCGGTGGTATAATGGCACTCTACCACTTCCGGGATATCTTTCAAAGCCTCCGTAACAACAGGAAATTGCCCCGGAGATTTCAGATACAAACCCATATATGCACAAGTTTCATATCCCACCTTTGTGTTATCTACAATGAACTCGGAACCTTTTATCACTCCCAAGTTTGTTAACTTTTGAATACGCTGATGGATAGCTGCTCCTGAAACATTGCATTCCCTTGCAACCTCCAAAAACGGCATTCTTGCATTTCCTATAATGAGTTTTAGGATTTTCTCATCCAACTCATCCAACTGATGATGCGCCATACAATTATTATTTATTACGTCTATAAATACTTTCAATCTGTCACAAATATAGAGATAATAAAATGAATTACCTACACATTCGAGAGGATAAATTATTTATAATAGGCACTTACGCATCAAAAAACATGAAATAGAGAAATGAAGCATACAAAAAGCTTTTTCGAAGATTGTTTTGTCAAGCAAAAGAAAGAGGATGAGCCATAAGAAACCTCTTCAAGAATCTTATGACACACCCTCCTTCTTTTTTTGAAAAAAACTTAATCTATCCGCAAAGATGCAGAATAGTTAATCTTTAATGCGTATGCTTCACGTAAAGCTTGCTTGATATCCGTGATAATACCCATCCTAGTTTCCCTATCAGCCTTGATAGATACTGTCATATACGGCTGGTCTTCCTCTTTCATACTAGATTTCTCTTGAGCAATATAATCCTGAATCTCAGATGTTTCAGCGAACTGATCATTCAACTGGATACGAGTTTCAGAACCCATCTTTGCCTGTAACTCAGGAAGAGGCTGACCGACATAAATGAAAGTAACCAAAGACTTCTTTTCCAACTTTTGCAACTCCGTAGCCTGAGGTGCCCTGAATTGAACTTTCAGAGTCACTTCACGCATGGTTGTAACCATCATGATAAAGAACAAAAACGCGAACACAAGGTCAGGTAATGAAGATGTATTCAATTCAGGCATTTCGCGACCGCCTGCACTACTAAATTTACCCATAATTACTTGCCTCCATAATTTTTAGGCTCAGCTTCAGATATCTTTTGAGGATAAATCGTCTGAACCGCTTTTTGTTGTTCTTCGTTCAAATCCATAAAAGCTTTTCCAAACTTCGTACGAGAAACGTCATCCCTCAATTCGTTGTAAGCTCTCGCCAATTCGTTCTGCACCTCGACATATGCCTGATAAGAAGTTCCACGGTCATTCTGCAAAGAAATAATATGGTTCTTCGTAATCATCATTTTTCCGAAGTACGGGACATCCTCTTCCACCTTTTCTGGCTTATTATCTTCATTATTAGGATTCTCAACAAAATCCTTAACCTTATCTTTTAGTTGCCCTATGTCGATAAACTCACCACCGCAAAGAATCTGATTGTTAGTATTAACCAACACAACCAACAGATTTCTTCTCTTTATATCCACATCTGTTTTGGTTTGTTGGTCTTTAGGTACTGGAGGTGGCAAACGCCTTGCCAAACCTTTATCAGTATCCATGGATGATGTTAAAAGGAAGAACAAAAGCAACATGAAAGCAATATCGGCAGTGGAAGTCGCATTAATAGGCGGAGTTTTCCTTTTCTTTTTTGCCATTTTACTTTACATTTTAATTTATCTGCTCATTATTCTTTTTACAGTTCCCCAAGTTATAGCCAATACGATTAAAACAATTAAAATATAGCTTGAGTAAATCCACATATCTGTTATTTTCAACCAAAATGGAATATTATACACTTGGGAATCAGCATTCAGACCAGACATTGGAGTTCCTTCACCCATAGTATAGCTAATAATCAAAACAAGAGCTAGGAACACAACTCCAGCACACCCCATTAACGCACCCTTCTTATCGACTTTCAGAGAGTTTGAGAATTGCCAAATCACTAAGAAAAAGGTGACAACAATAGTAATTGCAAACAGGGCATAAGTCCAATACAGCAAAAGTCCCGTGTATATCGGCTCTTTCATTTCTGCCGAAGGGTCTACAACCCCTCCAAAATAGAACATAAGCAGTATAACGACACTGATTATAGAGCAAATCAATACCGTCCAACTGGATATCTTCCTTATTTTAGTTACTGCCATAAGTCAAATTACTTTTTGAATTTAAGGGTATATTTGATAATGATATCCAGAAGCGTAATAGAAGCATCTTCCATTTGCCCCAGGATGGCTTCAACCTTGGTTAATAAATAATTGTAGAATACTTGAAGAATCAACGCAACAATCAAACCACCAATTGTCGTAATCAAGGCCACTTTCATACCACCTGCAACGACCGTTGGAGAGATATCACCTACACGTTCAATTTTATCAAATGCCATCACCATACCAACCACAGTTCCCAAGAATCCTAATGACGGTGCCATAGCGATAAACAATGCAATCCAAGACAAATTCTTTTCCAACAAACCACCTTGAACACCACCGTAAGAAACTATAGATTTATCAACAACATCAATACCTTGGTCAATTCTCATTAAACCTTGGTAAGCGATAGAAGCAATAGGACCTCTTGTGTCACGAGCTATTGTCTTTGCTCCTTCAACATCACCCCTATCAAGTGCCTCTTCAATACCTTTCAATAATGTGGAAGGATTTGTTTCAGATAAATTCAGATAAATAATTCTTTCCAAGCAGAAAGCCAAACCAAAAATCAAAGGTATAGCAACCAAACTCATAAAGTCGGCACTACCTTCGATAAACTTAGTCTTCAACGCTTGATGGAAACCCTCTTGTACAACAGCTTCTTCCTGAGCAAACGCCATCGCAGAAGTGCCAAAGGCACATAAGCACAAAAGTGCTTTTACAAAATACTTTTTCATTGTGTGTTTAATTTTTTAAGATTAATAATTCTCTTATTGTTTTATTTTCATCATTCATCTTTATTCCAACATTCCAAGCGGAAAGACAGGGATTCGAACCCTGGGAACAGTTACCCGTTCACCGCATTTCGAGTGCGGCCCGATCGACCACTCCGGCATCTTTCCTTTTTTCGCGGAGAAAGCGGGATTCGAACCCGCGATACGCTTTAGGCGTATACACGCTTTCCAGGCGTGCCTCTTAAACCACTCGAGCATCTCTCCAATTTCATTTCCTTATGAAACGACCGCAAAACACAAAATATTTCTATCTCACCAACGTTTCTGTGCGCAAATCTATATTTTTTGATTGAATTATGCATCATATCCGAACAAGAAATTTTGCCTTCTTCTCAATTTACATCATTATACTGAAATATTAATATCAGTAAACAGTTTCAAGGCATTATTTGTCGTGATTTCCGCAACATTTTCTAATGGGACTTGGAAAAGTTGGGCTACTTTCTGCGCAGTCTTCAAAATGAATGCGGGTTCGTTGCGTTTTCCTCTATAAGGAACAGGGGCTAAGTATGGGGCATCTGTTTCCAAAACGAGTCTGTTAATCGACATTCCACATAGAATCTCGGGCAATTTTGAATTCTTAAAAGTAACAACCCCATTCACCCCAATAAGAAATCCATCCAACTTTTCAATTTCACATAAATCCTCTGCACTTCCGGAAAAACAATGAAATACACCACGCAGCTTATCTGCCCCTACCTTATATATGCTGTCGAAAACTTCCGCATAAGCATCGCGAATGTGGATTGAGACCGGCAAATTCAAATCTATACTCCAACGCAATTGTTCTTCAAAAACTTCTTTCTGCTCACGCAAATAAGTTTTATCCCAATACAAATCTATTCCTATTTCCCCTATTGCATGGTAAACTCGTTTATTCAACCAACCATATATTTCTTTCAAATCCGCCGCATAATTTTGATTGACACTTGTCGGATGAAGCCCCATCATGGGGAATGCATAATAAGGATAACGTTCGCATACCTCGTTCATCTGCTTTATCGTTGTCACATCCACATTTGGTAACAACAAAGCTGCAACACCTGATTCCCGGGCCGCTTCAATCAAAGAATCCCGATCGGAATCGAAATCCTCCATGTATATATGGTTATGTGTGTCTATCAATTGCATAAATCAGAATTGACGGGACATTAGAAAGGATACTACACTCTTCAATGCAACCAACTTTTCCTCAGGCACACTTAATGCCCGCAAATTATCCATGCCTTTTGCATAATAAAATCGTATCCTGTTTTCCAAGAGTTCCTTTAAACCTAATACATTATATATATTAGTCACCCCGGCTATTTTTTCATTCGCATCAAATTCCTTTTGAGTGAGCCAACGAATCAAAGAACTCTTCAAATCTTCCGTTGCACGCTGCAGTGCATTAATCAAGAGGAAAGTTTTCTTATTACATATAATATCTCCTCCTATATTCTTTCCTAAAGTTTCCGTATCGCCATAAACATCCAACAAATCATCCTGAAGCTGAAAAGCCAATCCCATGTTAATTCCAAATTGATACAACTTATCAGCATCGTCATTCGAAGCTCCACCCAATATTGCTCCAATCTTCAAACTACAAGCCAGAAGCACCGCAGTCTTCAACCGAATCATTTCCATATAATCCTCTTCCGTCACATCCATGCGGCTTTCAAATTCCATATCGTATTGCTGACCGCCACAAACTTCCAATGCTGTGGTTGTAAATAAATCGAAAACATCTTTCATATACGATATATCAACCTCTCCTATCAATTGATAAGCGGCAATCAACATCGCATCGCCCGACAAGACAGCAGTGTTTTCTCCCCATAACTTGTGCACAGTAGGATGATTCCGGCGTAAACTGGCTTTATCCATCAAATCATCATGCAGCAACGTGAAATTATGGAAGACTTCCAACGCTATCGCAGGATGAAGGATTGAATCAACATCTTCCCGGTATAGATTGTATGCCATCAGAGCCAAGGAAGGACGAAGCCGCTTTCCACCCAACGATAAAATATATCGTATAGGTTCATAAAGGCTCTCCGGAGGGCATGGAAAATGCAGATTGTTAATCTCGCATTCTATTTTATTCTGTATTTCCTCAAATGATAACATAAGAAAGAATGACAATAATGTAAAAGGAAGGCTGCTCTCCTTTTATTAGCAGCCTTCCTTTCATTTCCTCTAAAAATGGCTCATTATTACTGCAGGCGGAACATAACCGGTACCGTATATTTCACACGCACTGGTTTACCACGCTGCTCACCGGGCTTCCATTTAGGCATTGTGCCCAACACACGTACGGCTTCCTTGTCCAAAGAAGGATCCACACCACGCAGAACTTCTATATCCACAATCGAACCGTCACGATTAACCACAAACGAACAAACAACACGGCCTTGAATACCATTTTCCTGTGCAATAACCGGATACTTTATATTCCTTGCCAGATACTGCAGCAAGCCCTGCATTCCGCCATCAGGAAATTCCGGCATTTTCTCAACCACGGTAAAGATTTGCTGTGCCGATTCCTCCTCTTCCTCTTCCACAGCAGGCGGAACATACGCTTGTATCTGCGCTTCAGTCTGACTATCCTCTGAAGTGATGATGTCCTGTTGTTCAAACTCTACGTCATCCTCTACGACATTCAACTCTTCAGCAACTGTCGGTGCTGCTGGTGGAGGAGGCGGCGCAACTTCCTCTTCTTGCCTCGTGATTTCAACTTCCTCTTCTGCGATAACATCTCTAATCTCGTCAGCTTTTGTTACAACTTGGATATCGCGTGTTCCCCATTCGAACCCCACGAAAAGCAGAGCAAAAGAAATGACCAATCCCATCAGGATGCTCATACTTTTGGTCCCTTCCAAATCCGCTTTCGGTGACTTTTTTACTTCCATATAAATTTTTGTTTTAATAAAAGAATCGTGTTTTTCTACAGAGCAAAAGTACGAATTATTTTATATCTACAAAACTGTACATGATTATTTTCGGGGCACATACATCTAAATTTTCGAAACGCATCAATCCATTTTAGTGCCAATGAATATAAAATGTTAATTTCGCGCCCGGGGCAAAGATGATTCGTACCGGTTTGCAGATAGTGCCTCCCGCAGAAAAGGCAAACCTGCGACCTCTTACCTTTTTATTTGTAGATGACAAGAGGCTGTTTCACAAGACAGATAGCCGAGAAATTCCCGCAAACCCGGCGCTAAGCAGGTAAAGCATACGGTGCGCCAGGTCTTAGGGTTATTGGTGACGGAATTAACCGGATAGCGGAAAAAGTTTCAAGGGAAGATGCTTGCGGCATTGCCAAAACTCACATCC
>CAYZTO010000084.1:0-11173 GCA_964481365.1 uncultured Parabacteroides sp. | reverse complement strand
AAAACCAGCTCGACAATGCCGCCGTAGGGAGTAACGTGCTCGAATGCCTCCTTTAGCGTATATTCCCCCGCATAAACACGGGCGCAAGTGAGGATTCCGCCGTGGGCGAAGATTGCAACGTTGTGGTAAGGGCGGGTGCGAAGCTCGTCGAGGAAAGACGAAAGGCGGTTATACTGGTCCTTCAGCGATTCTCCGCCCGGAGCGGGAGTGTGAATCCAATCCGAAAACCAGACATTGGAACGGGAGTCTGCCGCAATCTTTTCCCACGGCAGCATTTCCCATTCGCCGAAATTCATTTCTTTCAAACGGGCATCGAAAATGGGAGATGGGAAGCCGCAAGCCTCGGCAAGGCGGCGGCAACGCGAAAGGGGACTGCAATAAACCTGGTCGAAGTTGAGGTGCGCCAGGTTGGAGCGGGTTTTTGCCGCTTCCGCCTCGAAGGTCGGGCGAAGAGGAACGTCGGTAAAGCCGTAAGTGATTCCTTGGGGGACATCTACGGAAGTGTGTCTGATTAAATAAACTTTCATGCGTATAGAATATTGATGCAAAGGTAAAAAATAAGTTCGGTCAGGAGGAATGTCGCCCCGCAACAATCGCCTGTGTAGCCTTGTATTTTTTTCTTCATGTATGATGTAAGAAAGAACCAGACGGCGATGGGGGCTAACGTTGCCAAAAGGTATTTCGTGCCGGGCAACCAGTATAGGGGAAGGAGCGAAGAGAGGATACAGATGATGTACTCCTTTTTGTCCATGCGGCTATAGACAGTTTTGTTTTTGGATTCCTGTTCGGTCCGGGCGTAAGGCAGGCGGTTGATAATCATTCCGGATACGCCTTTGCAGAATGGGTCGCCTGCTAAAATGGCGGCACCTGCCAGCTCTACGGGAAGCTCATTAAGCGAACAGAAAAGCAAACCGAAATACATAATCAGCCCGATGACCCCGTAACTGCCTATTCGCGAGTCTTTCATTATTGCAAGGATGCCGGTTTTGTCCCTTCCCCCGCCGAACCCGTCGAAAAAATCCGCCAGGCCGTCTTCATGTAAACATCCGCTTACCAGCAAACGGCTTACGATGGCACAAAGCACGGCTACCGGCAACGGGAAAATTATCGCAGCCAGATAAAGTACCAGTACGCAAATGCCTGATGTAAGCCAGCCTGCCAAAGGCCACAGTGCAACGATGTTTTTGAAATATGCGGCGGGAACTTCGGCTAATCGCCAGAAGGGTAACCGGGTGAAAAAAATCAGTGCGGCAAGTATGCGGAGCATTTCTTTCTCTTAAAAGTATTTGGTGATAGATTCCTGTTCAAAACTGTGCATTTCGTTGAGCATCCGGACGGCTGAATCCACTATCGGGTAAGCGCAGACAGCCCCCGAACCTTCTCCAAGCCTCAAACCTAAATCGAGCAAAGGCTTTGCCCCGAGGTAATCCAGCACACGGCGGTGCCCCGCCTCATCCCCGCAATGTCCGAAGATGCAATACGCAAGCATTTCGGGATATAGTTTCGATGCAGCCAGCACGCAATTCGTCATGATGAAACCATCCACGAGCACAAGCATCCGAAGCTCCGCCGCGCGCAGCATTCCGCCTACTGCCATCACCATTTCGTAACCGCCGAAATACCGCATCACGTCCCGGACGGAGCCATCGCCCTTGTAGTTCTTCAATGCTTCATTCAATACCTCGTATTTATGTTGTATGCCCTTTGAATCCAACCCGCTCCCGGCACCAACGCAATCTTTGAGCGGGATTCCGGTAAGTACAGTCATCCACATACTGGAAGCCGAAGTATTTCCGATGCCCATTTCCCCGAAACTTATAATGTTGCACCCGCTTGCGTGGCATTCGGAAACAATCTCTGCGCCACAAGCGAGGGACCGCTCCATCTCATCTTCCGTCATCGCCGCTTCGTGCAGGAAGTTGCGCGTTCCTCTCCGAATCTTCCGGACGGTCAGACCTTGGATGGATGGAAAATCAAAATCCACTCCGCTATCCACCAATTTCATGCTGAAACCGTGCTGTCGCATAAGGAAGCAGACACCTGCACCGCCGTTGAGGAAGTTATATACAACTTGGCGGGTTACTTCTTTAGGTGAAAGGCTCACGCCCTCATCTGTGATGCCGTGGTCTGCAGCGAAAATCACGTTTGTAGGATTCTTCAAAGCAGGGGAGAGGGTTTGTTGCACCAGTCCCGTTTGCAGGGCGAGTTCCTCCAATCTCCCTAAAGAGCCTTTTGGTTTTGCCAGATTGTTTATCTTTTCAATAAGAGGTATCCGTAACCTTTCATCGGGACTGGTAATGCTGAATGTTATCATCCGTATTTTTGAAATGGGGTTCTTCTTTATGATTTCACGCGAAGCGGGATTCCGCTTACCATTAATATGACTTCGTCCGCTTGGCTTGCGATATATTGGTTCATCCATCCTTGTAGGTCGGTGAAACGGCGCTGTACCGGGTCGATAGGTACGCCTCCCATGCCTATTTCATTCGTGATGAAAATATAATGTGCCTGTGGGCGGACGAATTTGTCAAATTCGGCTTTGGCTTCGGCGAGTACGGTATCGGGTTGTGCGTTGTCTCCCGCATCAGAAAAGAAGTTGGTGAGCCAAAGCGTAATACAATCGATTACTACTACACGTCCGTTGAAGTCGTGACGGCTCAGGAACTTTTCTTCTTCCACGTTTGTCCATTCTTTGCCCCGGTCTTTTTGATGTCGTATGACGCGAAGCTGGAATTCTTCATCCCAGATTCGGGATGTGGCAAGATAAACGGGGTTTCCCGTCTCTCCAAGAGCCATATCTTGAGCGAAACGGCTTTTTCCCGAACGTTCCCCGCCTGTAACGAGGGTTATGCGCCTACCGTCCACGCCTGTCGTCCCTTTGTCCGCGTCTTGCAGTACCCCTTTTGTTGCCGTAAGAGCTGCTGCGGTCTGTTTTTCGGAATGAAAAAGACCCGGAACCGCTATTCCCGGAACCGTATTGCCTGTGCCCGGAAGGTTTTCGCATTTCGTCGCCTTCACCCATCGATGCACGGCGTGTTGAAACGTATTTGTTGGGTTTCCCGTAATTTTCGCGCCATGTTCTTCTTGGTTTTTGTGTACCCGGAGTCTTTTCTGCTGCCGCAGCCTGTGCTTTTTCCTCTTCCATTTCCATGCGTTTGCTGAAACGTACCCGCTCTCCATCTACTTCCACTATGTCTTCTTCCGTGATATGCTGCCCGAGCCGGGACTTCACGCCATTGACAGTAACCCGCCCCATTTCGATTAATTCGTCGGCTTCACGGCGGGAGCAAATGCCTGCTCTGCTTAATAGTTTGTTCAGTCTGATTTCCATTGTTTGTGTCTTGTCTACTTGAAAATTATGAATAAAACAAAGTTTACAGTTTTCTATATGAAATGAAAATACGGAAGGAGGAGGCAAATGATTATACCTGCCACCAGTTCCGTGCGCTCATTGACCATAATGGCTATCTTGAGGTCGGTTGAGCCGAGTAGCCGGTTGTTTGTGCCTATGTAAGGCTTCTCGACCTCTTCCCCGAAGTATGAATGTGTTCCCCCGAAGCGGCAATCGAGTATGGCAGCGAGGGCTGCTTCCGGGTAACCGGAGTTTGGGCTGGAGTGTGACCTCCCGAAACGTCGGACAAAGGAAAGTTTGCTCCAGCAGCCCGAAACATGAAGCATGAGCAGGGCTGTAATCCGGGCAGGGATGAAATTTGCGGCATCGTCGAGGCGTGCGGCGCAACATCCGAACTCACGGTATCTTTCGGAGCGGTATCCTATCATAGAATCCAATGTGTTTATCATTTTGTACGCCATCATTCCCGGAAGTCCGAGGAAGAAATACCAGAACATAGGAGCAATAACCCCGTCACTCAGGTTTTCTGCCAATGTTTCCAACGCAGCGGTGCGTATTTCTTGTGCGTTTAACGCGGATGTATCTCTCCCGACAATGCGGCTCACCTGTTTTCGCCCTTCCGCTTCGCTACGTTCCACAGCTTCGAATACGCGGCGAACTTCCGACGCCAACGTCTTACCCGCAAGGCAATAGAATACGCCAATTGCCTCTACGGTTGCCTTGATAGCATAGCCAAACAACGAGGCAAACCACATTATGGAGAAAGTAACAGCGAATGTCGCGCCAACGAACGACAGAACCATGAAAGCACCCTTTGCCTGCCTGCCTGTCCCGCAATTGAGATGCTTCTCCCCGAATGTTATGGCTTTACCGAAGATGACCACAGGATGCCACCAGCCTTCGGGGTCGCCCCAAATGCGGTCTCCTATCCACCCGCAAAGAAAAGGCAGGAAACGAGGGGAGGGAAGAAGGGTGATAAAGTTTAACATACTATGAAAATCATGGTGTAAGAAATTCATTGCAAATGTAGTGGAAAAAATATACTCTCTTGCTTTTCAGTTGAAAGATATTTACCTTTGCCTCATGCTTAGAATAACATTACATATTGAGCAGTTGCTGCTTGAGCAAGATTATGTGCTCGTACCGGGTGTGGGGGGATTCGTTTCACAAGTAGTCAATTCCGCTTATCATGCGGAGGACGATATGTTTCTCCCGATGCAGAAAGAAGTGGCTTTCAATGCTACTTTGCAGTACAATGACGGGCTTTTGCTCGAATCCTACATGAGGACTTATAGTGTGGATTATCACGAAGCTTGGCGGATGCTTGAGGGAGATGTCGATGAACTTAGGGCGAAGCTCTGCTCCGACGGAGAAGTGTCGTTGGGTTACTTGGGAGCTTTTCGTGTAGGTTCTGAAGGACAAACGGTTTTCCTTCCTAATACTTCCCGCGCATATTCTGCCTATGCATACGGGTTGGCACCGTTCAAATTATCTAAGTTGGCAACATTGGAGGCTGAACGCCGTCCTGTACAAGTAGAAAAAGAAGAGCAACAGCATAAAGATGTGTTATACATTCCTGTCAGCAGGCGTTGGATACGTGTAGCGGTGGCATCTGTTGCGGCTATCCTCATTTTTTTGATGCTATCAACTCCTGTAAAAGAAGTAAACCAATCTGCATATAAAGCGAGTTTTATACCTTCGGAAATAGTCAGCCATCCTTCCGAGACTATTTCTTCTGAACTAACCACCGACAGTCGGCCGGAGACAAAAACAGATGCATTACAGCCCGAAGCAGTAACCCCGAACGTGGCAAAATCTCAGACACTTCAACCTGCACATCCGACAGGAACTGCAGCTCTCGACAAAAAAATGTACCATATCATTATTGCGAGTTTCCCAACCCGGGAACAAGCTGAAAATTACATGAAGGGTGTGGATAAATCGACTTTCGCCAATGCCGACATCGTGGTGAGAAACGGGAAGTTCCGTATTTATGCGGAACGGTTCGACAATCGTCCGGATGCGGAAGACTACCTGCAGTCTATACGAGAAAATGCGAAGTATAAAGATGCATGGTTGTTTATAAGCAGGTGATTCGCCTTGGTCTATGCCTTCCGATATGGTTTTAGATACAGATAACCGGGAGTTCCAAGATGCTTTACAGCTAATCACACGCACCCGCCAATCGGTATTTCTTACGGGAAAAGCAGGTACCGGTAAATCTACTTTCCTCAAATACATTTGTTCCCACACGAAGAAGAAACACGTGGTACTTGCCCCGACAGGTATAGCAGCCATTAATGCATGCGGAGTTACGCTCCATTCCTTTTTCAAACTTCCGTTTCGTCCCATGATGCCCGACGACCCGGATTTAAGTTTGGCGAAAGGGCGCATATTCGATTTCTTCAAATACACAAAAGAACGGCGCAAGCTGCTTGCCGAGGTCGAATTGATAATCATAGATGAGATTTCAATGGTGCGTGCCGACATAATTGATTGTGTAGATCGCATCCTCAGGGTTTACTCAAACAATATGCGCTTGCCTTTTGGCGGGAAACAGTTGTTGTTTGTGGGAGATATATTCCAGCTGGAGCCTGTTGTGCCTTCCGACCAGAAAGAAATATTGGGATTATTTTACGCCACACCGTTCTTTTTCTCCGCCAGAGTATTCCGTGAGATTAATTTAGTTCCTATCGAGTTGCGGAAAGTTTACCGGCAAAAGGATTCGGCTTTCGTTTCAATCTTGGACAAGATTCGCAGTAGCAAAGCTCAACGCGCCGACTTGGATGTTCTTAACGCCCGATGTTTCCCACACTTCGAACCGCAAGGCGACGATATGTATATCACGCTTGCCACTCGCCGGGACAATGTAGATTATATAAATGAAAAGAAACTGGCGGAATTAGCAGGTGAGGAATTTGTGTCTGTCGGGCATATAGAAGGAGACTTTCCTGAATCCTCTTTGCCTACCCAACTGAAATTGTCCATCAAAGAGAAAGCCCAGGTTATCTTTATTGAAAACGACCGCGAACGGCGGTGGGTGAATGGCACTATCGGCATGGTTTCGGGAATTGATAGTGATGGCCATGTTTTTGTCACTCTTGAAGACGGGAAGGAACATCTTGTAGAACCGACCATCTGGTATAATTACAAGTATAAATACAACGAAAAGAAGAATTGCATTGAAGAAGAGATTATCGGCTCCTTCCGGCAATTGCCCATCCGCCTTGCATGGGCTATTACTATCCATAAGAGTCAGGGGCTGACCTTCAGCCGTGTAGTGGTTGATTTGAGCGGAGGAGTCTTTGCCGGCGGACAAGCGTATGTCGCTTTGAGCCGTTGCACTTCGTTGGAAGGTCTGGTGTTGAAGAACCGCATCGAGCCGTCCGATATTTTTATTCGCAGGGAAATCCTGGAATTCAGCAAGCAATATAATGACCGACGGCTTATAGAACAGTCATTGAAGGATAGTGAAGCTGAATTACTATATTCCCACGCGGTTTACAGCTTCAACCGAGGGGATTTTGCCGATGCTGTAGAGGCTTTTTCCCAGGCTGTAAGCAAGCGGAATGATTTGTGTAATCCGAGCGTGCAACGTCTTCTCCGAATGAAGCTGCAGAAAATAAACCGGCAGCAAGAACAAATCAAAGCTTTGCAGGAAGAACTTCGTGCCATGAGGGAAAAGAGCAAGGACTTTGCCCATGAATATTATTTGATGGGAAATGAATGCGTCACTCAGGCGCATGACCCGCAAGCAGCCCTGCGTTGCTTTGATAAAGCCTTGACAATGAATCCGGATTATCTGGAAGCATGGGTGCGCAAGGGCGTTACGCTTCTCGATTTGGGGGAAGATTACGACGCACAGGTATGTTTGAACAAAGCAGTGTCCCTCAATCCTCAGTCATTCAAAGCCCGTTATAATCGGGCGAAGTGTCTTTTGCAGCTCAAGTATTATGATGAGGCTCTTTCGGATTTTCTTTTGGCTGCAAAGTTAAAGCCCGAGCATTCAACCACCCATACTTACCTCGCAGAGACCTATCGTTTCCTCGGGGAAGAGGATAAAGCCGAATTGCACGAGATGATAGCCGAGTCTCTCCGTAAAAAGAATGCCGCCGCGCGTGGCGGTTCCGGTTCAAAGACATCCGGCAAGTAAGATAAGGCATAGAGCAGTGGGGGAAAAGCCCTTTTCCCGCAGATTGTGGCATATCCACGTGAAAAGAAAACGCGCAGATATTAAAGATTCCCATTTTTAATATACCTTTGTAATTAATCTTTGGCGGGGATGTATGTTTCACCGCCTGCCAATGATGATTTTCCGATAGTGACGTTTATATTTTAATAGAATACCTTATATGAGACACATTTTAATTACAGCCGGCATTGCTGCAATAGTTACAGCGTGCGGCGGGAGTGGTGGTTCGAAGGTCACTCCTGCAGACAACCCATTCTTTACGGAGTATTCCACGCCGTTTGGGGTTCCTCCTTTCGATAAAATCCAGTTGCAACATTACATGCCGGCTTTTATCGAGGGCATGAAGCAAGAAACTGCCGAAGTGCAAGCCATTATCGACAATGCCGAAGAGCCATCCTTCGAGAACACAATCGTAGCCTACGACCAGACCGGGCAGTTGCTCCGGAAAGTCAGCTCTGTGTTCTATGGGCAAAACAGCGCGAACACGAGCGACGAGATGCAGGAACTCAGCAGAGAGCTGTCGCCGCTCCTCTCCAAGCATTCCGATGATATTAATCTTAATCCGAAGCTCTTCGCAAGGATAAAAGCCGTTTACGACAAGCGCGAGCAGCTGGGATTGGATGCTGAGCAAGCTAAATTACTGGAAGAAACATACAAGGATTTTGTCCGCAGCGGCGCGAATCTGCCTGAAGACAAGCAGGAACGGCTCAGGGAACTCAACAATGAAATCTCCCTCCTGCAACTCACATTCAGCCAGAACATGCTGAAGGAGACTAACAGCTTCCAACTGGTCATCGACAACGAAGAAGACCTCTCCGGCCTGCCGCAAAACCTCATTGCGAGCGCGGCATCTGCCGCTGCCGAGGCGGGAATGCAGGGCAAATGGCTCTTCACGTTGCATAACCCCAGTGTGATGCCTTTCCTCCAGTACGCAGACAACCGTGACCTCCGGGAAAAGATATTCAAAGGGTACATAAACCGTGGGAACAACGGGAATGATGCCGACAACAAGGAAGTTGTCCGTAAATTACTTGCGGTCCGGTTGGAAAAAGCGCAGATAATGGGGTATGACGACTATGCCTCTTTCGCTCTCGACGACCGCATGGCTAAAAACTCAGCCAATGTATATAAGTTGCTCGACGAAGTTTGGGCTCCTGCCTTGGTGCAAGCAAAGAAAGAACTCAGCGACATACAGGCTGAAATCCGTAAAGAAGGCAATGACTTCAACGCAGAGGGTTGGGACTGGCGTTATTACTTCGAGAAAGCCAAGCAAACCAAGTATTCCATCGATGAAAACGAGGTTCGCCCCTATCTGCAACTCGACAGCGTGCGCCAGGGAGCCTTTTACGTGGCGAACAGGCTTTACGGCATCACGTTCACACGCTTGAACAACATACCGCTCCCGCACCCCGACGCGCAAGCATTCGAATGCAAGGATAAAGACGGTTCATCCCTCGGTGTTTTATACATGGACTTCTTCCCGCGTGCCAGCAAACGAGGTGGAGCATGGTGCGGCTCCTATCGTTCACAGTCATACAAGGACGGTACGAAGGTCACGCCCATTGTCACGATAGTTTGCAACTTTACACAGCCTTCCGGCGGGCAGCCTGCGCTCCTGAGTGTGGATGAGGCTAAAACTCTCTTCCATGAATTCGGGCACGCGCTCCACAGTTTCTTTAGAGACACCCATTACTACGGTGTGTCCGGAGTCCCGCGCGACTTCGTTGAACTCCCGTCGCAAGTGATGGAACACTGGGTTTTGGAGCCGGAGGTCTTGCAAGTATATGCAAAACATTATCAGACAGGCGAGGTGATGCCGCAATCACTCGTTGCCAAGATTAACGCAAGCGACCAATACGGGCAAGGCTTCGCAACCACCGAGTTCCTGGCAGCTTCCTACCTCGACATGGATTTCCACGTCTTGAAAACCATACCTGCAGACCTCGACGTGATGAAGTTCGAGGATGAGACCCTTGGTAAGCGCGGTCTCTTACCCCAAATTCCCTCGCGCTACCGCACTACGTACTTTAACCATACTATGGGCGGCGGCTACACAGCGGGTTACTACAGTTACCTTTGGGCAGAAGTCCTCGAGGCTGACGCTTTCGATGCGTACAAAGAGACAGGTGACATATTCAACCAAGACGTTGCGGACAAGTTCCGCCGCTTTGTACTCACTCCCGGAGGCATTGAAGACGCGATGCAGATGTACATCAACTTCAGGGGCAAGGAACCGGGAACCGACGCGCTCCTTCGCAACCGTGGTTTAAAGTAAAACGGAAGTATGAAGAGGACGCTCATCAAGAATGTTCTTATAATAAATGAGGGGAAGAGCTATCAAGGCTCGGTACTCATCGAAGGCGACAAGATAGCCTCTGTTTGCGAAGGGTCTTACACCCCCGGAATGGAAGCAGAGGTTATCGACGCCTCTGGCAAATGGTTGTTGCCCGGTTGCATTGACGACCAGGTCCACTTCCGCGAGCCGGGACTTACGCACAAAGCTGAAATCTCGACAGAAAGCAGGGCAGCCGTCGCAGGCGGAGTAACATCATTCATGGATATGCCCAACACAATCCCCCAGACGACCACTCTCGACGCGCTTCGGTGGAAGTTAGACCGCGCAGCAACTGTCTCCCGCGCCAATTATTCATTCTTCTTCGGGGCGACAAATGACAACCTCAACGAAATATGGCGCGTAGACCGCTCGCGAGTACCCGGAATCAAGGTTTTCTTAGGCTCATCTACCGGGAATATGCTGGTGGACAACCCGAAAATTCTTGAAAGAATCTTCGCCGACAGTGGAATGCTCATTGCAGTCCATGCCGAGAATGAGGAAATAATACGTCGCAACCGCGAACATTACACGCAGCTGTATGGCGAAGACCTCGACATCTCGTTCCACAGCAGAATCCGCAGTGAAGAAGCCTGTTTTGCATCATCGGCAGAGGCCGTGGAACTCGCGCATAAGACGGGAGCCCGCCTGCATTTGCTGCACCTATCCACTGCAAAGGAGACTACTCTCTTGGAAAACAATCTCCCGATAAGCGAAAAGCTCATAACCGGCGAGGTTTGCGTACACCATTTGTGGTTCGACGATAGTGATTACGCGCGGTTCGGCAACCGCATCAAGTGGAACCCATCCATCAAGACGGCGGCAGACCGCGACGCGCTCCGAAAGGCTGTGAACGACAATGCAATCGATGTCGTCGCGACCGACCACGCCCCGCACCTCCTGTCGGAGAAGGAAGGCAGTTGCCTGAAGGCTGCTTCCGGCGGGCCGCTCGTGCAACATTCGCTCGTGGCGATGCTCCGCATGGCGGAAATGGGGATTTTCACGAAGGAAAAGGTAGTGGAAAAGATGGCGCACATACCTGCAGCCCTTTATCGCATAGACAGACGCGGGTATATCCGTCCGGGATACTTCGCCGACTTGGTGCTGATTGACCCTACGGTGCATTGGACGGTCTCGAAGGACAATATCCTCTCGAAATGCGGCTGGTCGCCGTTCGAAGGGTACACTTTCCACCATGCAGTTTGGAAAACATTCGTGAACGGAGAGCTTGTGTATTCCGATGGCGAAGTAAACGATGATGTCAGAGGGCGGGAACTCCGCTTCTACAGCTGACGGC
>CAYZTO010000083.1:0-11184 GCA_964481365.1 uncultured Parabacteroides sp. | reverse complement strand
AACTCACGTTAAATAATAATTTCAATGATTGGGGCGCATGAGGTTGTGAAATTTCATGCGCCTATTTTTTTGCCTTGCTGCGGGTACTTTCAAAAATCCGAACGGGCAGCTATAATTACCTGAGCGGGTAGCCGCAATTACACGCGCGGGTAACAGTTACTACACGGTCAGGTTTTTATTCTTACACCGGCAGAATCCTGTTCCCACCCGTAGGGGTATATTTTGTTATCCGGAGGTGTATCAAATGTTTCACGAGAGGGGCGAAGTATAAAAAGAATGTTAAAATCGATATTTGATGCAACATTCTGTGTGGTTTCACTGTCATATTAGGTATAGAATTTATGGTTTCATTTTTAAATTTCACAAGTTATGAAAGCAAGGTATAACTTAGTCAAGCAGATAGACCCGCAGACAAAAAAAGCAAAATGGTATGCCGTACCAGTTTCAAAAGGGACAATGGACGAAGACGAAACGGCAAAGATGGCAACAGCAGACACAACGTTGTCAAAAGGAGAGTACAAGTACTCTATGGAAGTAACGAGTGAGAAACTGATTGAACTGGTAGTGAGCGGGATAACCATCACTATCGGAAAATTGGGGAAACTCAGGGTCTCTTTCGGCAGCAAAGGAGCCGAAAACATCGAAGACTTCGACATCTTGTCGATGATTCAGAACCAGCGTTTCGTCTTCACCCCGTCGAAAGAGCTTAAAAATGCCCTCGGGAACGCGACTTTCGAGCTTGAGGGTGTTGTCGAAGATGGCATCAAGTACGGTTCTTTAAAGTCTTACCTAAAGGCAAAAGAACTGTGGGATGAAATGACGATGAGGACGAAGACGACGGTCCGCAGGTGCAATGATGCGGCAGGATGGTTTAATTCATGATGCAATGCCATGTTGAGAATCAGGGACATCATCCGCGAAGTGGAGGCTTATGCCCCACTTCCATTGCAGGAAAGTTTTGACAACGCCGGTGTGCAGGTTGGCGACGTGAACCAGCCCGCCACCAGCGCACTGTTGTGCCTCGACGTTACTGAGGAGGTAATCGACGAGGCAATTGAGGAGGGATGCAACCTTATAATATCGCACCACCCGCTCGCTTTTAAGGCGTTCAAATCGCTGACCGGGCGGAATTACGTGGAACGCTGCATGATGAAGGCTTGCAAGTACGACCTCGTCGTGTACGCAGCCCATACAAACCTCGACAATGCCGTGGGGGGCGTGAACTACCGCCTCGCCGAACTCATCGGATTGCAGAATGTGCGGATATTAAGCCCGCAGGCGGGCGCGTTGCTGAAGCTGGTGACGTTTGTCCCCGAGAGCCACGCGGAACTTGTGCGCTCGGCGCTGTTCAATGCGGGCGCAGGCAATATAGGGAATTATGATTCTTCGAGCTTCAACCTGCCGGGCGAGGGCACATTCCGTGCCGGGGAAGGCTGCCATCCGTTCTGCGGGAAAGTGGGAGAACTGCACACCGAGCGCGAGGTACGCATCGAAACCGTCTTACCTGCGTACAAAAAAGGGGCACTGCTAAGGGCGTTGCTGTCGGTGCATCCATACGAAGAACCGGCACTAGACTTCTATAAACTGGAGAACACATGGGGACAAGCCGGTTCGGGAATCGTAGGCGAACTGCCTGAAGCCGAAGAGGAACTGCCTTTCCTGCAACGTATAAAGGAGCTGTTCCACGTCGGCTGCGTGACGCACTCTCCCCTGACGGGCAACCCTATCCGCGAAGTCGCAATATGCAGCGGAAGCGGGGCCTTCCTCATCGGGGAAGCGATAGCGTACGGGGCTGACGTATTCATCACCGGCGAGGCGAAATACAATGACTACTACGACGTTGAGAACCGAATACTGCTTGCTGTCATAGGGCACTACGAGTCGGAAGTTTGCACAAAAGACATATTTTATCGCATAATATCGAAAAAGTTCCCTACCTTTGCCCTGCATTTTTCGAATGTTAATACAAACCCAGTAAAATATTTATAGAATGGCTACAGAAACACCATCAACCGAAAAGGAATATACGGTTGAAGAAAAGCTATCGACATTGTATCAACTACAGAAAACAATGACGGAGATAGATAAAATCCGGACATTGCGGGGAGAGCTTCCTCTGGAGGTGCAAGACCTTGAAGACGAGATTGCCGGACTGGAAACGCGCCTCAAGAACTACCAAGCTGAAATAAGACAAAACGATGCTTACGTGAATGAGCAAAAGCACAAAATTAACGAATCATCCGGTTTGATAGAGAAATACAAGGCACAACTCGATAATGTACGAAACAACAGAGAGTATGATAACCTCTCGAAAGAAATCGAATTCCAGGGATTGGAAATCGAGTTTGCGGAAAAGAAAATAAAGGAATTCAGCGAAGCGATAAGCAAGAAAAAGAAAGATATCGCGGAGCTGAAGGAACGTGTGGAAGGGCGCAAGGGCGACTTGACGCAGAAGAAAGGCGAGTTAGACCAGATTATCGCTGAGACAAAGCAGACCGAAGAAAATCTCCGCGAAAAGGCTAAAAAACTGGAAAGCATGATAGAGCCTCGCCTGCTGAATGCGTTCAAACGTATCCGCAAAGGTGCACGCAACGGGTTGGCGGTGGTATATATCCAACGCGATGCCTGCGGAGGATGCTTCAACAAAATCCCGCCCCAGAAGCAGCTGGACATCAAGCTGCGTAAAAAAATCATCGTATGTGAATACTGCGGTAGGATTATGATTGACCCCGAACTGGCCGGCGAAGAAGAATAAACTCCCCGGTTATAAAAAGGTAAAGCAAGTTGGCAAGGTTTCAGGAATGAGGCACTGCCAACTTGTTTCATATTGATTCCCCACAAAAAAAATGCTTCAGAGAATCCGTTCATACATAGAGAAACACAAGTTGCTCCCGGACAAATCTCTTCCGGTTCTGGTCGGGCTGAGCGGCGGGGCTGACTCTGTAGCTTTACTGGCAGTATTGGTACGGTTGGGTTACCGGTGCATCGCCGCGCATTGCAACTTCCATCTTCGCGGAAGCGAATCCATGCGCGATGAAACTTTCTCGCGGGAATATGCAGAACGGATTGGGGTGCCTTTCCTGAAAACCGACTTCGATACACGTCAATATGCCGCCGGGCACCATCTCTCAACCGAAATGGCGGCAAGGGATTTACGTTATGGATGGTTCGAGGAACAGCTGAAGCGGGAAGGGGCGCAAGCCATAGCCGTTGCCCACCACCGCGACGACAGCATCGAAACTTTGCTGATGAATATGGTGCGAGGCAGTGGCATCCGGGGGCTAACAGGCATACGTCCCAGGAACGGGAACGTTGTCCGTCCGCTGCTGTGCGTCAGCAGGAAAGAAATCGAAGCATGGTTGGCGGAGGAAGGTCTGGACTTCATTTCGGACTCGACTAACTTGTCCACCGAATATACACGCAACTTTTTCCGGTTGCGCATCCTGCCTGAATTGGAAGAGGTATATCCGTCAGCCAGACAAACATTGGCGCGCACGGCGGAACATCTGGCTTCGGCAGAAGCCTTATATACGTATGTAGTGGAAAATGTACACCGCACAGCCTGGAACGGAAACCGGCTGGATTTGCGTGTATTAGGACAGTATCCGTCGCCTGATACCTTATTATATGAGATGCTGCAACCCTACGGATTCTCTCGTTCAGTGTGCATGGAATTATCACAAGCCGTGGGGAAAGAACCGGGAAAATGGTTCTTTTCAGATAAATGGAAAGCCGTCACAGCCCGAAATTACCTGCAACTTTCTCCCCGTAAGATGGGAAGGGAAGACGACGAAATTTACCCTGTTTATCCGGAACAAGGAGACGATGGTTTGCCCATCTCGCTAATATTCGAGAAAACAGACTATGACCCGGCAACTTTCACCTTCGCAAAAGACCGTTCGATAGCATACCTGGACTACAGGAAATTAGCCGCCCCTCTCCTATTGCGCCGCTGGAAAAAGGGTGATTGGTTCATCCCATTCGGAATGAAAGGACGGAAGAAATTAAGCGATTACTTCACTGACAGGAAGTATGACTGCGTGCAAAAAGAAGAAGCCTGGGTGCTGACTTGCGGCGGTGAAATAGTCTGGATTGTCAATGAACGTGCAGACAACCGGTTTCGTGTGGACAGCGGGACAAAAAGCGTCCTGATGATAAAATTTCTGGAGAAGTAACGCTTTTTTCTTGGAAAAGCATTACTTTTGCGGCATCTTACTCCATGAGAGTGTTTATATACAGCACTCTATTTTCACATTAAATACTATACTTTTCTCACAAATATGCAGAAATACAATATTCTCGAATTAAATGAAAAACTTCTTCCTGAATTGCAAAGTATCGCGGAAGAGTTAGGCATCAAAAGAGTCCGTTCATACAAGAAAGACGACTTAATCTACAAGATTCTGGATGAACAGGCTATTTCTTTAGCCGGAATCCAGGCTGAAAAGGCAAAAGAAAAGGAGGTGAAGAAAGCTGAACGCAAAAGCCGCCACAAGAAAAAGACAACCACAGAAACCACAACAGACAAGACAACTGCTACTCAACCTGCTGAAGCAAAGCCTGCTGAAGCAAAGAAAGAAACAAAAGCAGCTCCTTCTGATAAGAAATCGCCTGCTGTTAAAGAACAACAACCCGAACGAAAAAAGAAAAACCGCGAAAAACGTGAATCTGTAACAAATACAATTACTGAAACAATGAACGAAAATAATGTTACTGAAACTCCTAAAACTCCGGGAGAAGAGGATAATGAGAAAGTAACCACACAGGAAACGACAACTGTTGTGGAAAATACGAAGGTTGAAGATAAACCGTTATTGCCTCCGGTCGTGCAGGAAAGCCCCGCTGAGACCGCTACTCCTGAAGAAGTGAAACACACACCTGACGTGGTTGCTGAAAAAGTGGCAAAACAAGAGGAAGAGCCAAAGCGTATCGTTTTCCGCCACCGCGACACAAAGTCAGTCTTAGACCAAGTATTCCCCTTTGCCCCGACGCCAAAGCAGGAAAACAAGGCTCCTCAAAACAACAATAACAATAACAGCAATACGAACAATCAGGAAGCTCCACAGAACAACGCTCCGCAAAATAACAACCGGCAAAACAAAAGCAACAAGAATTCCAACAATAACCAGCCCCAAGAAAAACAATACGAATTTGACGGTATTTTGGTTGGGACTGGCGTATTGGAAATCATGTCGGACGGATACGGCTTCCTTCGTTCTTCCGATTATAACTACCTGACCTCACCGGACGACATCTATGTTTCGCAATCACAAATCAAGCTGTTCGGTTTGCAGACCGGAGACGTCGTTGAAGGTTCGATACGTCCGCCCAAGGAAGGAGAGAAATATTTCCCGCTGGTAAAAGTGGATAGGATAAACGGACGTACCACGGAAGAGGTGCGCGACCGCGTCCCGTTCGACCATCTAACACCACTCTTCCCGGATGAAAAGTTCAAACTTACTGAGCGCCGCTCGGCAAAAGTGGATGACAGGATTGCCATCCGCGTGGTAGACCTCTTTTCTCCTATAGGGAAAGGTCAGCGAGGTTTGATTGTGGCTCCACCGAAAACCGGCAAGACAGTCTTGCTTAAAAACATAGCAAATGCCATCGCCGCCAACCATCCGGAAGTGTACATGATAATCCTCCTGATTGACGAACGCCCGGAAGAAGTAACCGATATGGCACGCAGTGTGGATGCCGAGGTTATCGCTTCAACATTCGATGAGCCGGCAGACCGCCACGTGAAGATAGCCGAAATCGTATTGAACAAAGCCAAACGAATGGTGGAATGCGGGCACGACGTAGTAATACTGCTGGATTCTATCACGCGACTTGCACGTGCATACAATACTGTACAACCTGCATCGGGAAAAGTCCTTTCCGGAGGTGTGGACGCGAATGCCCTCCAGAAACCCAAGCGTTTCTTCGGGGCAGCACGCAATATCGAGCATGGAGGCAGCCTCACCATACTTGCCACCGCACTCACGGAAACAGGTTCCAAAATGGATGAAGTCATCTTTGAAGAATTCAAAGGCACGGGAAACATGGAGCTGCAGCTCGACCGCAAACTCTCGAACAAGCGCATCTTCCCTGCCGTAGACATAATATCTTCCAGCACACGCCGCGACGACTTGCTGCAAGACGAAACGACCCGCAACAGGATGTGGATTCTCCGCAAGTACCTTTCGGACATGAATTCCATTGAAGCGATGGAGTTCGTAAAACAACGCATGGAACAGACTATCGACAACGCAGAGTTCCTTGCATCAATGAACGGATAACAATTTATCAAACAATCGTAGCTTCAGGATGGCAGACCCGGCTGCTCCAACGGGCGGGCAAGCTTCCTGAAGCCTTTTTTATCAACAACTCAAATTCTTTAAATCTCATGAAACACTTATTCCGGCGCAAAGCCTTTTTACTCATGGCAGCCTGTTGCCTTGCACTCGCCACATACGCGGCAGAACCTATCAAAACATTGATTATTACCGGACAGAACAACCACAACTGGCAAGTGAGCCATGTTGCAATCCAACAGATACTGGAGAATTCCGGATTGTTCGACGTTGATTTGGCGGTTTCGCCCTCCGAGGGTGAAGATATGTCCGCCTTTGTACCTGACTTCTCGCCATACAAACTTGTAGTCATTGATTACAACGGCGATACTTGGTGCGAAGAAACCAACCGCCGTTTCATCGAATATGCCAACAATGGCGGAGGAATCATAATTTACCATGCCGCCGACAATGCGTTTCCCGATTGGCAGGAATTCAACAAAATCTGCGCCTTGGGAGGATGGGGAAACCGCGACGAGAAATCCGGTCCCTATGTTTATTGGAAGGACGGGGAACTGGTAAAGGATTATTCCGAAGGCGCGGGCGGTTCACACGGACGGCAACACGAGTATGTCCTTAACGGGCGAGATTCCGGGCATCCGGTGACGCAGGGTTTGCCTGAACGTTGGCTCCACGCGCAAGACGAGCTTTACGACAGGATGCGCGGCCCGGGCAACATCAAGTCCCTTTTGTATTCCGCCTATTCAGATGAAAGTACCGGCGGGTCGGGTCGCGAGGAGCCTCTTGTGTTCACCGTCGATTACGGGAAAGCCCGCATCTTCCACATCATGCTGGGTCATGCCGGAGAAAACCTGCAAGACAACACGGCAATGCAGTGCACGGGATTCCAAGTTCTTCTGCTTCGTGGCGGAGAATGGGCGGCAACAGGAGAAGTTACGCAGCCTGTCCCAGACGATTTTCCAACAGCCGAAAAGGTGTCGCTGCGTAAGAATTACAAGAAGTGAGGCAGCGTATGTCCCTGCTTCACTGAAAACCTACTGCACGGTACGGTGGGGTTAAGATGCTAAATTTCAAACCATGACTGTAACTTCACTAATAAAACTAGCCCGTCCGGCACATTGGCTCAAGAACGGATTTGTTTTCATCCCTCTGTTTTTCAACGGTGAGTTCTTTGTAAGGGAAAAATGGCTGGGTGTGTTCGTGGCTTTCTGGGCGTTTTCTTTTGCAGCAAGTAGCATATACTGCCTGAATGATATTTGCGACGCAGAAGCCGACCGCCTCCATCCGCTGAAGAGCAAACGCCCGGTGGCAAGCGGCACAATAACGAAGCGCGCGGCGGCAATATGCATGGTAATCCTGTGGGTTCTCACCGCTACGGTTAGTTGGTTTTTGCCGCTTCAATCCGCAGGCATCATCGCGTTCTACATAATTCTTGAAATCGCTTATTGTTTAGGGCTGAAGCGTATAGCCATAGTCGATGTTTTCATTATATCACTCGGTTTCGTGTTCCGCGTAATGGCTGGGGCGTTTGCCGCCGGCGCTCCACTGTCGCATTGGGTCGTGCTGATGGCATTCCTGCTCGCGCTTTTCCTCGCTTTGGCTAAACGCCGCGACGACGTGCTTATCTTCGAGGCTACAGGAGTGGCGACAAGGCACAACACAGAGAGACTGAACCTGCCCTTTTTGAATGCCGCGCTCGTAATCGTTTCCACAGTCCTGATGGTATCTTATATAATGTACACGGTTTCCGATGCCGTCATCCGGCGGATGGGGACAGATTACCTGTATGTAACCAGCATTTTCGTCCTCCTCGGCATTTTGCGTTACCTCCAGCGTACACTTGTCGATAACGAAAGCGGCAGCCCGACGAGCATCCTCCTGCAAGACCGGTTCGTACAGTTCTCCATACTTGGCTGGTTCTTGGTTTTCTTGCTTGTTATTTATTTCTGATTATGGAGAAACAAAGCCTCGTCCTTTTCGATTTCGACGGAACGCTGACTTCCCGCGACACTTTTATCGAGTTCATCCGTTTCTGCTTCGGGACGCGCCGCCTAATCACGGGACTGCTCATATTCTCTCCTTTTCTTATCATGATGAAATTGCGCCTTTTCCCGAACGGGAAGGCAAAACAGTTCGTTTTTTCGTATTTCTTCCGGGGAATGGAAGAATGCCGGTTTCAGAAGTTGTGCGAAGAGTTTTGCCGTTTGCGGCTGCCATATATCCTGCGACCTGAGATGCTTCGACTGGCAAAGCGCCATTTGGACGAAAAAGCCCGGCTGTGCATCGTAAGCGCGTCTCCCGGAGATTGGATAACGCCGTGGGCTATTCCTTTCGGGTTCGAGCGGGTTATTTCCACCGAAATTGAAGTGAAAAACTCGCGTTTAAGCGGCGATTTCAGTACGCCAAACTGCTACGGGGCTGAGAAAGTCCGCCGTCTACTTTCTGCTTACCCGGAATGCAGGATACACTACTACGTTGTGGCTTACGGCGACAGTCGTGGCGATAAGGAAATGCTTTCGTTAGCTGACGAGCCTCACCTTGTCCGATAGAAAAGATGTCCGCGTCAGAACGACCATGCGCCACTGTTCACCACAGCTTCTATCTTATCTTCAATCTCGTCCGGCAAGGCAGGGAAAAAGTCGATGCCGGTGACAACCTCAACGCTGTCTACAGTAACAATGTGCTGCTGCATTGTCTCATTTCCCTTGTAATTCTTGTTTTCAAAAAGGAAACCGATTGCTTCATACTTCCCGTCCACGACAGTGCATAAAACCTTGTAAAACATTGAAGGGACACCAACGCGGTTCTTGCCCATCCGTCGCATTTTTTCTTGTATAACCGGACCCGTCGCAACATACAACACGCCATTTTCTTTTGCCCAAAGCCGGCACTGTTCCTCCAGCTCGCGCCACACGCCACGGTTCAATTTCGGGCGCTGCGGGCAAATATTACTGAAATAGAAAGATTCCTGCATTGCTTTCATCGACCACTTCATGTCGCCCGCCGGCGCCAAATGCCCCCTGTCAAAACCGGTATTGGAGTAATCCTCGTTCAAGGCTGAGGCACCTTTTACCTCCGGGTCTGGGCAAAACTTATTCTGGCGCGAATACTCTGTGCTGCTCGCTTCCTTGTCCGTCAGCTCGTAAGCGACCCAGTTGGCGATGCGGTAATCCGAATTGTATGAAACCGTATATCCTTCGTGCCTGATGATTTGCTCAGTCCGCTTCTGCAAGAGCACCGGCAACTCCACATCTTTCGGGAAAACCGGCTTTTGCGTGGCGGTTACTTTCTGCTCCGAAAAACTTTCTTTTACATCCGCTACTGCTTCCTGCGCCTTCTTAATCCCATCCCCTGCAAGGCTTTCAAGCTCTTTTTGCGCAACATCCAGCGGCTCGTCGGGCAGTTTTTCACGGAATTTTTCTCCCAAACGCGAAATCTGACCGTCCCAGTCTGTCCACTTCAGATAATCATATATATAATGTGCAGCGACGAAGCACGCCACGGTGAAACACGTAGCCGCCATCCATTTAACCAGACGCCCGCGCCACGATTTTCCGGTTTTGTTTTTTGTTTTCCTTACATTGCGTCTTGCCATTTCTGTCGTCTTTTTTAATGAGTCGCAAAGATAGCATAAAAACAAAAGGCGGGGCTTGGACGGATTTGCAAAAACTCCCTGCCTCCAGCGCATTGTCAAGGTTCTGCCTGCAGATGCCGGGACGAATCCACGCCGGACAACAACTGCTCCACAAACGCCTTCTCCTCTTCTTCGCTGCAAAAACGGATTTCAATGGGAATATAATACAGATGGTTTTTCAACGTTTCGCCTACGAAAGGGTTCCCCTGCAGGCGCACGGCATCTTTTTCTGTCGTGACTATGAAATTCCTTCCCGCCGGGAAACTTTTGAATGCAGATTCCACCTGCCTCAAATCGCGTGGCTTGAAATCGTGGTGGTCGGGAAACGCAACAAGCCGCACGTCGTCCGATTCACGCCGCATTCTTTCCAGCAAAGGCTGTGGGTTTGCTATTCCCGAAAGAAGAAGAACCCCGTCGGCGTTTCCCAACCCTCCACCGGGCAACGGCTCGGCATTTTGCGGGAACACAGGTCGCAAACCGCCATATTCGACACGCGTAAAATAAACCGGCTTCTCCCCTGCATATTTCCTTATCGCATTGCGAATTGCAGCCCGTTCGCTCCCGCTTATTTCTTTTTCAGGGCATTTCGTGACGAAGACCGCATCCGAGCGTGCCGCTCCACCCCTTCGCTCGCGCAGCCTTCCTTCTGGCAAAATGAAATCGCCGGTGAAAAGCCGAGACCAGTCCGTCAGCAAAATAGAAAAAGCCGGGGAGACATAGCGGTGCTGGAACGCATCGTCGAGCAAGATTATTTCAGGTCGCTTTCCCGCAGGCAACGATAGCAAATTCCGGATTCCCTCCCTCCTGTCGGCATCCACGGCAACCAGTATTTCCGGGAATTTTCTATGCATTTGGTAAGGCTCGTCGCCCAGTTCCTTGGCAGTGCTCCACCGGTTTGCCAACACAAAACCGCGCGTTCCACGCTTGTATCCACGGCTTAAAACCGCTACGCGGCGATTCCGGAAAAGACGTATAAGATACTCAGTGTGCGGGGTTTTCCCCGTCCCTCCTGCCGAAAGGTTCCCGATGCAAACGACAGGCACGCCAAAGCGCTCGGAGGGGAATACTCCCCAATCGAACAGTTTGTTGCGCAATGCCGTGATGCACCCGTAAACAAACGCCAAAGGCCTCAAAGCCGCAAAATGCCCGTCCATCACATCAGTCTTTCTTTTTTTTCTTGCAAAAATAATCCATCCACGCCTATCTTCTTCCTTTTTGTCATCGTGTTTGACGGAAACATCCGCCGGAGAAGCA
>CAYZTO010000082.1:0-11646 GCA_964481365.1 uncultured Parabacteroides sp. | reverse complement strand
TTTTTTGGAAAAGAATTCGCGAATTCCGACCCGGAAAATGATTTTTCAGCCAGGAAGCTGCGAACTCCTGCTGCCTCCCCCGCTTTATTCAATCTTATTCCGTACCTTTGTGAAAGATTTTCATACATTAATATAATACGACATGAGGCTTTTTGCAAGTAACATCTTTATCCTTTCCTTATTATTAATACTGCTGCCGGGCTGCGGCAACGACAAAGCCACGAAAGCATCCCTCGCCTATACTGCCGAAGCGACAACGGGCGAAGGGGCGATATGGCATCCGGAGAGGAGGACACTCTTCTGGGTCGATATCGAAGGCTGCAAACTCTACGAGTACTCGCCCGAGCTGGATGTTTGCCACCAATGGAAATTCGACCGGATGGTTTCGAGCGTCGTGCCCGAATCGGACTCGACCGTCATTGTAGCCCTGCAAAACGAGATAATAAGGCTGGACCTGCATACGAACCTGCGGGTTCCCGTTGCCCCAATCCCCGATGACGGCGGAAAGCTCCGTTGCAACGACGGGAAATGCGACCCGTCGGGGAGATTCTGGATTGGCACGATGGGATTCGACGCGGCAAAAGGGGTTGCCTCGCTTTATTGTGTATCACCCGGCGGCAGCGTGGAAAAGAAGCTGGACGGGGTTACAATATCGAACGGCATAGTGTGGTCTCAAGACAAACAGTATATGTATTACAACGACACTCCGACACGGCAAATTGCCCGTTTCAAATACGATGACAGCACAGGAAACATCGTTTTCGACGGCATAGCGGTGGATGTCCCGCCGGAAACCGGCTCGCCCGACGGCATGACTATCGATGAGGACGGGAACCTGTGGGTTGCGCAATGGGGAGGCTCGGGGGTTTATTGCTACGACCCGCGCACCGGCAAATTATTGGAACGCATTGATGTCCCTGCGCCAAACGTGGCTTCTTGCGCTTTCGGAGGTCCCGACCTGGAATATCTCTATATCACGACGGCGCGTGCAGGCCTCACCGACGAACAACTTGCCGGTTACCCGCTAAGCGGGAGCCTTTTCGTGTGCAAGCCGGGAGTGAAAGGCGTAAAGACGAATTATTTCGGGAAAAAGAATTAAAAAGAGAAGAAATATATGGTATTCAGAAACAAAAAAGACAAGAAAGAGGGATGGGGGAAAAAACCGGGAAACAAACGGATGACTCTTGACATGATGCTGAACCGCATCGTGACTCTTTTCCAAAATTTCCCTCGCGAATTGTTGAACTACAAACAGGTAAGCAAACATATAGGGGCTGAGACCCAACTGCAGAGACTCCAAGTCGCCGGATTGCTCCGCGAGCTTTCCGACGGCGGTTTCATCGTGGAAACTGACCCCGGCAGGTATCGCCTGAACGCACTCGGTAACGTAGCCACCGGTACATTCGTCCGGCGCAGCAGTGGAAGAAATATGTTCGTTCCGGAAGATGGCTCCGAGCCAATCTTTGTCGCCGAACGGAATTCCCACCACGCTATGGACGGCGACAAGGTGAAAGTCCAGATTTTCGCGAAGCGCCGGAGACGGGAGCCTGAAGCAGAGGTTATAGAAATATTGGAGGCGAAGGAGCGGACTTTCATAGGCAAACTTCAAGTCGTAAGAGGGTTCGCGTTCTTATCAACAGAGGATAAAACACTCGCCAACGACATATTCATCCCTAAGGAAAAGCTTAAAGGAGGAAGAAACGGCGACAAAGCGGTCGTCCGGATAACTGAGTGGCCGGAAGACGCGAAGAACCCACTCGGCGAAGTAGTAGACATCTTGGGAAAGGCAGGGGAAAACACGGCAGAGATGCACGCAATCCTTGCCGAGTTCGGTCTGCCTTACAAATACCCTGCGAATGTGGAACGCGCGGCAAACCTCATCCCGGAAGAAATTTCGCCCGAAGAAATCGCCAACCGCGAGGACTTCCGCGATGTGCTGACTTTCACCATCGACCCTGCCGATGCAAAAGACTTTGACGATGCAATCTCCGCCCGGCTCCTTGCCAACGGGAACTGGGAAGTGGGAGTACACATAGCCGACGTGACATATTATGTCCGGGAAGGTTCTGCCATCGACAAGGAGGCTTACGAACGCGCTACTTCAGTCTATCTCGTGGACCGTACCATTCCAATGCTCCCTGAACGGCTGTGCAACCGGATTTGCTCACTCCGCCCAAACGAGGAGAAGCTGTGTTTTGCCACGATATTCGAGCTTGACAATGATGCGAATGTGCTCAAGTCGCGTATCTGCCGGACAGTAATCAAGAGTGCCCGCCGCTTCACATACGAGGAGGCACAGCAAGTTTTGGAAACGGGTGAAGGGGATTGCAAAGACGCACTCATTGCCCTTAACGGATTGGCGAAACAACTGCGCAAAAAGCGGTTCGAGAACGGGGCAATCAACTTTGAACGCTACGAAGTGAAGTTCGAGATTGATAATGACGGCAAGCCTGTCCGGGTATATTTCAAAATAGCGAAAGATGCCAACAAACTGATTGAAGAATTCATGTTGCTTGCCAACCGCACGGTGGCAGAGTTCATAGGATGCCAGCCCAAAGGGAAAACTGCAAAAACGTTTGTTTACCGCATCCACGAACAGCCCGACCCTGAGAAAATGCAGAATTTCGCAACTTTCATACATCGCTTCGGGTATAATCTGAGGACGGAAGGCTCGAAGAGCGACGTGTCGAAAGGTATCAATTCCCTGCTCGATGCCGTACAAGGAAAGCCTGAAGAAAACCTGATAGAAACAGTCGCCATCCGTTCCATGCAGAAGGCACGCTACTCGACCGACAATATGGGGCATTACGGCCTTGCTTTCGATTACTACACTCATTTTACCTCGCCGATACGCCGCTATCCCGACATGATGGTACATCGTCTACTCGAACGTTATCTTGCCAACGGCCGCAGCGTGATGAAGAAGAAGTACGAAACGATGTGCGAACATTGCTCTTCAATGGAGCAGCTCGCAGCCAACGCTGAACGGGCATCCATTAAGTACAAGCAGGTGGAATTCATGAGTGACAAGCTCGGAAGGGTGTATGACGGCGTGATATCGGGAATTACAGAATGGGGAATCTATGTTGAACTGAACGAGAACAAATGCGAAGGCATGGTGCCTATGCGCGACCTCGACGACGACTTCTACGAATTCGACGAAAAGAATTACTGCTTGATAGGCCGCCGTTCCAAACGCCAATACCGCCTCGGGGACCCGATAACCATCAGGGTAGCGCAAGCAAACCTCGAAAGGAAACAACTGGATTTCCAACTTATTGAATAAATGTATTTCGGTCAAATATGAAAGCACGGCGACAAAGGAACGGCACTTTGCAAGTCTTCACAAACCGTTGTAACACTGTCTTTAAAAAAACAAATCAATCGCTTTGTGTTTCAAATAATATCCGTACCTTTGCAAGCCGATTATTATCATTTTTAAGGTAAAAGTTTAATTCTTAGGAAGTTGCTGCCGATTGTGTCCGTAGCGGCAACCGATTGGGGATTTATAAATTCATTAATTAATAAAACATTTAAGCAGTGGATACTTTAAGTTTCAAGACCATTTCTGCAAACAAAGCAACTGTAAACAAAGAATGGGTCATTGTCGATGCCGAAGGTCAGACCTTGGGGCGCTTCTGCTCGAAAGTAGCAAAGCTTTTGCGCGGCAAATACAAACCCAATTTCACACCTCATGTTGATTGTGGTGATAACGTCATTATCATCAATGCAGATAAAATTGTAATGTCACGCGACAAAATGCACAGCCGTGTTTACGTAAGGTACACGGGCTATCCCGGCGGGCAAGTTGAATACACTCCAGCTGATTTGATGGCAAAAGGCCCGAGTTACTTGTTCCGGAAAGTAGTGAAAGGTATGTTGCCCAAAAACCGCCTCGGCGCAAAGTTGTTAGGCAATATGTATGTTTATGCAGGAACTGAACACAAGCATGAAGCTCAGCAACCCAAGTTAATTGATATAAACTCATATAAATAATCAAAATGGAAGTAGTTAATGCAATAGGAAGACGTAAAGCTGCGGTTGCCCGCGTGTTCGTTAAAGAAGGAAGCGGGAAGATTATTATCAACAACCGTGAACTTGACCATTACTTCCCTTACCCCATCCTCCAGTTCATCGTAAAGCAGCCCCTCAATAAGCTGAATGTCGCAGAACAATACGATATCAAGATTAATCTGGTTGGCGGAGGCTTCAAGGGACAATCAGAAGCAGCCCGTCTGGCAATAGCGCGTGCTCTGGTGAAAATCAATCCGGAAGACAAAGCCGCTTTGCGTGCTGAAGGCTTCATTACCCGTGACCCGCGTAGCGTTGAACGTAAGAAACCGGGACGTCCGAAAGCCCGCAAGAGATTCCAGTTCAGCAAACGTTGATTTGGTTTTTATTTATGTCTTTTGAAAAATCAGGACTTAAGACTAAAAACGTTTAGTATCTAAACCGGCAGGATTCTTTTTGCATGCCGATGTGTAGGATGACTACCTGACGGTTGTATAATAAAAAGGAATGTAAACGATTTAACAAGAAAGAAACAATGTCAAGAGTAAATTTTGATCAGTTATTGGAAGCAGGTGTTCACTTCGGACACTTAAAAAGAAAGTGGAATCCTGCAATGGCTCCGTATATCTTCATGGAGCGCAATGGTATTCATATCATAGACCTTTATAAAACAGTTGCTAAAATAGATGAGGCGGCAGAAGTCATGAAAAACCTTGCTAAACAAGGGAAGAAAGTGCTTTTCGTCGCTACCAAAAAACAAGCTAAACAAATCGTTGCCGACAAAGCTGCTTCTGTTGGTATGCCTTACGTCATTGAGCGCTGGCCGGGCGGAATGCTTACAAACTTCCCTACCATCCGTAAAGCCATCAAGAAGATGACTACAATAGACAAGATGGAGAAGGACGGCACATTCGACAATTTGTCGAAAAGGGAGAAGTTGCAAATTACCCGCCAACGTGCCAAACTTGAAAAGACACTGGGCTCTATCGCCGACTTGACCCGCCTTCCGTCTGCTTTGTTCGTAGTCGATGTATTGAAAGAACATATCGCAGTACGTGAAGCTAACCGCTTGGGTATCCCTGTATTCGGCATGGTAGATACGAATTCCGACCCGACAAATATCGATTATGTCATCCCGGCTAACGACGATGCCACAAAATCGGTTGAAGTTATTGTCGGTGCTGTCTGCGAAGCCATGAATGAAGGTTTGCAGGAACGTAAAGCAGAAAAAGTCGATGCTGAAGCTGCCGGAGAAAGCGAAGCTCCGAGGAAAGAACGCAAAGCAAAGGCAGCCAGGAAAGAACGCATTAAGAAAGAAGACGACGAGGCGATTAAAGCCAATGTCGTAGAAAAAATCTCTAAAGACGAAGAATAATTAAACACATAACATTACTATGGCAGTTACAATGGCTGATATCTCCCACCTGCGCAAAATGAGCGGTGCGGGAATGATGGATTGCAAAAAGGCTTTGGAAGAAGCGAACAACGACTTCGAAAAAGCAATGGAGATTATCCGTAAGAAAGGTCAAGCAGTTGCCGCCAAACGTTCAGACCGTGAAGCTTCTGAAGGTTGCGTGCTGGCAGCAGACAAAGGTGAATTTGCAGCAATCGTCGCATTAAAGTGCGAAACGGACTTCGTTGCAAAAAATGCCGATTTCATCGCCCTGACCAAAGATATCCTGAATGTGGCTATGGAAAACAAACCGGCTTCAAAAGAGGAATTGCTTGCTTCGCCGTTGGCTGACGGGCGTTCTATTCAAGAACACATCACCGACAGAATCGGCATCACCGGAGAAAAGATGGAATTGGGAGATTACGAATTCGTGAGCGCAGCTTCCACTATCTCTTACATTCACCCGGGAAACAAATTGGCTACTATCGTCGGATTCAACCAAGCAGCGGAATACCAAATGGCACGCGACGTTGCCATGCAGGTGGCAGCAATGAATCCGGTGGCAATCCGCTCGGAAGAGGTTCCGCAGCATATTATCGACCAAGAGCTGGAAATCGCAAAGGATAAAGCCCGCGAAGCAGGCAAACCTGAAAACTTGTTAGACCGCATAGCACAGGGTTCTTTGCAGAAATATTACAAGGAAAACACGCTCTTGCAGCAAGAATTCATCAAGGATGCAAAGCAGTCTATCGAGCAGTATTTGCATTCGGCAAGCAAGGATTTGACTGTGGTTGCGTTCAAGCGTTTCACTTTGAATGTCGATTAAGACGAAAGGCAAACACATAACACAAATCTAACTAAGGAGGCTGTTTCAGTAGAGAAAATGAAACAGTCTCTTTTGTTTTCCGTAGGGAGTATGGAGGAAAATCCAAGTTTCTGATACATCTTTTCAACCATCAAAACACTTAAATAACATTAAATTTAAAAGGAAGGACATCATCCACTTTTTTAGCGCATTGGTACAATTACAGTAAAACATTACACAAATGCCTTTGTTTTGCTTAAAAATTGCACTTAATGCAACATTCAAACCGCGCAAAATGACATTTATGCACTTTTTGCGGTTCGGAAGCCTCTTATGTTAAAACCAAGGACTACTTTTCACCAATAATTATTTATTCATACTTTTGTCGTGCATAAAGTTGCAAACAATAACAAAATCAGGGCGTAACCCTATAAAACTATGGCAGTTTAACATTACAGCAAGTAATTCATGCCACCAATGAATATTCATAAAAAGACGATATAGAATTTCTCTAATTTGAAATAGATGTGTTAAGATGAAGAAAGGAAGGTTAATCTCATTAGTCGCAACTTCTTGTTGTTTTGGTTCAATGATTGCGACTGCACAAACTACCCAGATAAGGGGTACTGTCATCTCTATGGATGACGACATGCCCGTTATCGGTGCATCAATCGTAGTGAAAGGTACTACGACGGGTACAGTCACGGACTTGGATGGCAACTTCACGTTGCAAGTTCCAGCAGATGCCAGATTCCTCCAGATTTCTTATGTGGGGATGGAAAGCCAAGAATTGCGCATCAGCCCGGACATGGGAATAATCCGCATGGCTTCCGATTCCCAGAGTTTGGACGAGGTCGTAGTTACGGCAATGGGTCTCACGCGCGAAAAGAAATCCCTTGGTTATGCAATACAGGAGGTTGGCTCAGAAGAATTGACAAAAGCCGGTCAAATCAGCGTTACCGGTGCTTTGTCGGGTAAGGTTGCCGGCGTGCAAGTAAACCAGTTTGGTGGCACTGTCGGTTCTTCAGCCCGTATTTCCATTCGCGGTAACTCCTCTTTGCAAAATGACCAGCAACCGTTGATTGTGGTGGACGGTGTCCCCATTTCGAATGACACACAACGTACAGGAGACAATACATACAACGGTGTGGACTACGGTTCCGGTTTGAATGATATAAACCCGGAAGATATCGAATCAATGACGGTGCTGAAAGGAGGTTCGGCAGCACTCTACGGTATGCGTGCCGGTAATGGCGTTATCTTGATTACGACAAAATCAGGGAAAAAGAGCAGCGGAGTTTCTGTCGCTTATGATGGTAGTTTTACTGTAGACCAAGTAGCAAATTTGCCAAAGCTGCAAAACTCATACGGACAAGGTTTGAATGGTGACGAATACCATTGGCAGACCAGAGGATCAAATTTAACTTACCAGCAGTATGCAGAACAATATGGATTTTCATACGTAGATGGTGCCGGAGCAGGTGTGAACGATGGTGTAGATGAATCGTGGGGTCCACGCTTGGATGCAGGTCTGAATTTAGTCCAATTCGACAGTAATGGTGAAGCTGCTCCTTGGGTGTCCAATCCAAACAATATCAAAGACTTTTTCCAAACAGGTGTTTCCCAAAGTCATACTATTTCCGTAACTGCAAATTCCGAAAGAGCGCAGACACGCGCATCCCTCGGCTACCGTGGGCAAACAGGTACTGTCCCCAATACAGACCAGAAACGCTATTCAGCTTCGTTGAATACAGATATTAAATTGAATGACTATATCTCGTATGACTTAAGCACCAGTTATACCCGCACTGAGAGCGACAACTTGCTAGGTCAAGGTTACGGTTCAAACAACCCTATCAACTCATTGTTCAACTGGACCGGTCGCCAAATAAATATGGCTTCGCTAAAGGCTAACTGGAACCAGCGCGATGAAACTACGGGAGAATATACGTACTACAACTGGAACAGCAACTATCACATGAACCCATATTATACAGTCAATGTGAATACCAACAGTTACCAGCGCGACCGTTTCTTCGGTAAGACATCGCTGTACTACCAGCCGTTCGAATTCCTGAAATTTGAGGGGCGTGCAGGTTTGGATTACTATAATGCCAGCACTTTTGAACGCCACTATTATGAGTCCGATTATCCTGATGGTGCGTTTGAACAGACGAACACAAGAAATACCGAATTGAACTTGGATGCCTTGGCAACATTCAATAAAACATTTGGCGATTTCAACATCAGCGCTGTATTGGGAGCTAATTATCGCGATGTAAATTGGGATTATTCATTAATGGGTGCTTCAGCATTGACTGTCCCTGGTGGTTACACGATTGCAAACAAAAGCGGGGATGCTACGACAGAAATGGACCACAGCCACATCCGCTCGAACTCTGTCTATGCGAACGCATCCATAGGATGGCGCAACCAGTTGTATATGGACGTAAGCGCACGTAACGACTGGAGTTCAACCATCGACGATGCATTCTTCTATCCGTCTGTCAGCTTGAGCTGGATTGCTACGGAAACATTACCGTGGTTAAGGGGCGACGGCAGTGTCCTCTCTTTTTTGAAACTTCGTGGAGGCTGGGCTGAAATAGGTAACGCAACAACCGCATACAGAAACCGTGCATACTATTATCCATATACGGATGGTACATTTAATGGGGTTTCTATGATTTACCTGAGTACAACTTATCCAAATGAAGATTTGAGACCAGAACAAATCAGAACTTGGGAAATTGGTGCTGAGTTTGGCTTTATACATAACCGTTTGCATTTGGACGTTGCTTACTATAAGAAAAATACTTCCAACCAGATTATGTCCTTGACAATCCCTTATTCCACAGGTTATGCTTCTGCGTTGATAAACGCAGGTGAAATCCAGAATAAGGGTGTTGAAATCCAGGTAAGTGCAGACATCCTCCAGAATAGGAATGGATTGAACTGGAGCAGCACACTCAATTTCTCAAAAGATAACAGTAAAGTCATTGAGCTTTATCCCGAGTGGGGCGTTTCCGCATACCAAATCGGTTGGACTTGGAGTGTAGCAACCCAGGCCATCGAAGGAGAAAAATGGGGTTCGTTGGTTGGTACCGGTTTTGCCCGCATTACACAGGAAGATGTTGATGCCGGCACCGCAACTGCTGACCAAATTGGAGCCATCAAGGTAAACAGCAATGGTTTGGCTTCAACAGAAAGTGGAGTAACATTTGGCAATGTAACCCCGGACTTCCTCATGAACTGGCGGCACGACTTTAGCATTAAGAACTTCCAGTTTGGATTCTTGCTCGATTTGCGCGTCGGTGGTGATATCTGGTCTCAATCAATGAGTCACTCCTATGCAGCTGGTACTGCTGAAATAACTGCAGCAAACGGAATCCGCGAACACGCAATCGTTGCCGGAGTAGATGTCATGGCAGATGAGCGTTTCGTGATGCAAGATGCAAACGGAAACTGGGTAACGAACACTATCGAGACAGATGCCCAGACTTGGTTTCGAGACGGAGGCGTCGCTGAAATGTACGTATTCGACGGTTCATACTTGAAACTCCGCGAGGCATATCTCTCCTACACGTTCCCTAAAGCTTGGCTTGCCAAGACTAAGTTCATCAGCAATGCTACCGTTTCATTAATCGGAAGCAACCTGTGGCTTATGTGGGTACATAGTTCGAATACCCTGCGTCTTGACCCGGAAACAGGAGGTGTATCCAGCGACAGCCGCGGCGTAGGTTTCGAACAGTCAGCCGTGCCATCTTCGCGCAGCTTCGGTTTGAAAGTGAATCTGACATTTTAATTAAATTCAAAACACGACATACAATATGAAAAATATATTCAAATTGACAACAGTTGCCTCATTGGTTGCCACTCTTTTGCTCGGAGGCTGCACCAGTAAGTTTGAGGACATTAATGCAGACCCGGATGCTTTGACTGAAAGTATTCCGACCAACCAGTTAGCCTATGTGCTCCGTTATATTGCCTATTACTATGGTTCAATGGATGCAACAGAGTCTTGGGCAGGATACGTTTCAGATATCCAATACATTGACACATATTCTTATCTGCCCACCAATAACACATACGGAAACAAGTTTGCAGCAAATTACAGATGCCAAGTGCAGTTGAACGACGTATTGGAACAAACAGAAGAAAATGCAGAAGAATACAAAAATATCCGTTGGGCTGCCCGGATTTGGCAACAGTTTATGTGGCTATGGACTACAGACCAATTTGGAGATATCCCTTATTCGGAAGCATTGGGCATGGATGAAGGTGAATTAGAAGCAGCATACGATTCCCAATCGACTATTTATCCGGCTATACTTGAGGAGTTGAAAACAATAGCAGACGAAATGGCTTCTGAAGAAGAAGGCAGTGAAGAGATTGGTGAAGGAGATTTCCTTTTCGGCGGAGATGTAACACTTTGGCAGAAGTTCTGCAACTCTATCCGTATGCGTGCTGCTATGCGCATCGTGAACGTGGCTCCGGAATTGGCACAAAGCACGATTGAAGAAATCTGCCAAAATCCGTCCACTTATCCTCTTCTGGAAACCAACGATGAAAATGCGTATTTCTATTGGCAAGGTTCAGACCCATATTTTGAGCCGTGGTACGAAAACTACTATACCCGTGATGACGACGGCATGAGCGAGATTTTTATCGAACATCTGAAAAGCATGGACGACCCGCGTATTTCAGCTATGGCAAAACCGGCTGGAACAGACGGTGAATACCGTGGTTTTGAAAACGGGGCATTAAACCAACCGTCAAACCTCAACACGATTTCACGAATCGGGACCATGTACCGTGAAACACCCGACGGTTTTACTCCGTTCTTGAAGTCTTGCGAAAACTATTTCATTAAGGCTGAAGCAGCATTGCGTGGTTGGAACGTAGGAACAACTGCACAAGAAGCATACGAAGAAGCCGTACGTCTTTCAATGGACGACAATAATGTTTCAGATGCTGATACAGAAGCTTATCTTGCAGGAGCCGGAGCTTGGGATGGAACTTTTGAACGTCTTTACATGGAAGAATGGGTGGCTCTTTTCAAAAACTGCGTGGAAGCTTGGAGCCTCTATCGCCGTACAGGCTATCCTGACCTTATCCAGACTTCAGGTCAATATCCTGGCGCTGCGTGTGCATACGGCACAGACCATAACGACGTACCATTCCGTATGCCTTACCCGAACAACGAGTATTTGTATAATACCGATAATGTGAATGCCGCAGCTGCCAACCTAGTAGACTACGTATGGGGTGAGCAAATGTGGTGGGATACACGCACCGGCGTATATTAATGGCATAAAGATATAAACATTGTGGGCTGCACGTGCGTGAGCATATTGTACCCACCGATTTATTAAACATACACTCTATATCTGCCCTCCCTCCGGGAAACCGGGGGGAGGGTTTTATGTTTCCAACACAA
>CAYZTO010000081.1:0-11857 GCA_964481365.1 uncultured Parabacteroides sp. | reverse complement strand
GCGGCGCAGGCAGCTGTCGAGGAAGAGTAAAAAGAAAAATGAACTCTTTATAATACTACAAAAAAGGCTGACAATTAAGTATAAACTTGATTGTTAGCCTTTTAAAATTTCAAGAAACGAGTAAAGGGAATTTATTCTTTTACTTCCAACTCCATGATATAATCGTTCATAAAAAAGCCATTCCCGATATCATAATCCCTTGTTCCGACAATTTTTAGTCCCAGATGTTGGTAAAAACCTACGGCGGAATTATAACGGTTCACATAAAGTTCTATGGTGAAAGGTAAGGGATAATGAGTTTTTAGGTAATCAATACCTTGCTCAATGATGAAACGACCTACACCTTTTCCATGCATTTCCGGCAAAGAATATATCTTCTGGAAATTGAAACGGTTTCCCGGCTTAGGTTCAATGGACAAATAAGCTATTGGAATGCTGTCTGCATAAATGATAAAAAATTGATGATGCAGTTTCTCCATTTGTGTTTTTAAGCTATCTGGAGAGTACATCATTTCAAACATATAATCAATTTGTTTTTTCGATAAAATGTCCCTGTATGTAGGCTCCCAAGTGAGGGCTGCTATCTTCCTGATAAGCTCTCTGTCTTCTGCATTTGCTTGCTTGATAGTATACATCGAATATATGTGATTTGGTTTTTATGTTTAACAGCAGCAAATATAAGAAAGTCGCCGAAAAGTTTGTGTGTTTGTTAGTATTTTATATAAATTCGGGGCGGAAAATAAGAAATGAATAGTTTTTAGTGCAAACAACTTTAATATATTAATACGATGGATACGAAAATTCAGGAACTGACCGACAAAATCTACAAGGAAGGTGTAGAAAAAGGAAATGAAGAGGCCGCTCGCCTGATAGCCGATGCAGAGAACAAGAAAGCTGAGTTGTTGGCAGAAGCTAATGCGGAAGCGCAACAAATTATTGCAGTGGCTGAAAAACAGGCGGCTGAATTAAAGAAAAACACAGAAGCTGAATTAAAGCTGTTCGCGGCCCAATCTGTTGAAGCTCTTAAAAGTGAAATTGCTAATCTAATTACCGGAGAAGTTGTCCATTCTAACATTAACTCAGCAGTTACCGATTCTAATTTCATGCAGAAAATAATACTTGAACTAGTTAAGAATTGGCAAAAAGATGAGTCATTGACAATTCAGACTCCTGAAGCAGATAAACTTCGCAAATATTTTGTCAGTAACGCAAAAGCATTGCTGGATAAAGGTGTGAAAATTGAAAAAGTAAATGGGAAAAAATCTTCGTTTTCAATTATGCCCGCCGATGGCTCATATAAAGTTTCGTTTGGCGAAGACGAATTTATCGAATATTTTAAAGAGTTCTTGCGACCGCAGCTGATAGAAGCGTTGTTTTGACCCCCGTTTGGTATGAGTAAATATTATTGTTTAATAGCAGGACTCCCTAATATTGCGCTGGATGATAGCAAGCTGACTTATTCCGTCGCAGATTTTCGGACAGAGTTGTCTGGTATTTTGTCTGCTAAAGATAAGAAACTGATAGATTTGTTTTATCGTAAATATGATAATATGAATTTATTAGCTTATCTAAAAAATCCTGCCTCACAGCCAGATATGAGGGGAAGCATCTCATACGAAGAAATAAATACATTATATAAAGCCTTAAAATACGAAGAGAAACTTCCTACGAACAAAAATATTCCGCCCTATTTCAAAGATTTCCTCAAATCATATCTGGTGGAAGAAAGCAAAGAGCAAAAAGAAACATTTAGCAAAATAGCGTGGGAAGATAGGTTGGCAACGTTTTATTATGCGTATGCGATGAAGTGTGGAAATCAATTCGTTTCTGATTGGTTTGAGTTGAATCTGAACATTAATAATGTATTGACAGCAATTACTTGCCGCAAACATAATCTGGAAAAATCCGAATACATTGTAGGGAATAATGAAGTCGCTGAATGTATACGTAAATCTAATGCGAGGGATTTCGGATTAGTTGATTTAATTGAGTATTTCCCGGATTTACAGCGTATAGCTGAAGAACCAGATTTGTTGCTCCGAGAGAAGAAGGTAGATTTATTGAAATGGAAATGGTTAGATGATAATACTTTCTTCAAGACCTTTGATATAGAGAATGTTTTTGCTTATTTGCTTAAATTAGAAATGATAGAACGATGGGTAATGCTTGATAAAGCAACAGGGGAGCAAACATTCCGTCAGATTGTAGGAGCGATGAAAAAGGGAAGTATCAATGCATTGGAAGAATTTAAAATGAGTAGTAAATAAATAATAATAGAACATGACTGCAAAAGGGACAGTAAAAGGAATTGTGTCTAACCTTGTAACTGTTGAGGTTGATGGACCAGTTTCTCAAAATGAGATCTGTTATATTTCCGTCGGAGGTGTCAAATTGATGGCGGAAGTTATAAAGGTGATAGGTAAAGATGCTTATGTCCAAGTATTCGAAAGTACACGTGGAATGCGTGTTGGAGACCAAGCGGAGTTTCAGGGGCATATGCTGGAGGTTACATTGGGACCCGGTATGCTTTCTCGTAAATACGATGGATTACAGAATGACTTGGATAAAATGAATGGAGTATTCTTACACCGTGGAGAATACACTTATCCTTTGGATGAAGAAAAAAAATGGACTTTTAAACCGTTGGCAAAGCAAGGTGATACGGTTGTAGCCGGAGATTGGTTAGGCGAAGTAGATGAAAATATGCAACCTCATAAAATCATGGTTCCTTTCACTTTGATAGGTTCTTATATAGTGAAAACCCTTGCTCCGGCTGGTGATTACACAATTCATGACACTATAGCCATATTAACATCCTCTAATGGCACGGAAGAGAAGATATCTATGGTTCAGAAATGGCCTGTTAAAAAAGCTATTACATGTTATACAGAAAAACCTCGTCCTTATAAACTTCTGGAAACGGGTGTACGCACTATTGATACCTTGAATCCAATTGTAGAAGGGGGAACTGGATTTATTCCGGGTCCGTTCGGTACAGGAAAAACTGTACTTCAGCATGCTATTTCTAAACAGGCAGATGCAGATATTGTAATTATTGCAGCTTGTGGCGAACGTGCGAATGAAGTGGTTGAAGTTTTTACAGAATTTCCTGAATTGATAGATCCACATACGGGCAGAAAATTGATGGAACGAACCATAATCATTGCTAATACATCCAATATGCCTGTAGCAGCTCGTGAAGCTTCTGTTTATACTGCAATGACGATTGCGGAATATTATCGTGGTATGGGATTGAAAGTGTTATTAATGGCAGACTCTACTTCTCGCTGGGCGCAAGCATTGCGTGAAATGTCTAATAGGTTGGAAGAATTGCCTGGTCCGGATGCTTTCCCGATGGAGCTGTCTGCTATTATTGCAAATTTCTACGCCCGGGCAGGTTTTGTTAATCTGAAAAATGGAGCTACCGGATCTGTTACTTTTATCGGTACTGTATCGCCGGCAGGTGGAAACTTGAAAGAACCTGTTACTGAAAACACGAAGAAAGTTGCACGCTGTTTTTATGCGTTAGAGCAGGAACGCGCTGACCGCAAACGTTACCCGGCTGTGAATCCTATTGAAAGTTATTCCAAGTATCTTGAATATCCAGAATTCCAGGAATACATCCACGAACATATATCTTCTGATTGGATAGATATGGTAAATGAAATAAAAACACGTATGCTTCGTGGAAAAGAGATTTCCGAACAAATCAATATTTTGGGTGACGATGGTGTTCCTGTTGAGTATCATGTTATATTTTGGAAATCAGAATTGATAGACTTTGTTATTTTGCAACAGGATGCATTCGATGCTGTTGATGCTGTTACACCTTTGGTTCGCCAGGAATATATGCTTAAGCGAGTTATCACTATTTGTCGCGCTGAGTTCAAATTTGATACATTCCTTGAAGTGATGGACTATTTTAAGAATATGATAAATCTCTTTAAGCAGATGAACTACTCCGAATATGAGAGCGAGCAATTCAAGAAGTTTGATTCAGAAGTCGATAAGCTGCTTGCTGAAAGAGTTAAGATTTAAATTTGATTCGATATATGAAAGCTTTTCAGAAAATATACACAAAAATCACCCAGATTACGAAAGCTACTTGTTCCCTGAAGGCAACAGGTATCGGTTATGATGAGCTGGCTTCAGTTGATGGGAAATTAGCTCAGGTGGTTAAAATCATTGGCGATGAAGTGACACTGCAAGTGTTTTCGGGTACTGAAGGCATCCGGACTAATGCAGAAGTGGTATTTATGGGCAAAGCTCCTTCTTTAAAGGTAGGAGATCAGCTTGCCGGGCGTTTTTTCAATGCCTATGGCGAACCGATTGACGGCGGACCTATACCTGAAGGCAGGGAAGTTGAAATCGGTGGTCCATCTGTGAATCCTGTACGTCGTAAGCAGCCTTCCGAATTGATAGCAACAGGTATTGCCGGTATTGATTTGAACAATACATTGGTGACAGGACAGAAAATTCCGTTTTTTGCCGACCCGGATCAACCTTTCAACCAAGTTATGGCGTTAGTTGCCATGCGTGCAAAATCTGATAAGATTATCTTGGGCGGGATGGGAATGACAAATGATGACTACCTCTTTTTCAAGAATACTTTTAGCAATGCAGGTGCGTTGGATCGTATAGTAAGTTTTATTAATACAACTGAAGACCCTTCCGTTGAACGCCTCCTTATTCCAGATATGGCTTTGTGTGCAGCAGAGTATTTTGCAGTGGAAAAACATGAAAAGGTTCTGGTTCTGCTGACGGACATGACTAACTATGCCGATGCATTGGCAATAGTGTCGAACCGTATGGACCAAATTCCTTCTAAAGATTCAATGCCTGGCTCTTTGTATTCGGATTTAGCGAAGATTTATGAAAAGGCTGTTCAATTCCCTGATGGAGGTTCTATCACTATCATAGCTGTGACAACATTGTCTGGCGGTGATATTACGCACGCTGTACCGGACAATACCGGTTACATTACTGAAGGTCAGCTCTATCTACGCCGAGACAGCGATGTGGGTAAGGTCATTGTGGATCCGTTCCGTAGTTTGTCTCGCTTGAAACAGCTTGTTAGTGGAAAGAAGACGCGCGAAGACCATCCTCAGGTGATGAATGCAGCAGTACGTCTTTACGCCGATGCTGCCAATGCAAAGACAAAAATGGAAAACGGTTTCGATTTGACGGATTACGACAACCGCACTCTGGCTTTTGCAAAAGATTATTCTTCAAAATTGCTGGCTATCGACGTTAATCTTGATACTAACGAAATGCTCGATGTGGCATGGGGTCTATTCTCGAAGTATTTCAAGCCGGCTGAAGTTAATATAAAGCAGGCATTAGTCGATAAGTACTGGAAATCTTAGCAATTTCTTCTCTTTACTTTTAATTTTCAATGATGATATGGCTATAAAGTTTCAATATAATAAAACCTCACTTCAACAACTTGAAAAGCAACTCAAGATGCGCGAGCGTTCTCTGCCTACAATCAAAAGCAAGGAAAACGCTCTTAGGCTTGAAGTAAAGCAGACCAAGGACGAGGTGAATAGATTGGAACTTCAGCTTGAACAAGAAATCCGAAGTTATGAAAACATGGTAGCTTTGTGGAATGAATTCAATCCGGAATTGATTACAGTTAAAGATGTAACGCTTTCTACAAAGAAAATCGCGGGAGTTGTCATACCTGTGCTCAACGAAATCAAGTTTTCTATCGGATATTATAGTCTTTTCAACGCTCCGGCTTGGTTCACTGATGGCATTGAGCTGCTTAAAAAGCTTGCACATACCGGAATCGAGGCGGAATTCTCAGGTATGAAGCTGGAGTTATTGGAACATGCCCGGAAAAAGACGACTCAAAAAGTGAACCTTTTCGAGAAAGTGCAGATTCCGGGATATAAGGATGCCATTCGTAAGGTGAAACGCTTCATGGAGGATGAAGAGAGCCTCTCGAAATCTTCGCAAAAAATTATGCGGGCTAACCAAGAAAGGCGAATGGCTGAAATTAAAGAAAAGGAGGTAAGCGCATGATTGTAAAAATGGAAAAATACGCCTTCATGGTGTATCATAAGGAATACAGCTCCTTCCTTTCGCTTTTGAGAGAAGTAGGCGTCGTTCATATTCGTGAGACACAGCCTGCGGTAGAAGATGAAATTCTTCTGGCTATCCTCTCTGAGCGTAAGCGTATAAATGTTATTTCAAGATTCATGGCGAATCTGAATAAGAATGCGTCAGCACCGGTACTCCTTGCTCCGGCAAGGGAAATCACGGAAGCTGACGGGGCTGAATTGCTTAATAAGATTGAAGCTTTGCAGGAACAAAAAGCTCATTTGCTACAAACATCTCAGGCAGAGGAAAAAGATTTGGAATATCTGGAAGTATGGGGCGATTTTACTTACGGTAATATCCGTGCCCTGCAAAAAGCCGGTTATGAAATTAACTTTTTCACTTGCCCTACGGCAAAGTACGAGCCTGTGTGGGGGGAGCAATATAATGCATTCCTCGTTAATTGCTTCCAATCGGTATCTTATTTTGTTACTGTAACGAAAACAGGCACTCCTATCGAGATTGACGCAGAGAGGGCTAAAATGCCGCAACTTGACGCCGACGAGCTTCGGGCAAAACATAAACAGACACTCGAAGCTATCCGCAAAATTGATGCTGAATTGCAGCGTCATGCAGCAGAGGATTTTAACACGCTTGATGCCTTGGATCGTCTTTTGCAAGACAAATTCAACATGAAGAATGCTTATGTCCAGACCGACAGGTTGGCGGAAAACAGGCTCATGCTGCTCGAAGGCTGGGTTCCGGCAGAAAATGCCCAACAAATGGCTGATGCATTGGAACGCGGAGGTTATTTCTTCCAGCAATTGAAGATAGAGGATGGCGACAATGTCCCCATCAAGTTGCGCAATAACGCTTTTTCGCGTCTTTACGAGCCTATTACGAAGATGTTCTCTTTGCCAAACTACAGTGAGATTGACCCTACGCCATTGTTTGCACCATTCTTCATGCTTTTCTTCGGACTTTGCTTCGGAGACGGAGGTTATGGTCTTTTGATGATAATTGCATGTACGTTGCTAAAACGTAAGATGTCAGTTGATGTCCGTCCTTACCTCTCGCTTTTCCAATATCTTGGGTTGGCGGCAGTAATCGTCGGGCTATGCACCGGTTCGTTTTTCGGTATTTCGCTGGCTTCCGTTCCGGCACTCGAGCGGGTGAAGGATTATTTCGTGAGCAGCGACAATTTGATGTCGTTCTCTGTCATCATCGGTTTGGTGCAAATCATATTCGGGAAAGCTGTTGCGGCATACAAGACCAAACTTCAGAGGGGAATCAAGTATAGTATCGCACCGTTTGCATGGGTTTTCACCATAGCTGCGTTGGCTTTGGCACTCGGTCTCCCTGTCCTGAACGTACATCTTCCGGATGCATTCGTTACTGTATGTTACGGCATAGCCGCGCTCGGTATTTTGGTTGCGTACTTCTACAACTCACCGGGCAAGAATGTGTTCCTGAATTTCGGGACAGGTTTATGGAACACCTACAACGTGGCTTCCGGACTTTTGGGCGATACGCTGTCGTACATCCGTCTGTTTGCCATCGGACTGACCGGCTCCATCCTTGGAGGCGTCTTCAATACACTGGCTATAAGCATGACCGACGGCATGAACATTGTACTCAAGCTGATAGTGATGCTTATCATCCTGCTGCTTGGACATGCAATCAATATCGGGCTGTGTACAATCAGTTCTCTTGTACACCCGTTGCGTTTGATATTTGTGGAATATTATAAGAACTGCGAATTCGAAGGCGGAGGTAAACCTTACACTCCGTTTAAGAAGGCATAAAAAGAGAATTAGAAATATATAATCGAAAAACAATAAATCAAAAAAACAATTTTATTATGGAACCAATTTTTTTAGCTTATTTGGGTATTGCAATAATGACGGGTTTAACCTTCATTGGTAGTAGTTATGGTGTGACAATCGCCGGGAACGCTGTGATAGGTGCTATGAAAAAGAATCCTGATGCGTTAGGTACATATATCGCGCTAAGTGCGTTGCCATCATCGCAGGGTTTGTACGGCTTCGTCGGTTATTTCATGATGCAAGGGTTTCTTGTTGAAAGCATTTCGTTCCTTGCAGCTACGGCAGTGTTCGGTGCAGGTCTTGTTTTGGGCTTCGTGGGATTTTACTCTGCTATCCGCCAGGCTCAGGTATGCGCAAACGGTATCGCAGGCATAGGTGCAGGCCATAATGTATTCGGAGCTACGATGGTCATGGCCGTGTTCCCTGAACTATATGCCATCCTCGCCCTTTTGGTTGTAATCCTCATCGGGCAGGCTATCCCCGCAATCGCTTGACAACGATAAAACTGCAGGTTATACATTAATATTGTTTCTAACATGGCGCAAGTCTTCCGGGCTTGCGCTTTTTTTCATGTCAAAAACAGGGTACTACTTTGGTATCTATCTGTCCCATTTCTTTTACATGAAAATGAGCCGTAGAATAATGGACTATGAGTTTAACTTTTTAATTTTGCAACAGGGAAAGAAACTATGAATATGAAACAGAAACAAATAGAAGAAAATCTCAGCCCGATGAAGCTTATATTCAACTATGAGGATGTGTTTTACAGCTTTTTCTACGATGACACCAGTGGTTGCATCCACCGCTCGCGGGAGTATGCTATGAATTACGTGTATTCGGGCGAAATGATACTAGATAACGGCAAGGAACAAATTCATGTAGGAAAGGGAGAATGTGTGTATATTCCGCGTGACCACCACATTACCATGTATAAAAAAACTGCAGACGGGGAACGCTATTGCGGTATATTCCTGAATTTCACCCGTAATTTCCTGCGGGAGATGTACACTGAACTCGAACTGTACAAGATGCCGAAAAATACACCCAAACTCAAATCAGAGGTTATAAAACTGCCCAAGACTGCCGAGATTACCAGCCTTTTCGCTTCGCTGACACCGTTTTTCGACCCGGAGGTGAAGCCGCAAGACGACTTCATGCATTTGAAACTGCAAGAAGGTCTGCTTGCCTTGCTTCATATTGACAATCGGTTTGTGCCTACTTTGTTCGATTTCAACGAACCGTGGAAAATCGACATCTTGGACTTCATGAACAGGAACTATATGTACGAATTCTCGATGGAAGAACTGGCGCATTATACAGGAAGAAGCCTTGCCACATTCAAGCGCGATTTCAAGAAGATAAGCGACCTGACACCCGAAAAGTGGCTTATACGCAAACGTCTGGAGGTGGCATACAACTTGATGAAGGAGGGAGGGAACAAGGTCGTGGATGTCTATACGAAAGTGGGCTTCAGGAATCAGTCGCATTTCTCGACAGCCTTTAAGAAACAATACGGAATTGCACCAACAGCAGTTACCTCCATTGTATAGATATACACAATATGAAAGCAACAGCAAAGAAAATCTACGCCCCCAATGAGTTGGTTTGTGCGGTGGCTATACATCCGGGAGAAATGCTTAAGGATGAATTGCAGGCACGTGGAATGTCTCAAAGGAAGTTTGCCGGAATAATCGGTATGCCTTATACGGCATTCAACGAGATTATCAATGGCAAACGCCCGATAACCACAGATACTGCGTTAAAAATCGAAGCCGCGACAGGGATTGCCGCAACAATATGGCTCGGTTTGCAGACTGACTATAATATGCAGACCGCCCGCCGTGACAACAAACTTTCTGCCATTCTGGAGAACATACGCAAGTCGGTTGCAGCTCTTTGAGAGACGTTACGGGTTTGTTTTCATTTGACCTTTTCAACAACAGTATTTGAGCCTCACAGCAATCACGCTGTGGGGCTTTTGATTTACCTTTGCTTCTGTAGTCAAGTACATATAAATGTCTAATCAATATAAGGAGCTATAAAGAATATGAGAAGAATCATTGTACGGGAATATGGTGCACCAGCGGTCATGAAAGTAGAAGAGGTAGAAGAAATGGGACATCCCGGTCCCGATGAAATAAAGGTGCGTAATTATGCAATCGGCGTGAACTACACGGACGTTTACACGCGTAAAGGGAACGAAACCTATCTGCGCAGCGACAACAAGGAGATTGAACCGTTCACACCGGGCAAGGAGGGCGCGGGCATAGTCCTTGAAGTGGGAGAGGACGTGACGCATTTCAATCCTGGCGACAAGGTGGTCTATACACAGTCGTTCGGGGCGTATGGTGAGTGCCACATCGTGAAGGAGAACCTGACGTTGCACCTGCCCGACGGATTGAGTTTCGAGATTGCAGCAAGCAATACGCTACGCGGATTAACAGCCCATTTCTTGATGCACTATACCTATCCGGTACGTCAAGGCGAGATTGCCATTGTCCATGCTTGCACGGGCGGTGTCGGTTCTATACTTACGCAATGGATAAAGAGCAAAGGGGCAACGGTCATCGGCACGGTGGACTCTGACGAGAAAAAGGCTATTGCCCAAAGGCTCGGAGCAGATTTTGTTATCAATACGCTTACGGAGGATATCGCTGCAAAGGTTGGGGAATATACCCAAGGAGCAAAGGCAAATGTAGTGTTCGACGGACTTGGAAAGGCTGTAGCAGACGCTTCGCTCAATTCGCTGCGACGTTTCGGTTATTATGTCAATTACGGCATGGTTACGGGGTCTGTAAAGCTCGAGTTGTGGGATTTGGCAGTCCACGGTTCGCTGTACGCCACATTCGGCGACCTGAAACACCATGTGGACGATTACGGCAAGTTGCAGTCAATGGCAAAGGAGTATTTCTCGGCTATACTGGACGGGACGATAAAAATCGACACACCGCTCCAACTGACTCTGGAAGAAGCCCCAAAAGCTCATGAACTGTTAGAATCCAATAAACGGAACGGGACAATCGTGCTGATACCTTAGATTATTAGTATCAGAACAATCAATAAAAAACATCGAATATGAACGGAAAAAGATTTGAAGGAAAAGTAGCATTCATCACGGGTGCAGGCGGCGGTATTGGTCGCGGTGTGGCAATCGCTTTTGCCAAAGAAGGGGCAAACGTAGTGGTAACAGACCTTTCGGAACAGGCGAATCGGGAAACAGCCCGGCTGATTGAAGAAACCGGAGGCAAGGTATTGGCAGTAACCGTAGACGTAACCAAGTCGGAAGACATCAAGAATGCCCTTGCCAAGACGGTTGAGACATTCGGAAAGCTCGACATCGCTTTCAACAATGCAGGCATAGAGTATAAGATTCAACCCCTGCATGAAATCGAGGAAGCTGAATTTGAAAAGCTGAACAGCATCGACCTTGTGGGCGTGTTCAAGTCGATGAAATATGAAATTCCCCTGATGCTTGAGAACGGCGGTGGTGCTATTGTCAATACATCGTCCACTTCGGGCGTGGCAGGTTTTCGTGGCGGCTCCACGTATGTGTCTGCCAAGTACGGCGTGGTGGGGCTTACCAAGTCGGCAGCTTTAGATTATGCCGCACAGGGAATCCGCATCAATGCCATCTGTCCGGGTGTGATAGACACGGAAATGATACGCCGTTTCTCAGGTGGCACACCCGAAGGCTACAAGGCGATGATTGCACAAGAGCCTATCGGACGTCTCGGCAAAGTGGAGGAAGTAGCTTCCGCCGTGTTGTGGCTTTGCTCGGAGGGTGCGGGATTCATGGTTGGTCATGCCCTTGTAGTGGACGGCGGTCAGACAGTCGGCATATCGAACGACAATATCGAACAATAAAAGTTTTTGATTATGACGAGTGAAGTAATATGAGAAGAATGATTACTTTCCGAAGCGGGCAGCAAGTCTGCCCCCTCGGACAAGGAACCTACCTGATGGGACGCAGGCGTCGCGAGGAGATACAG
>CAYZTO010000080.1:0-11941 GCA_964481365.1 uncultured Parabacteroides sp. | reverse complement strand
GTACATGAATGTCATCTATTTATATACCTTTGCCACTGCCTAAAGATTCAGAATCGTAACGGAAATAATAGATTAACATATATGCGTATAGAACAAAACTATTCTTTGGAGGGGCATAACTCGTTTCATCTGCCTGTAAAGACGCGTTGGTTCATGGAATATGACAGCGAAGAAGATTTAAGCAAGATATTGCGCGATGAATATTTCCAGGAATGCCTGTCCATGCACATTGGGCAAGGGTGCAACCTGTTGTTCCTTAATGATTATAACGGGATAATACTGCATTCGCGGATTAAAACTATGGAAGTTGCCGCTGAAGACGGGGATTCGGTATTGCTGCGTGTCGGCGCGGGTTGTGTTTGGGATGATGTCGTGGCTCATGCTGTCTCCAATGGCTGGTATGGCATAGAAAACCTGTCGCTGATTCCTGCCGAGGCGGGTGGGGCTGCAGTTCAGAACATTGGAGCTTACGGAGTTGAGATGAAGGATGTGATTGAAAGCGTGGAAGCATACAACCAGCTCACTTTCGAAAAGCATGTATTCCCGGTAGAAGAGTGCGGTTACGGTTATCGCGAGAGTCGTTTCAAAGACCCGTACCAAGACCCGCATATCGTCACGTATGTGAACCTGCGTCTTTCCAAACACCCGCATTTCTCTTTGGAATACGGGCAGCTAAGGGAGAGGGTGGGGGATAACCCTACGTTGCAGGCGGTGCGTGATGCCGTGATTGCAATAAGGCGGGAGAAATTACCCGACCCGAATGTCTTGGGGAATGCCGGGAGCTTTTTCAAAAACCCGGTAATAGACGAAGGTTTCTATCGTCGTTTGCAAATGGTTTATCCGGATATCCCTTCTTATCCTGCCGGAGAGGGAAAGGTGAAGGTATCTGCCGGCTGGCTCATCGAGCAATGCGGTTTCAAAGGGAAAAGGCATGGCGATGTCGGCGTGTATGAGAAACAGGCGTTGGTGATAGTGAACTATGGCGGTGCCACCGGGGATGAGATTGCGCTTGTTGCCGACAGCATCCGCACTGCAGTGAAGGAGCGTTTTGGAATAGAGCTTATGCCCGAAGTTAAATATGTAGTATGATGAAAATAACATTCATGGGAACCGGCACGTCCACTGGCGTGCCGGAGTTATTGTGCAATTGCGAGGTTTGCCGGAGCAAAGACCCGCGCGACCGCCGTTCGCGTTGCTCTGTTTGGTTGGAAATTGGCGACAAACATATTTTGATAGACTGTGGTCCTGATTTTTATTACCAGGCATTGGCGCACATCCACACTTTGATAGATTCCATATTGATAACACATGAGCATAGCGACCATGTGAACGGGTTGGATGACTTGCGACCTTTCTGCTTCCGCCGTGACTTGCCTATTTTCGCCGAGAAAAATGTCTGCGAGGCTATCCGCACACGTTTGCCGTATGTTTTTGCTGAGGTGAACCGTTATCCGGGAGCACCCAATTTCCATTTAGTGGATATTGATGAAAAACCTTTTGATGCTGCAGGCATTCCGATTGTCCCAATCCGCGTGATGCACGGGCGTTTGCCCATACTTGGTTTCAGAATCGGCGATTTTGCATATATCACTGATATGAAGACTATCCCTGAGTCTGAATATGGCAAGTTGCAGGGCTTGGATATATTGGTCATGAACGCTTTGAGAATGGATAACCGCCATCCTTCACACCAAGGAGTCGATGCGGCATTGGAACACATCGCGCGTTTGCAGCCCCGCCGTGCTTACCTTACACATATATGCCATCGGATAGGCTTGCATTCTGAAGTGGAAAAATTGTTGCCGCCGAATGTGCATTTGGCATATGACGGATTGGTACTTACAACGGACTACAGAATGTGAAATATACCTCCGAGCTGTCTTTGCTTGTCTGGGGTGTGATTTTTTTCAAAGAAGGGAGAAATTTCCCAATCCGGGATGCAATGCTGTCGCCCAAGGCGTTTAAAAGCGAGTCTGCCGGCACTGTGCAAGGGAAAGAGCAGAACGTACACACGTCGCCTTCCCCCGGGAACAGGTCGGCGTTAATCCACGGCAGGGAGTATTTCCAAAGGACAGTGTCATTACGGGCTATTTGTACCTGCCAATCTTCGGAGGGAATGAGGATATTCGCAGTTGCCTTCTTGTCGAAACGGCTGTAATAGGTAGACAAGTCGTGTTCCCCGGTATGTTTCTCAAGTAACAGCTGCTTGCGGACTATATTCTCCAACAGGTGTTTGCTGTAACTTGCAACCCAGATGCCTTCATGCCGGTAGCACCCTAAAAAACGGCTTCCGGCATCAGCATAATAACGGAAATGTATGCCGTGTTCAGTCTTTTCTTGCGGAGCATAAGCCGGGAAATAGTTTTTGAGAATCTGTCCTTCAAGTTCGCTCTTCTGTTTGTTGTTTGCTTTTGCGTAGCATACTACCCCTTCGGGGTGAAAGGAAAGAAGCATGAAAGGCAAGTCTTTGTTTTGTTGCAAAATATGCAGGAACACATCGGGAATCCAATGTTGTAACATCCGGTAGCCGGTATCTTTTTCAAGAAGCAAGTGGTTGAACGCGGAAAGATTGTTGATGGCGAGGAGGGCTTGGGGTTTGTCTGCCAGAAATTTGTAAATGTCCTCCGTTTCCGTTTGTTTTTCCCGCTTCATGAAAGCAACAAAGCAACTTGCGGAAACAACCGCAATCACAACAGATACAACGATAATCCAGATGTCTTCTTTTGAATGTCTCATGTGTGTTCCATAAAATATTTGCACCATTTATTCAGCCCGCAAATACTGCACTTCGGCTTGCGTGCCATGCAAGTATATCGTCCATGTAGTATAAGCCAGTGATGGGCAATAGGTATAAGTTCTTCAGGAATGTTTTTTACCAATTCCCGTTCAGTTTCCAATGGGGTTTTGCTGTCGTTTGTCAGTCCCAGGCGGTTTGCCACGCGGAAAACATGGGTATCCACAGCCATTGCAGGTTTATCGAACACAACAGATGCAACCACGTTGGCGGTCTTCCGTCCCACACCCGGCAACTTCTGCAATTCGTCCACGTTGTCAGGAACCTCGCCTTGGAACTCATGAATCAGCATCTGTGCCATTCCTACCAGATGTTTAGCCTTATTGTTGGGGTAAGAGACGCTTTTAATATATTCATAAACCACCTCCGGAGTGGTATCCGCCATAGCATTGGCAGTCGGGAATGCTTCAAACAGGGCAGGCGTGACCATATTCACGCGCTTGTCCGTGCATTGTGCGGAAAGGATGACAGCTACCAGCAACTGGTACGGGTTGGCATAGTGCAGCTCCGTTTCCGCCACAGGCACATTTGTTTTGAACCAGTCTAAAATAGCTTTGTATCGCTCCCGTTTTTCCATCAATGAAACAATTTGGGCAAATGTAATGAATCATTTCTGAAAACCGGATGTTCTCCTTTTAAAATCTGTACCTCAGACCATCGGGAACCGGCAAAGCCGAAAGGTTCCTATACAATCTTATATAGCAAAGAGTTCTGCAATACAAAAGGCTTGTCGTAAGCAAAGAAAATCGAGCCATCAACGGGTGATTTCACGCTCAATCGCACACTCCCGTCGTAAGGGTCTATGATTTGCGCCAGCGTTTCCCCTTGTTTCACTTCGTCTTTCGCCCCCTTCAGTTTGTAAAAAATCCCGGCTGTTTCCGCCTTTACGCTTTTCAGGTCGCTATCCCTTATTGTGGCAGACTGGCAACCGTTTTCCACAGTTTGCCTGATAATCCCCACAGATGCCATAAAGCGTAAAATCGCGGTACATGCCTCATCTGTTGCTTCCCGGGAAATTGTATTCTGTTTTCCTGCATAAAGCGAAAAAGCTTTGGTATTCCATATCTGCCAATTATAGTTGAGTACTGTCGTGTCGTAAGGATGCGGATGCTTAATATACACATAAGGCAACCCGAACAGTTTTCCTTCCTCTTCAGGTTGGTATCCTGTCTCCATCATGCGTACATGCGGAATGAAATCCCCCGGTATGTAGTAACTGGCAAGTTGTATTCCGTAGGCAAACCCCTTTATTTTGTCGAAAAGAGCAGCTGCTATGCGTTGGGTGGTTTCTCCCAGCTCATAACCCGGAAACATACGGTTGATGTCGGTGTTGTCCATGCTCCAGAAGCGTTTTTCGATGTTCATGGAAAAGTGATTTGCATTGGGAATTATCAATATTTCGTTGCCGGACAACAAATTTCCCTCGAGTTCTATTTGTTTTAGTCGTTTGATCATCTGTGAGCAGATGAATTGTTGCCCTATTTCATCCCCGCGCAAAGCTCCTACGATGGCAAGCATGAGTTTTCCTTCGCCAAAACGGAATCCGCGTATCTTGAAATCATCGCGCAGTGGCGACGACATCCGGAATAAAGTCTCTTGTCTCATAATTTGTGTATTCGTGCAATTAATGAACCTTCATAAACAATGGGGTAAGCCCTGATAGTAAAAAGATATCCGTACACCGATGAAAGTATGTTGTGGAGTACTATCCCGGTAAGCGGACTTACGATACTTCCGATTTCGTCACCTTCATGAACTATGATGCCGTTTCTTTTCTCTGTCAGGAAAACACCGGAAGCGGCGGCATTGATAAATTCTACATCAGTTTCTTTAGACAGAATCGGTCGGCGAATCTTGGATTTATCAACGGAACCTTTCCACACTCCCATTTCATGAAGGAGGTTCAGGATGCCATCTAATAATTGGTTTCCCATCGAGTGGTTTATGCGCATTCCAACTCCCATCTCAACGACTATGCATGGGGTTCCAACTGAATTTAAAGAATGTGCTAATGTGGATTTAAGTACTGTGGCAGCTTCATGAATCCAAATGAAGTCCACATTCAGTAATTGCGCGTAAGGAACCAATGCTTCTGCGGTCTGGATATTAATACGTGCTTGTGGAACCTCCCTTAAAAAGATATTGCTGGAATGAATATCAATGACCATATCTGCACCTTTCAAATCTTCGACTATTGAATATGCCACGTTTTCTGCCATTGTTCCCTCCGGGTCTCCCGGGAAAATACGATTCATATCCAAATCAAAACCGGGAATACCTCTCATGATGGAATCCATACCCAACGGGTTGAGTGAAGGATATATTTCCACTGTACCTTCAAGTTCTTCCTTATGTTCCGTAAGATATTGCGTTAATCTGAAACAGACATATTGCCCTTCCAATTCATCTCCGTGTGTACCTGTGACAATACAGATACGTTTGTTCCCGGTTCTCCCTGAAATACTGTTCTTTTTTATGAACAGCCGCTCGTCAATGGGTAGAGCGGCTGATGCAACTGTTTTAATCATAATTATTCTGCTTTGATTTACTTGAATATACCCAATTACGGATATAATAATTCATCCAATTTGTTGTTCCGGTTTAAAAATCACTGATTTCCTCTACCAATACACGTACTTCCGAATATTGTCTTGCTGTTCCGAGGAAGATACCACGGTTCACGGGGCAAGATGTTGCATCACGGCCATGCGCTACTTTTATATATCCGTATTCGATGTGGGTATCGTTTGTCGGGTCTATGCCAATCCATTTTGTGCCGTCATATACCTCTGCCCAAGCGTGGGTAAAACCGATACCTTGCATGAATCCATTCACGTAACGGGCAGGGATATGGTTCAAGCGGCAAAGTGCCAGGAAAATATGCGTATAATCTTGGCAAACTCCCTGTGCTTGGGAAAATGCCTGCGAAGCGGTCGTGCTATTGTTGGTACTCATTGGGCGGTAATCCATGTAGGAATAGACAGCATGAGCAATAACCATAGCCCGTTGCTCCACACTTGTATCCTGATTCAATGGTAGCGATTGCGAAAAAGAAATCAACGCATTGGATAAGCCTGTCAGACAGCTTTCAAAACAATACATCGGGTGGATTTCTGTTTCCGGAATGCAGTAAGGCTGTTGTTCTACTTCACCATTGCTTGAAAAAATGAAGGCGTCATGTGCTTCCAGTGTATGCCCGTATTGTATCCTGTTTCCGAATGCATCTGCGCCTTGGTTCAAAACAATCTTCGGGCGCAAATACAATTTTTCATCCAACACCTTTTGGAATCCCTGACTGACAGGCAAACACCGCAACTTGAAACAATGTCTTGTTACCGGAGTATCAAACCGGATAATGCTTTGGTAGTTGAACCTGTAGCGTTTCATTATAACAACACTAAACGGTTCAGGTTTCCCAGTAGTGTATTCTTATAATTTAAATCCTTGGATTTGTACACATCCTCGCATATCAGCCGGTTTAAACGTTCCAGAATATTCAAATCGAATACACCTTCTTCTATTTCCTCGCAAGTCTTCAATGAATCGAAAGCTTCTTTGATGCGATAGAACGGATAATCGAAGCGCACGTGCAAATCTATGTTCTCTACCAATTTACCCATTTTAATGAGATTGCGGATGCGTTCGTCAAACACACGTTCATCTATTGAGCCGAAGAAAGCAAGCAGATAATCTGTAATTGGCTGGAGAACGGTAATGTTTTTCTCTTTTTGTTCCGCACAAGCCTTGATATGGCTTAATGACATTTGTATATAAGAGAGACTTTCGCTCTTTATTTCTTCCCGTAAAAGAATCCCGTTGTCGTTTGCAGATTCTAATCCTGAACGAATCGATGATGGATTTTCAGAATCATACATTTGTGCGAGGCGGAATTCATCATTGTTAGGATGACCGTTATTATCAATGTCCAACTTGACATAGTATTCTTCAAAATCTTTGGGGTCTCCGTCTATCATACGGTCGTAATAACGGCGAAGCAAATGCAAGCTGATGTAAACACGCTCTACATATCGCCCCAACCAATACAAGTGGTTGGCTTTTGTTGCAGGAATAGCATAAGTTGTAGTCATAATATTAATCTGTTTAGATAGTTTTATGTTGTCAGTTATTTTTCCATCACCCAAGTATCTTTGAATCCTCCTCCTTGAGAAGAATTGACGACGAAAGAATCAGGATTGCGAGAAAAGCGTGTCAATCCGCTCTTCCATACTTTCGTTTCCTTTCCGCTAATGACAAACGCGCGCAAATCAGCTTTACGCTCCACACGTTCGTTGCCGTCCAATATTTCCAAATCTTTGAAATCAATCACTTCTTGGGCAATCCAACGGCGTGGATGTTCGATAATCAAAGACCTCAGGTTTTCCAATTTCTCAGAGGATAGGTCTCGCCCGAAAACAACACCGTAGCCTCCGGCCTCACTCACATCTTTTATGACAAGTTTCTCCATGTTGTTCAAGATATACTCATAATCTTCTTTGTAGTAAGGTAAATATGTCGGGGCATTATGCAAGATTGGTGTTTCATTCAGATAATATTCTACCATTTTGGGAACGAAATAGTAGATGCCTTTATCATCAGCCACACCGTTTCCCAATGCATTAATAACCGCTACGTTCCCTTTGGAATATGCTTGCATCAGGTTAGGGACACCCAGTAACGAAGAGGGTTCGAAAGTCAATGGGTCCAGATATTCGTCTGAAACCCGGCGATAAATGGAACCTACACGTTGTTTTTCGTCATACAGTCCCGTGTAATAAACATTGTCGTCCTCAACCACCAAATCTCCCGGAAAAGCTAATGTTGCACCGGTCTTTTCTGCAAGATAAGAATGTTCGAAGAATGCGGAATTGTATCGTCCGGGTGTAAGGATAACAGATAATCCTCTTCCGGCATTGACATAATCCATCATTTCTTTCAAAAGGACACTGTAATTGCGATTGTCGGCTATTGCATGTTGATGGAATGTTTCCGGGCTTACTTTGCGTGTGATAGTGCGTGCTATCATAGGGTAAGATGCCCCGGAAGGGATGCGGAGGTTGTCTTCCAAAACGTACCATTGCCCGTCTTTGGCTTGTACCAAATCTATTCCTGCAATATGCGCATAAATGTTTGCTTCGGGCGTGATGTTTTCGCATTCAGCCATATAACCTTTGGAAGAATAGACGAATTCCTTTGGGATAACACCGTCTTTGATGATTTGCTTTTCGTGATACACATCGTAGAGGAAGCGGTTCAACGCATTTACACGTTGGACGAGTCCACGTTCCAAATAATCCCAATCTTCCTTGCTGATTATTCTCGGAATAGAATCGAAAGGAAACAATTGTTCATTGAACACCCCGTTTTTGTAAACTCCGAAACGCACGCCAAAGCGCTCCATCCATTTGTTTACTGTGTCTCGGCTTTTAATGATTCTGTCCATAATACAAAATGCTTTGAAAATACGAATTTAAATGTCTTTTTGCTATAAAATCGCCACAAATATAAGCAGTATATTTTAATTTGATGTGTATTTTCTGTCTTTTTATTTTGGAAGCAGATACCGGGTGTGTCATTTGTGGGATGGCGGGTAGTGAAGAACCGTTGCGATTGTTGGGCAAAAATGTTTTCTGTTCTTTCTCTTTTATGTTGCCGATTCAAATTACCAAACTGAAGTAATCAATTTGTAATCTTACAACCCGCGATATTTCTTTTGGTAAGACACTATTTTAGGCAAGACAATCTGCTTCTTCTTCGGGAGTTTTTGGAAAAGCAGTTATCTTTGTGTTTGTCTCATAAAAACAGGAAGTATGACAATACAAGAAATAAATGATGCCTACGTGCGTATAACCGGTTCTCTCGATGTTAAGGAATTGAAGAATGCTTTTGACAATTTGCAGGGATTGATATCCGGAAGTTTGCATTATGAATTCCAAGACAAACTGGATGAATTGCAAAACACGTACAAATATATGCTCCGCTATAGGATGGAAAACGTGCAAGACCCTATGCAGGAGAAGATATACAAGCAGTTGCAGGCTTCGTTGTATGAGCTTGCCGACCAAGTCCGTATTAAGGTTTTGGAAAAGGATTCGCCGCGCCAATATTTCAAGCAATTGAGGATGATGCGGACATCTGCCGGTGTTTCATTCCGTAATCTCCATAATACATTGGTTGAAGATGTGGAAGTATCCGAACTTACTGAAGCGCGGAAGCAAAAGGAAGCGCATGCACTTGTATTATTTTATAAGATTTGGACTACCCCGCAATTGCAGGTGGATGAAGCAGTCGCTTTGCGAGAAATTCTGAACGACAGGATGGTCGGGACTACGGTGCGTTGCCTTGCTGTGTCTGCGCTTTGGTTGGGATTGCAGGAAACTTTCGATAAAGAGAAAATGGGGTTGCTTTTTGATGCCGTGTCTATCGACAATCCGGAAATCCATGCGCGGGCATTGGTCTCATTGCTGTTGGTTTTGTATTTTTATCGTAAACGGACAGATTTGTATCCGCAGATTGAGTATCGCTTGCAGGCTTTGGCTGATTCTTATGCGGGGTTTACGCACGACATACAGACGATAATACTCCGTTTCATACTTTCAAGGGAAACTGAAAAAATATCCCGTAAGATGCAAGATGAGATATTACCCGAAATGATAAAGTTGGGTCCTAAATTAAGCAAGAAGATAAATCTGAAAGACCTTACTCCGGAACAAATGGGCGATGAAATGAATCCGGAATGGCAAGAGAAGCTGTTGGGGGAGAGTAATCTGGGGAAGAAGATGATGGAGTTCAACGAATTGCAGATGGAAGGCGCGGATGTGATGCACTCTACATTTGTCTATCTAAAGAATTATCCCTTTTTCCATGAGTTGGGTAATTGGTTTTTACCATTCGACGAGAAGCATTCCGCTTTTGCACAGATGCAGCAGACATCAGGGTGTAATACAATGATAAAGATGATAGGCAGCTCGTACTTTATGTGCAATTCAGACAAATATTCCCTTTACTTCAGCATGATGGGAATGCCTGAAAACTTCCGAGAGATGATGACAAAACAGTTCGACAGCCAGATTTCTGCCATATTGGAGCAGAAAAATTCAGACCTGTTCACGCACAAAGATGAATTTCGGATGATTGCCGGTCAATACATTCAGGATTTATACCGCTTTTACAAGCTTAATCCTTCGCACTCCGACTTTACTGATATTTTCGCTTTTCCGTTGGACTTCCACAATTTACCAATACTGTATCCCTATATTTCCGATACCGAAACACTGACGACCATAGCCGAATATTATTTGCAGAAAAACTATTTTTCCGATTCTTTGAAGATATACCAAAGGTTGGAAGATATGGATTCGGCAAATGATATTATTTACCAGAAAATAGGTTATTGCAAACAGATGACTGACGATTTGCCCGGTGCTTTGCAGGCTTATTTGCAGGCAGATTTGTTGAATCCGGGTAGCAAGTGGGTAATCCGCCGCATAGCGAATTGCTACCGTTCATTAAAGCAGCCGGAAAAGGCATTGGTATATTATCACCGTTATGAAGTACTGGATGCGGATAATTTGTCCGTGCAAATCAGCATAGGGCATTGCCATCTGGAATTGAAGCAATATGAAGAGGCGTTGAAGTATTATTATAAGGTAGATTATTTGGATAATAACAGCCACAAGGCATGGAGACCTATCGCATGGTGTTCTTTCTTGACGGGGAAATATGACCATGCGCGCAATTACTATAAGAAAATCCTGAGTGCTTCGCCTAATATGCATGATTTCCTCAATGCCGGGCATACTGAATGGGTTTTACAAAACGTGAAAGGCGCGCTGGACTATTACCGCCAATCCGTCGCCCTTGCCGGAGGAGATTTTGAAAAGTTCAAAGAACAATACATCCAGGATATACCCGATTTACAAAATGCCGGCATAGAAGAATCTGAAATACCATTATTGCTCGATTTGCTGAAATATCTTATAAACGGTGAACTTGCCGGGTAGTTTCGGATTAAACAGTTTTCCGAGGAGGAAGTTCTTTTTCTGCGGTGGATGCCAATCAGATTTTATATGGAGGAATGGTTCGACGCAAGTTGTTGTAAGTCTTGCATTGTTTCTTTTTTTACTACTTTTGCAGACATAAATTTGAAATAGAAATGAAATACGAACTTTGTTGTATAGGTCACATTACGCATGATAGAATCGTTACTCCGAAGAATATTGCACATATGCCGGGGGGAACGGCCTTTTATTTTTCGAAAGCAATGACTTGTTTCCCGGATATAGATTATGCACTTCTTACTGCGGTAGGTTCTGAAGACATGCATATGGTGGAAGACCTGAGGAAGGATGGTGTAGTGGTAAATGTGATGCCCAGCGACTCTTCTGTATATTTTGAAAATATTTATGGGGATAATCCTGATAAGCGAACGCAACGTGTCCTTTCGAAAGCCAGTCCTTTCACGCTCGATTTCGTGCAGTGTGTCGATGCTAATATTTTCCATCTCGGAAGTTTGTTGGCTGACGATTTCCCGAAAGAAGTAGTCGAGTATCTTTCCAAGAAATCTCTCGTATCTGCCGATTCTCAAGGGTATTTGCGGGAAGTCCGCGACAAGGATGTCTTCGCCGTCGATTGGCCCGAGAAACACGAGGTCTTGAAACATGTCCATTTTTTGAAAGCAAACGAACATGAGATGGAAGTTCTTACCGGCTTTACCGATGCCGAACAAGCCGCGCGTGAATTATACAGCTGGGGAGTGAAGGAAGTGCTGCTTACTTTTGGAAGTATGGGTTCCCTCATCTTTGACGGGAAAGATTTTCATCCTATTCCTGCTTACATCCCCCGTGAAATAACTGACGCGACCGGTTGCGGGGACACATACATGACGGGATACCTTTATCGCAGGGCAAAAAATGATTCAATTGACGAAGCCGGGCATTTTGCCGCTGCGATGTCTACTCTGAAGATAGAAAAAATGGGTCCTTTCCAAGGAACAGAAGCAATGGTAAGGGCTTGCATGAAGAATGCCAAGCAAAAGTGCTTGTAAAAAGGTTTCGGGTTATGGCTTCCAGAGTCGGAGTATAGCCCGAAATTTTTTCGGAATTGTATCTTTTGGGCTTGCATAATTGAAATATTCTTCGTATCTTTATA
>CAYZTO010000079.1:0-11969 GCA_964481365.1 uncultured Parabacteroides sp. | reverse complement strand
TCCGTAAGTATCAGCGGAATCTGCCGGCTGCTCGGGGTAAACAGGCAGACGTATTACCGCCAGAAATGACGCATGGCGTGTAGCCGCCGTAAGGCGACCGAGGTCGTGGAGGTGCGTGGCATCCGTATGGAGATGCCACGTATAGGCACACGCAAGCTTTACCACATGCTTTATCCATCATTGAAGGAGAAGAAGGTGGGCCGTGACAGTCTGTTTGACATCCTGCGTGCCAACCACCTTCTCATAAAGCCTCCGCGTCCCTTCCATGTGACGGCCAACTCACGGCATAAGTTCCACAAGCACAGGAACCTTATAGTAAATATCAAGCCGACACGTCCGGAAGAAATCCGGGTGTCGGACATCACTTACATAGGCAACAAGGAGCGCCATATGTACCTGTCATTGGTCACCGACGCCTATTCCAAGAAGATCATGGGGTATGACCTGTCCGGTTCATTGGACACCCAAGGCTGCCTGAACGCCCTGGCGATGGCAAACCGCAACCGCCTGTACCGGGAAGAGCCGCTGATACACCACTCGGACCGTGGCATACAGTATTTTCAGGCGCATACCAGAGATTACCAGGATTGTACCATATGACGCCGAGCATGACAGAATCGTATGACCCTTATGCGAATGCCGTGGCCGAACGGGTGAACGGAATCCTCAAGCAGGAGTTCCTGCTTGAGGAGCTTGACCTTCCCATGGCGGAGATGAAGCGGGTGGTCAAGGAAGCGGTTTACAAGTACAACAACCTGAGGCCGCATTACTCCTGCGGTTATAAGACGCCGGAGTACATGCACCATCAGAGACAGGTAAGGATTAAGAGTTATAAAAAAACACAGTCCGGCGGAGACAACCTTGCCGGACTGTGATGAATGTTTTATTTTTGTCCAATAACTGTAACGCTATTTTAGGACGAGACAACCGTGTCAGTCCTTCTGACATTCCCTCCACACCCCTTTCGGCTTCCCCCTTCTGGAAAACCAGCCATATTAATCATCCTATATAATAAATCCGCGTCAGTGGCGTTATACTGCTGAACAAGCATTAAAACAAATTAGCCTATGGATAAAACTTCTACACCTTGTACAACCAAGCAGGGCAGGAAAGGCGGCACAGGCGCACGAATGGACGAAAGCCAAGCCACACTGCCCAAAATAACGACAATCGACTTCTTGAAGCAGTTCGCCCGAGCCTACCATGCGATACCCGGCGCGGGCTGCGGTTTGCCCGGCATAATCTTGAGCTGACAGGTGGCGGCAGATGTGGGGAAAAGTTCCTACCTTTGCCCGCTGAAGCCGCCGTCCGGCTTCCGTGTGCTTGACAAACCACGTATTAAAAACAAGGAATCTCATGACAAAAGAAAGAAATGCCGCAATGGTATGCTTCTCAGGTGGGCAAGACTCCACCACGTGCCTCTTTTGGGCAAAGAAGCATTTTGAACGAACCGAGGCTGTCTGCTTCACCTACGGGCAGAAGCATTCGGCAGAAGTAAACGTGGCACGCAGCATCGCAAGCGAGGCGGGCGTGCCTTTCCTCCTTCTCGACGTGTCCCTGCTCTCCCAGCTGGACCGCAACTGCTCACTTACGAACTTCGACATCCCCCTTGACGAGGCTAAGCCCGAAGGCACCTACCCGAATACATTCGTTCCGGGCAGGAACATGGTCTTCTTCACCTTTGCCGCCATACTCGCACGGAGCCGGGGCATTTACAACATCGTAACCGGGGTCTCCGAGGCAGACTACAGCGGTTACCCGGACTGCCGCGACACCTTTGTTCGGTCGCTCAACGTAACGCTCAACCTTGCAATGGACGAGCAGTTTACAATCCATACGCCCTTGATGCACCGCGACAAGTGCGGTGTGTGGGCGCTTGCCGATGAACTGGGCGTGTTCGAGCTGGTGCGCACCCGCACCCTTACGTGCTACAACGGTATCGTCGCCGACGGCTGCGGGCACTGCCCGGCATGCACGCTCCGCCGCAACGGGCTGGATGAATACCTAAGGTTGAAAAATGCGAAGTGACATGGACGGACGCAAGGAAGAAGGAAGCCTGCACCTCCTGGGAGGAGCGACCGAGTACCCACGGGATTATGCCCCCGAAGTGCTCGAAACGTTCGCCAACAAGCATCCGGAAAACGACTATTGGGTGCGCTTTGTTTGCCCTGAGTTCACGAGCCTCTGCCCCATAACAGGGCAGCCGGACTTCGCGACTGTCTACATCGATTATGTCCCCGACGCCCGCATGGTAGAGAGCAAGAGCCTGAAGCTGTACCTCTTCAGTTACCGCAACCACGGTGACTTCCACGAGGACTGCGTGAACAAGATAATGAAAGACCTGATACGGCTTATGGAGCCGAAGTATATCGAGGTGACGGGAATCTTCACCCCGAGGGGAGGGATAAGTATCTACCCCTACTGCAACTATGGCCGCCCGGGAACCAAATACGAGAAGATGGCTGAATACCGCTTCTCGCGGCACGGGCTTACGGCACAATACGAAAAGTGAACATCTTAATCTATAAAAGCAACATATGCACGAAAGAATAATTATCCTTGATTTCGGCTCGCAGACCACGCAACTGATAGGGCGGCGCGTCCGTGAGCTGAACACTTACTGCGAAATCTTGCCATACAACAAGTTCCCGCACGGGGCGGACGACATCAAGGGGGTCATCCTCTCCGGAAGCCCCTATTCGGTCTACGACAGCAACGCATTCAAGGCTGACCTAAGCGGGATACGCGGCAAGTACCCCGTTCTCGGTATATGCTACGGGGCGCAGTACATTGCCTATACCTCAGGCGGGAAGGTTGAACCTGCCGCTTCGAGGGAGTACGGGCGTGCGAACCTCTCGGATGTCGATGCCCGCGACCCGCTCTTCAAAGGCATCGGGGCGGGCTCGCAGATATGGATGTCCCACGGGGATACCATCACCCGGTTGCCGGACAATTTCCGGGTCATAGCGGGAACGCACGACGTGGCGAACGCTGCCTACCGAGTGGAGGGAGAGCCTACGTGGGGAGTCCAGTTCCACCCTGAAGTGTCCCACACGACAGACGGGCTTCGGCTCCTCGGGAATTTCCTCGACATCTGCGGCTGCGCGAAAGACTGGACTCCGGCGTCGTTCATAGAATCGACCGTGGCAGAGCTTAAGGCGAAGCTGGGTGACGACAAGGTGATACTTGCCCTGTCGGGAGGGGTTGATTCTTCAGTAACCGCCGTGTTGCTGAACCGTGCGATTGGAAAGAACCTTACCTGCATCTTCGTGGATCACGGCTTGTTACGCAAGAATGAGTTCGAGAACGTGTTGCACGATTACGAGCATCTGGGGTTGAATGTTATCGGCGTCAATGCAAAGGAGAAGTTTTACCGCGAACTGGCAGGAGTGGCAGACCCGGAAAGGAAACGCAAGATAATAGGAAAAGGGTTCATCGACGTGTTCGACGAGGAAGCCCGCAAGCTGCAAGGTATCAAGTGGCTCGGGCAAGGGACGATTTATCCGGATGTGATAGAGTCCCTGTCCATCACGGGTACAACTATCAAGAGCCACCACAACGTGGGCGGGCTGCCGGAGAAGATGAATCTTAAACTTGTGGAACCGTTGCGCTTGCTGTTCAAGGATGAAGTACGCCGCGTGGGGATGGAGCTGGGGATGCAGGAACGCCTCATCAAACGCCATCCTTTCCCCGGTCCCGGACTTGGCATCCGGATTCTTGGCGACATAACGGAAGAGAAAGTCCGTATCCTTCAGGATGCCGATGACATATACATGACGTTGATGCGCGAGTGGGGACTGTATGACCAAGTCTGGCAGGCAGGCACCATACTCCTCCCTATCCGTTCTGTGGGAGTGATGGGGGATGAACGTACTTACGAGAACACTGTGGCTCTCAGGGCAGTCACCTCGTCCGATGCAATGACAGCCGACTGGGCGCATCTCCCTTATGAATTCTTGGCTAAGGTATCGAGCGAGATTATAAACAAGGTGAAAGGTGTGAACAGGGTTGTTTATGACATTAGTTCGAAGCCACCCGCAACAATAGAGTGGGAATAACCCGCACCGTTTTGTTTGGAACAATAGGAAGGCATAGGGCATGATACCCTGTGCCTTTCCTGTTGTAAGGGATAAGCTAATGGCAGTGCTTGAATGACATTATGTCATCGGTTGAGTGAGTTAAAAAGGTACTTTGCATCGCCAAGAACCTTTAAGCCCGGTTAAGTGCCTTGTGGAGCTCGTTAAAAGTGATAAAAAAAGAGGTGAGAATGAATTAAGTGCATGGTTTTTGACTTTTCTTTGTTGCAGTCAAAATAAAATAATAGAGAGCATATGAAACGTATTTGGAGAAATGTAATAGGAGTGGCAGCTGTGGCAGCTGTCAGTGCGGGAGCGGCAATAGGCATGACTTCTCATTTCATGAAGCAAGAGCAGGCAGATGCTGTGACGGTAGGCAGTTTTGAGAATACTTTCAAGCAGCCTGTGCGGACAGTAAGTTATAACACAGTCGCAGCAGAGAACATAGACTTCACTGTCGCGGCGGAGAATGCGGTGCACAGCGTGGTGCATATCATGGCGACAACAAATGCGAAATCGTCAGACTCGGAAAAGTATATAGATCCTTTCGAGTTCTTCTTCGGATTCGGGGGGAGAGGGGAGTACCAACGCCCGCAAACGCAGCCCCGTGTTGGTTCCGGCTCAGGTGTGATCATTTCTACGGATGGCTATATAATTACTAATAACCACGTAGTGGAAGGAGCAGATGAGTTGGAAGTGACGTTGAACGACAATCGCAAGTTTTCAGCCAAGTTGGTAGGTACAGATCCTTCGACGGATATAGCATTGATAAAAATAGAAGCAAAAGATTTGCATACCATCCCTTTCGGAAACTCCGAAGAGCTGAAAGTTGGAGAATGGGTTCTTGCGGTGGGCAACCCATTTAACTTGACCTCGACGGTAACAGCCGGCATTGTCAGTGCAAAAGGTCGTGGCATTTCCACCGGGAGAGACAGGACCAAAATAGAATCTTTCATCCAAACGGATGCCGCTGTAAATCCCGGGAATAGTGGAGGAGCCTTGGTGAATACGAAAGGAGAGTTGGTTGGAATTAATACTGCAATCTATTCCGAGACTGGAAACTTCACCGGATACTCTTTTGCTGTTCCTATCAGCATTGCAGGGAAGGTGGCAAATGATTTGAAGCAGTATGGTACAGTGCAACGCGCTGTATTGGGTGTGATGATAATAGGTGTGGGTGACATTATGGATAATTTAAGCAATCCAAGCATTCCGGATAAATATAAGGAAGAGTATAAATCCATGAAGGATAAAATAAAAGTATCTGAGGGTGCTTATGTGTCAGAATTTGCAGATATGAGTTCTGCAAAAGCTGCAGGCATTGAAATTGGCGATGTCATCACAGCGGTTAATGGGACGAAGGTTAGAAACAGCCATGCTTTGCAAGAGCAAATAAGCAAGTATCGTCCGGGTGACAAGGTACAAGTTACCGTGAACCGGAACGGGAGTGAAAAAACTTATACTGTAGAATTGAAAAATGCTCAGGGAAGTACTAAGGCTGTGAAAGCAAGCGATAGTACGGAAGTAATGGGTGCAGCCTTCAGAGCATTGGATAATAAAGAAAAACGTGAATTAGGAGTAAGTTACGGAATAGAAGTAACAGGTCTGACGGATGGAAAATTCCGTGATGCAGGTATAAAGAAAGGTTTTATCATTATGGTAGTAAACAATCAACGTATTCAGACCCCGGAAGACTTGGAAAAGATAGTTGATAGTATTCTACAAGGTCGTTCAGAAGATCAAGGTTTGTTTATTAAAGGTTTTTACCCGAATGGACGGACTAAATATTATGCAATAAACCTCACTGAGTAAAATCTTCCTTAAATAGATAGCTTAAAGGTTAATGGAATATAACAAGCTGAACATATCGTATGTTCGGCTTGTTTGCATTTACGGAAAAAGATTAATTTTGCAACCCAAATTTTCAATATAAAATCATTGGATGAGACAATTAAAAATCACAAAGTCCATTACCAATCGCGAAAGCGCTTCATTAGATAAGTATCTTCAAGAAATCGGTCGTGAAGATCTTATCACTGTAGAAGAAGAAGTTGAATTGGCACAGGCCATCAAAAGAGGCGACCGTAAAGCATTAGAGAAATTGACAAAAGCCAATTTACGTTTTGTCGTATCAGTAGCAAAACAGTATCAGAATCAAGGATTAAGTCTGCCTGATTTGATAAACGAAGGAAATCTCGGATTGATAAAAGCTGCTGAAAAGTTTGATGAAACACGTGGTTTCAAATTTATTTCGTATGCTGTATGGTGGATTCGCCAATCTATCCTGCAAGCATTGGCAGAGCAATCACGCATTGTACGTTTACCGTTGAATCAAGTAGGTTCGCTGAATAAAATCAGCAAGGCTTTTTCAAAGTTTGAACAAGAAAACGAACGACGTCCTTCACCTGAAGAGCTTGCGGATGAATTGGACATCCCGGTAGATAAGATTTCGGATACATTGAAAGTTTCCGGACGGCATATTTCGGTGGATGCCCCGTTTGTTGAGGGGGAAGATAACAGCCTGCTGGATGTACTGGTGAACGATGACGCTCCTGTCGCAGACAAATCGCTGATGAACGAATCTTTATCGAAAGAAATAGATAGGGCACTTGCAACTTTGACTGAACGGGAATGCGAAATAATTAAAATGTTTTTTGGCATAGGGTGTCAGGAAATGACATTGGAAGAAATTGGAGATAAGTTTGGTCTCACTCGGGAACGTGTCCGCCAAATCAAGGAAAAAGCAATTAGGAGATTGAGGCAGGGAACACGTAGCAAGCTTTTGAAATCGTATTTAGGGTGACTTCTCTATAGAATAAGAATAGAAATAAAGAAATTGTCAAAGCTTTCCTCTTTTTTTGAGTGGAAAGCTTTCTTTTTTTCAAAAAACTTTTTCCATATTTGCGCCCAATATAATTTAAAAATTAAGGTGTATCCATGACAACTCGACGTAACTTTTTAAAAACCGGAGCGGTATCTGTAGCTGGTTTGCTAGCCGGTAAAGATTTGTATGCAACAGTTTCTTCTTTAGGTAATAATTATGTTGCAGATGCTGTTTCCGGAGCTACAGACGTGGTTGCTGAATATGTGAGCAAACGCCCTGAGGTTTCGGCACGTAAATTCGTTTCGGAAGCTGTAGAACAAAAAATCAAGACAGTTAAAGCCAAAATTAAAGATCCTAAACTGGCGTGGATGTTTGAAAATTGTTATCCCAACACGTTGGACACTACTTGTGAGTTCAAGATGAAGGATGGCAAACCTGATACTTTTATCCTCACCGGTGATATCCATGCCATGTGGCTGCGCGATTCCTCTGCGCAGGTTTATCCGTATGTAGTATTGGCAAAGGATGAGAAGAAGTTGCAGACAATGCTTGAAGGAGTTATCCGTCGTCAGACCGATTGTATTCTGATTGATCCGTATGCAAATGGTTTCAATGAAGGACCGACCGGTAGCGAATGGGAAAGCGACCATACGGAAATGAAAAAGGAATTGCATGAGCGTAAATGGGAAATAGATTCTCTTTGTTATCCCATCCGCCTTGCCTATCATTATTGGAAAGAAACTGGTGATACGACTCCATTTGACGACCGTTGGGAAAAAGCTGTTGAAGTTATTCATCGAACATTCACTGAACAGCAGCGTAAAGATGGCTTAGGTCCTTACAGGTTCAGCCGCACAACGAACCGTCAAAGCGACACGTTACTCAATGATGGTTTCGGAGGTCCGGTAAATCCCGTTGGTTTGATAGTTTCGTGTTTCCGTCCGTCTGACGACGCTTCATTATTCGGTTTCCTGATACCTTCCAACTTCTTTGCAGTAACGTCTTTGCGCCAAGCGGCAGAAATGTTGCGTACTATAAGGAATAACACATCGCTTGCCGGTAAATGTGAGGATTTGGCATCGGAAGTGGAGGCTGCTATCCGTAAGTATGCTATTGTTGAACATCCGGAATACGGGAAGATATATGCTTTTGAAGTTGATGGTTTTGGCAGCATCAATCTGATGGATGATGCGAATGTCCCAAGCCTGTTAGGTTTGCCTTTCCTCGGTTGCGTTTCGCTTGACGACCCTGTTTACCAGAACACGCGGCGGTTTGTATGGAGCAAAGCCAACTCTTACTTCTTTAAAGGTTCTGCCGGAGAAGGTATCGGTGGCCCTCATATAAGCTTTGATTACATTTGGCCTATGAGCATTATTATGCGTGCGCATACGGCTACGGATGAGAATGAAATCAGGGAATGTGTGGAAATGCTTCGTGATACTGATGGCGACACGGGCTTCATGCATGAATCTTTCCATAAGGATGACCCCAAGAAATTTACCCGTTCATGGTTTGCATGGGCAAATACTCTTTTTGGCGAATTGATAGTTAAGTTGCAGAGTGAGGGTAAATTGAAAGACTTGCTCGGATGAAATAGAAACATAGTAGTGCGGAGAAATATATATCCGATTCAATTATATTTTGAAATGGAAAATACACGTCGTTCATTTTTGAAGAAAGTATCAGCTGCCGGTTTGGGTGTAGCCGGCTTAGCCATGACTAACAATGCTGCGGCTACAGCTTTGCAGCAGGAATCTACAGAAAAGAAAAAAACTGCAGGTAAGGATGATGGCAAGTTGCGTTTCGGATTCATAGGTACGGGTTCGAGATGCCAAGAGCATATTAACAATGTATTGGCTATCCCGGGCAATAAGATTGTTGCTATCTGTGATATACAGAAAGGGCCGTTGGAAAGTACACTTAAGCATATTTCCAAGTTTGGCGTGGAAGAACCTAAGACTTATACCGGAAGTGAGCGTGCTTTCGAAGAGATGCTCAACAATGAGGAATTCGATTGCGTGATTATTGCAAGCCCGTGGGAATGGCACGTCCCGATGTCGGTGGCTGCAATGAAAGCAGGTGTCCCTTATGTGGGAGTGGAAGTTTCGGCTGCAAATACGCTTGAAGAGTGCTGGGACCTTGTGAATGTCTCGGAATCTACAGGCAGCCAGCTTAATATCATGGAGAATGTTTGTTACCGCCGGGATTGCATGGCTGCCCTCAACATGGTGCGCCAAGGATTGTTCGGGGAACTTTTGCATGCTACTTGCGGATATGAACATGATTTGCGCGACGTGAAGTTCAATGACGGACAGCATTACAGTTACCAGCCCGGCGGTGAGCTTCGCATGGGACCGACTGCTTATGCTGAAGCACAGTGGCGTACGAACCATTCCGTACACCGCAACGGCGACATTTACCCGACACACGGCGTAGGCCCGGTTGCTAATTGCCTCGACATCAACCACGGCAACCGTTTCCTTTCTTTGACCGCAATGGCAACTCAGACGCGTGGCTTGCATAAGTTCATCGTTGATAATGGTGGCGAAAACCATCCGCTTGCAAAGCTCCGCTTCAATCTGGGCGACATTGTTACATCTATGATAAAATGCGCCAACGGGCAGACTGTCATAGTAACACATGATACCAATTCACCACGTCCGTATTCGCTTGGATTCCGCATACAAGGGACTGAAGGATTGTGGATGAACGATGGTGACCATGTTTATGTGCAAGGCAAATCCAAACCTCACATGTGGGACGATTCGGAGACTTGGTTCAAGCAATACGACCACAAGCTATGGGCTACGCTCGAATCCCAGGCTGCCGAAGCCGGTCATGGCGGTATGGATTTCATCATGATGTACGATTTCATAGATGCTATCCGCAACAAGAAGCGTGCACCGATGGATTGCTACGATGCCGCAGCCTGGAGTGCAGTTTCCGCTCTTTCAGAAATGTCTATCGCCCGTGGCGGGGCAGTTGTCGATTTCCCTGACTTCACCAGAGGCCAGTGGATACACCGTACACCTGCGTTTGCATTGTAAAATATTGGATTAATTGTATAGATGGGAGGTGGCGACAGGATGCTTGTCACCTCTCAATCAGAAAGGCTGTCCCGAATTATTTTGAGGCAGCCTCTCATTTTTTCCCCATGATTGTCTTGTTTTATTCGCCTTGATATTCTTCCGGAGTTACTTCCCCGCACCATTCTATGTGCCCTTTCTCCGACCTGTCTGTTATCGAAAGATGCACCAAACGGCTGTCGGGGGTGGCACCGTTCCAATGCTTCACGTTGGGGAGAGTCGTGATTACATCACCCTTTTTAATCAGCTGTTTCGGTTTTCCTTCTTCCTGGTAATACCCCTCGCCATCCAATATCAGTAGCACTTGGGTGGCATCGGGATGGATATGCCAGTCGTTGTGGCTGCCTGCTTCAAACACCAAGTGGCTGATGTCGTATCCCGTGTGCCGGAGCAATCCGGAGATATAGACATCACCCGTGTAATGCTCGGATGTCGCTTTCCGCCCGAGTTCGAATACCATGTCTTTATTCTCCTCGCCGGAATTGGAGGCGGACTGTGCCTGCGCCGGTGCGTTCAGGGTGAACATCGACAGCATAATGCAAATTATGCCAAACCTTATCCCCGCCTTTTTTCTTTTTCCCCTATGCATACTCTTCAATTTTTTAGGTTGATGAAGGATGAAGGCAACCGCCTGCTTGAAGCGGCTGCCCTTTTCACTTCAATCATTGAATCTGCGGCCCGTCATCGTCGCCGCCATCTTCACCGCTGCCGCCCGTGGCAGAACCGCTTGTGCCGGTGCCGTCGAGCGTGGAGACGGACTTGATGTTCGTCCACACGAGGTTGTCGCTGATGAGGGAGCGGGTCACGGTGTTACCCTTGCGGGTGGATTCGGGGATGAAGCGGACGCGTGTGCCGGTAATCTGGTTGGCGTTCACTTGACTTTCGGTGTCCACACCCTTCCCGTTGGAGACGCATGTGTAGTAGAACGTGCCGAGGCCGTCCACGTGGACGGTGCGCCCGGAATTCATATACGAACCCATCACCAAGCCGAGGGCTTCGATGGAGGCTTTCGCATCGGGGGTGCTCACGGTGCTTATCAGCGCAATCTGCTTGCACAGTTCGTCCATCTCTACGGGCGGGCCTACGGTCACTGCCTGCGGGTGCCATTTGCCCGACAGTTTCTTGTAAATAGCTTTAAATATAGGCATATGAAAATTTATTTGAGTTAGACATATCCTTATATCCTCAGTACGAGGGCGCTGACACTTAGCACAAGTATCGCTGACACTTAGCACAGGTATCAGTGACACTTAGCACAAGTATCGGGGATACTTAGCACAAGTGTCGGCGGTGTGCTTGGGAAGCCTCCTCGCTCACGCTGCGGCTGTAAGGAATTATTTAATATTCTCAGTTTGAATTACATTCTATTGCGTTTGCCTCTTATTATTTGTTTGTCTTAGACTAATTATTTAAATGTAAATGCAAAGATAGCAAAAGGCATGATGCCCGGAAATCTTCTTCCCGTTATTTCGCCCCGTGTGTGCTGTCTTTTTTGACCCCCTTTGTATTCCCCCCCTATGGAGCACAGGGGGGAAAAGATACATTTATAGACATATTGTCAATGTTCCACAAAAAAGTGGAAGCATTAAGGGGTTATTTCTCGTTGAATGTGTCTATAAGATAGCGCATGGTTCACAGCAGGAATTTGGGGTCGTTCACTATCAAGCTGCCTTTCAGTCGTTTCATGGCTTCCCAGGTCTTGCTGCATTTCCTCGAGGGGTCTTTCTTCAAAGCCTCTTCTTCTACTTCTTCCATCTTGCTTTTCTTTGGTAGCTCTTGTACCTTTTCTTTTTCCATGACTAATTATTTAAATGTAAATGCAAAGATAGCGAAAGGCATGATGCCCGGAAACCTTCTTCCCGTTATTTTGCCCCGCGTGTGGTGAGGTAGCAGGGCAGGGAAAATAAGGCGGCTATTTGTGAAAGTGGGCAGTCAGGCTTTCCGGATTTTGACGACAATCACACACGGCGTGTATGACTATGT
>CAYZTO010000078.1:0-11985 GCA_964481365.1 uncultured Parabacteroides sp. | reverse complement strand
CGAAATATATCGTTGTATCTGTAGGAGAAGGCATTTGCAAAGATAATCCGGCGCTCAGGTTTCGTAAAGCATAGATATTGAGTATGACATCGTTGATGGAATCTGTATGCAACTTTACCGAAGGCCGCATATTTATTCCCATACTATCCTGTTGGATAACCGGAAATATATCTGCCTTACCACCTTCATGTGCTTTTTCATCCGGGATGGAAAAATAGGCAAGCAAACCGATAAACAGCAGTACAATAAATGCTATTATCCAACGTGCATATTTAGGTTTGCTCTTTGAGGTACCTAACACCTGTATTTCATCATCTTCATCCCTTTTCATCTCTTCTCTAAATCCTTTTCGATTAAACTTTTCAGTTGCTTTAGGGCCTCCTTTGAAGCAGACAGTGCAAAAGTATGTTCTATTTTCATATCAGACAATATCAGCATTTGTTTCCCTATATTGATTTTATAAATGTATTCCCTATTAACGATAAGCCCTTTCCCGATACGGATAAACAAAGAAGCATTGGTTTCCATTTGGGTTTCTATAATTTGCTGGAAATGGGAAAGATTGAAAGAAAATAAATGTTCTGATTTATCGTGAAGCACCATTATAGAATAATTCCCATCCGAAGAGATGTAAACAATCCGTTCGGGGTAAACCCTGACCAATTCGTTCATTGTGCTTATGATTATTGGTGATTTCATGAAAACACAAAATATTGCCCACGCAAAATTACTGACTACTCTTAAATAACCATTGCTGTTGCCGGGCAAAAATACTTCTGGCATTTTCTCTTTTCATGCCTTGCCGATGCAAATTACAAAAACACTACCTTGCTTTGGTAATCTTGCAACCTGCGATAATTCTTTTGGAATCAGGCTATTTTATGACTAAACAGAAATCCGTACTTTTGCGCATCGAAACCATAAATCGAGAAATGGAAGAAAACATAAATGACCGTAAGTGGAAGGTACTGAGCAGCGAATATGTGTACAGGGACGTATGGCTGACGGCACGTAAAGACTGCGTGCAACTCCCTACGGGCGCAATTATCCCTAAATATTACGTGTTGGAATATCCCGAATGGGTTACAACGATAGCCATCACAAAAGACAAGAAGTTCGTGTTTGTACGGCAATACCGCCACGGGTTGCAGGAAACCCGATACGAATTGTGCGCAGGAGTATGCGACCCGTCAGACAAATCCCCTATGGATGCTGCCAAAAGGGAGCTTTGGGAAGAGACTGGCTATGGCAACGGCTCGTGGCGGCAAATAATGGTAATCTCTGCAAATGCCAGCGCAATGACAAATCATACGCATTGTTTCGTCGCAACGGATGTGGAACGTGTTTCCGAACCGCACCAAGAGGCAGGAGAAGATGTGAGTGTACATCTGCTTACATTAGAAAATGTCCGAAGCCTGCTCCACAACGATGAGATTAAGCAAGCGACTCAGGCCGCGCCGCTCTGGAAATATCTTTCTGAAGGAAAACTCATTTAAAACCCGGATAAACGAATATGGAAATAACGATAAAAGGTGTGCTTTCCACCGTCGCAACAGGATTGTTGCTCATGTCATGCAGCGGAGATGCCAATGAAGCATCTGCACGGATTGACAAAGCCCAAGCATTCTTCGAAGCAGGAGATTTCTTTTCTGCCCGCAACGAAATAGATAGCGTGAGGGCATTGTACCCGAGGGAAGTAAATGCTTTGCGGCGGGGATTGGAAATCATGCGCCGCGTGGACATGGCAGAGGCAGAACGCAACATAGCTTATTGCGACAGCTTGTTGCCAATCCGTGAACAGGAAGCTGAAGAACTTAAAAAAGGATTTGTCCTGGAAAAGGATACGGTGTATCAGGAAATAGGCAATTATATATGGAAACAACAAACCATTGAACGGAATGTTCAGCGGTGCTATGTGCGTTGTGGCGTGGACGAACGAGGTGAGATGTATCTGGCAAGTGTCTATTTCGGTGCACAGCCAATCAACCACACAGGGATACGTCTCAGCTTAAAAGACGATTCGTTTGCAGCCACACAGTCTATCCCTTACGACGGCGGACTGAACTACAGGTTCGAAGATATGGGTAACACTACTGAAGTAGTAACATACAAGGGTGACGCAGGACGGGACGCCATCCGTTTCATTTACGACCATGCTTCGGAACGAATTAAAACCGAATACACAGGGGGAAAGCCTTACATTATATATATATCAGACGGAGACAAGAAGGCTCTGACGGCAACTTACAACCTTGCAACAGTGCTGAGCGACATCGAGAAGATGCGGACAGAAAAATCAAAAGCGGAAAAGAAGATAGAATACCTGAACCGAAAGCTGGAACTCTCTGCTGAAGATTCCTTATAAAGGAAAAGCTTTTTGCGTTATTTAATAACACATTAACTAGCACACCTGAACGCATAAAGCCTTTTGTGCTATCTTTGCCGCTCAATATATTAAGTGATTAAGTGAGATAAATGAATAAGGTAAGTTACGCTTTAGGATTGAGTATCGGGAATAATTTCCAAAACTCAGGAATTAAAGAATTGGATATTGATGACTTCGTGAAAGGAATAACAGATGTATTGAAAGAAAATAAACCCGCCATCAGTTACGATGAAGCAAAGCAAGTCATCAACGAATACTTTTCCAAACTCCAAAAAGAAAAACTGGAAATCAACAAAAAAGCAGGCGAAGAATTTCTCAATATCAACCGTGGGCGTGCCGGAGTAGTGGAGTTGCCAAGTGGGCTGCAATATCAAATACTCAAAACAGGCAACGGTACAAAACCAACTGCAACTGATAAAGTAAAGTGCCATTACCACGGGACTCTTATTAACGGAACGGTATTTGACAGTTCTGTAGAACGAGGGAAACCTGCAGTTTTCGGTGTCAATCAAGTCATACAAGGGTGGGTGGAAGCACTGCAATTAATGCCAATCGGTTCTAAATGGCGCTTATTCATCCCTCCTCACCTCGCATATGGCGAACGAGGTACCGGTGAAATGATTGAACCGAATAGCACGTTGATTTTTGATGTGGAATTATTAGATATAGTAAAATAACACACAGACAGTATGAAAGCATTAAATGTATTAGCAATGGCTGCAGTCGTAGCTGTAGGAGTAATCACTACATCATGCAACTCTAAGCCAAGCGCAAAACTATCAACAGCTGTAGATAGTGTTAGTTATGCTATCGGCGTATACAATGGATCCTATTTCAAGAAAGGATTGGGTTCTTTTCCCGGTGGAGAAGTAAATGTCGATGCAATGATTGTAGGTCTTACGCAAGCATTAAAAGGCGACTCTACCAAAATGACCCCACAACAAGCAGAATTGTTTATGAACACGTACTTCCGTGAGGCCCAAACAAAAGAATCAAAAAAGAATAAGGAGGAAGGCGAAAAGTTCCTTGCTGAAAACAAAACGAAAGCGGGTGTGTTCACAACCGAAAGCGGATTGCAATACCAGGTAATCACTGAAGGTAATGGACCAAAACCGACAGAGAAAGACCGAGTAAAAGTCCATTATACGGGAACACTACTTGATGGAACAAAATTCGATAGTTCTGTAGATCGCGGCGAACCGGCAGAATTTGGTGTAACTCAAGTTATCAAAGGATGGACAGAAGGATTGCAGCTGATGCCAGTAGGCTCAAAATATATTTTCTGGATTCCTTCAGAATTAGCATATGGTGAACGCCAGGCAGGAGCGAATATCAAACCTAACAGCACACTAAAATTTGAAGTCGAATTGCTTGAAATTGTAAACAAGTAAAAACTCTCCTTTTAAATAACATTTAAACGAATTGCCACAAACGGGCGGACAAGATGTGTCAAGAAGCATATCTTGCCCGCCTTTTCATACTCGTCACGTTTTTTTCTTGCTCTATAATACAACATTCAAATTATTTCCATACTTTTGATTCCATTAATGTGAATTTCCAAATACAACGAATATGTATAAAATCGACAAATTGGATTTGAAAATACTTAGCATCGTGTCAAAAGATGCACGCATTCCTTACAAAGATTTAGCCACAGAGTGCGGAGTTTCACGTGGAGCAGTCCACCAGAGAGTGATACGTATGACTGACGCGAATGTCATTTTAGGTTCCGGCTTTCAAATCAATCCTAAGCTTTTAGGCTATACTACATGCACTTATATTGGTGTTAAATTAGAACGTGGTTCTATGTATAAGGATGTAGTTCCTGAATTTGAGAAAATCCCGGAAATTGTGGAATGCCATTTCACAACGGGTCCATATACTATGTTGGTCAAATTGTATGCCCGCGACAATGAACACCTTATGGAACTTTTAAACACAAAAATCCAAGAAATTCCCGGCGTAACTGCTACAGAAACGCTCATTTCTTTACGCCAAAGTGTTAGACGTGATTTCCCTATCTATCTTGTTTCTCCCCAAAAATGAGGCAAGTCTGGTGCATTGTTTGCTTATTGTTAATGCTTGGTTCTCCTCTGCATACAGAAAATTTCCGCTTTCGGGTTTATCTAAAAGACAAAGGAGACAATCTTTATTCGTTAGAGCATCCGGAAGAATTTCTTTCCGCTCATTCCATCGAACGTAGAAAAAAGCAAAATATAATCATAGACATAAGCGATATTCCTATTTCGCGTGCATACCTGGATGCTTTAGAAGATTGCCACGTGAGAATTGTCGCTCAAAGCAAATGGATGCGTACAGTTGTCGTGGAAAGCTCCGATAGTCTAGCTATACAACAAGTAAGTGTTCTTCCTATGGTAGATTCTATCAAATTCGTTTGGCGTGGAGATACATCCAAATTCAATTTTAAAAGGCAGGAAAATATTCTCCGATACCAAGTAAAAGAAAATGTCAAGAAAAATATCTATGGATTCGGGAAAGAACAAATTGCTTTACTAAAAGGAGAACGTTTGCATAAACGAGGATTCCGTGGAGAAGGTATGCGAATCGCCGTTATAGACGCAGGATTCCACCATGTAGATTGCATAAATGCTTTCGACTCATTGTATATCGGCGGTACTTTCAACGTTTCCGCCCCAGGTCAATCTGTATTTGGGTATGATGACCACGGAACAAAGGTACTTTCCTGCCTGGCAGCTTGGCTGCCGGGAATCATGATAGGAACAGCCCCTAAAGCAACATATTGGCTTATAAAAAGTGAAGATAGCTCTAGTGAATACCCTATTGAAGAGGATTATTGGTTAGCAGCTGCAGAATATGCGGATAGCGTAGGAGTTGATATAATCACATCCTCGCTCGGATATTTTTCTTTTGACGAAAAAAAAATGAATTATTCTACAACTCAATTGGATGGACATACAGCTCTCATCAGTCAAGGAGCAACTATGGCTGCACGAAAAGGCATTCTTGTTTTCTGTAGTGCAGGGAACGAAGGCGCAAGTGATTGGGGAACTATTACCGTGCCAGCCGATGCAGAAGAAATCTTGACTGTTGGTGCCGTAGATAAGAAAAAACAACGATGTCCATTCAGTTCTACAGGATATACAGTTGATGGACGTATAAAACCTGATGTTGTAGCTTTAGGTACACGATGCGCAGTTATTGAACCTTCCGGAAAATTGAGTTTCGCCAATGGAACATCATTTGCAACTCCTATTCTCGCAGGAATATGCGCCTGTGCCTGGCAAGCATTGCCGTGGCATACGAGCAAAAGAATGATGCAATTAATTCTGGAGTATGCATCCAATTACAAAAATCCCAATTTACAAATAGGATATGGCATACCTGACTTATTTCTAATGTATAAGAAAGAAAGACGACATGCTCCCAATTGACTTAATTGAAAACCAATCCCATAGTTATTCGCTTTATGAGCTTACAAACCAAGTAAGTCAAACTATATCCAAAAATTTCAACTCGACTTACTGGATACATGCCGAGATTTGCGATGTCCGTGTCAATGCGTCTTCAGGTCATTGTTATTTGGAATTTATTGATAAGCATCCAGATACTGGCAAGTTAATAGCCAAGGCTCGTGGCTCCATTTGGGCAAATACATTTCGCTTATTAAAACCATATTTTGAACAAGAAACCGGGCGAGCTTTCGCCTCTGGTCTAAAAGTTTTAGTAAATGTTTCCGTGGAATTCCATGAGCTTTATGGATTCAATTTAACTGTCATAGACATAGATCCTTCATATACATTAGGCGACATGATTCGCAGACGTCAAGAAATCATTCATCGTTTAAAAGAAGAAGGTGTCTTCGTGTTAAATAAAGAATTGCCACTACCTGAGTTGATACAACGATTGGCTATCATAACATCCCCAACAGCAGCCGGTTTTGAAGATTTCATGAACCATTTACTTCACAATCCGAAAGGTTATCCTTTCTATATAAAACTTTTCCCGGCATTAATGCAAGGAGAAAGTACTGAAAAATCAATTATTGCAGCACTAGATCGAATCTACAAGCACATGGAACTGTTTGATACCGTGGTTATTATACGGGGCGGTGGATCCACTTCTGATTTGAACAGCTTTGACTCCTATTTATTGGCAGCAAATTGTGCTCAGTTCCCTTTACCGATACTAACCGGTATTGGACACGAACGTGACGACACAATTGTTGATTTGGTAGCTCATACTCGATTAAAGACTCCGACTGCCGTAGCGGCATTTCTATTGGAGCGAATGGATTATACAGCAGGTGAATTAACGTCTTTACAACAGAAATTAGTACGGGAAACGAATAATATTTTGCTAACACAACACAACTTACTACAACTACTCACTACCCGATTCCCAGAACGTATACAAAAACGTATTGAACAGGGCAGAAGCAAACTTAATCGTATAGGAGTCAAACTCCCGTCAACAACAGCATCGCTCATGACTAAGCAAGACAAATGTATAGAGCAAATCAAGGAACACATTTATACTGCCGTTACACTTCGGAAAAATCATGAAGAACGTTTTTTGCAACTGACTATGCAATACATCAGCATGTCATCTCCCGAATATGTATTGAAACGCGGCTATAGCATGACGTTGAAAGATGGACGCATTATAAAATTCACTTCTGAGGTAGAAAAAGGGGACAGACTGCTTATCCGCTGGATAGACGGTTCGGCATTAACAGAGATAAAAGAACTTGAAATCAATAGGAATAATGGCTGAAGAAATAAAATCATATAACGATGCTATAGCTAAATTGCGTCGTATTGTTTCTGAGATAGAAGATAATGAACTTGATGTAGACTTGCTTTCAGAAAAAGTACAAGAGGCTACACGACTTATCAAATTCTGTAAAGAAAAACTCTATAAAGTAGACGAAGAGGTTAAAAAAATATTGGAAGAACTCGATATATGAATAAATATGTGATTATTGTTGCCGGAGGGAAAGGTATTCGTATGGGTGGTAGCCTTCCAAAACAGTTTATTCCACTTAATGGGAAGCCCATTTTGATGCATACACTTGAAACATTTCATCGATGGGATAGCTACGCACGACTTATTCTTGTCCTACCTACTAAGCAAAAATCTTATTGGAAGATGTTGTGTAGAGAATTAGGTTGTAATATTCCCCATGATATTGCCGATGGCGGAACTACCCGTTTTTATTCTGTATACAACGGACTTAAGTTCATTCTGTCGCTTCCTGAGTTCTCTGAAAATCTAGAAAGTGATGCATTAATTGGCATACACGACGGAGTGCGTCCGTTTGTTTCCCCTGATGTCATTGACAATTGTTTCTCTGAAGCTGAAAAAGACGGTGCGGCTATACCTGCGATGGCGATGACCGAATCCTTGCGTGAACGTCTTAATGACGGAAGCAATCGCCCGGTAGATCGCACGCACTTTTTCACCGTACAGACACCACAAGTATTTCGTACATCAATACTCCTTGAGGCATACAAACAACCTTACACTCCATTCTTTACCGACGACGCTTCCGTAGTGGAATCAATAGGAAAGCATATCGTAATGGTGGAAGGAAACAGGGAAAATATCAAGCTAACAACACCTGTGGATTTAGAAATAGCAAAAGCAATATTAAATGATACCCGTGGAAGCTTTCATCATAGCTCCTTTTAGAAATTCTTCTATAAACGAGAAACTTGTACAGTTTTAATCATTCGAAATCAACGATTCAAATCAGTGCTCGATTTAGATAAACGTTCTATTTCATATCTGCCAGGTGTTGGCCCGAAAAAGGCAGATATTCTACAAAAGGAAGCAGGAATTGCTTCATTCGAGGACTTGCTGTTTTATTTCCCCTACAAATATATTGACCGCAGCCGTTTTTACAAAGTATGTGAGGTGGCAGGAGCTATGCCTTACATACAACTTCATGGGCGCATCTTATATTTTGACGAAACAGGAGAAGGACGTACACGTCGGCTTATAGGCAAGTTCTCCGATGGAACCGGCACGTTGGATTTGGTTTGGTTCAAAGGACTTAACTATATAAAAGCCCAAATAAAGACAAATACAAATTACATAATATTCGGTAAGCCGACAGAATTTGCCCATACTGTCAATATAATACACCCAGACATAGACTCTTTAGAACAAAGAGAGCAAGTATCTGGCGGTTTGATGCCATTTTACAACACAACAGAGAAAATGAAAAAATCGTTTCTCAATTCACGCACCATACAAAACCTTCTATATGCTCTTCTGAATAGTTTAAAATGGACACTACCTGAAACACTGCCAGATAAAATACTACAACGAATCCGAATGATGCCATTCAGCGAAGCGATGCGCAATATCCATTTTCCCGGTTCAACAGAATTACTGCATGAAGCACAAACACGACTAAAATTCGACGAGCTTTTTTTTATCCAACTTAATATGCTGCAAAAAGCTCAAACGCGTAAAAAAAAGTTATATGGCATACCTTTTCCTCGCGTGGGTTTCTACTTCAATACATTTTATGAAAAACATCTCCCTTTTGAACTCACAAAAGCACAAAAACGAGTTATCAAGGAAATGCGGATGGATATGGCGAGCGGGAGGCAAATGAACCGTCTTTTGCAAGGTGACGTAGGAAGTGGTAAAACATTAGTCGCCCTATTGCTTATGCTTCTTGCACTCGACAATGGTTGCCAAGCATGCATGATGGCACCAACTGAAATCTTGGCTCAACAACACTACGCAACAGTGAGAGAATTTCTAAAAAACATGGATGTGAAAATCGCCCTTCTGAGCGGATCAACACGGAAATCTGAACGGAACAAAATCCTTCCGGCTATCGCAAACGGAGAAATCCAAATCGTAATAGGGACACACGCTCTGATAGAAGAAACTGTGGTCTTTTCTGCTCTGGGACTTGCAATCATCGATGAACAACATCGTTTTGGGGTAGTGCAACGGTCTCGTTTATGGAAAAAGAACACGCAGACAGTTCCCCATGTTTTAGTAATGACTGCGACGCCAATTCCACGCACATTGGCTATGACTTTGTATGGAGATCTTGATGTTTCCGTTATAGACGAACTACCCCCAGGACGCAAGCCCGTCAAAACCATACATCGTTACGACAACAAGAAAGCAGAACTTTATGAATTCCTCCGCTCGGAAATCCGGAAAGGCAGGCAAGTTTATGTAGTTTATCCACTCATCGAGGGAAGCGAGAAATTAGATTACAAAAGTCTGGAAGAAGGATTCGATACGTTCAAAGAAGTATTCCCGGAATATACAGTCTGCATGGTGCATGGAAAGATGAAACCTTCTGAGAAAGATACCGAGATGCAGAAGTTCATCAATGGGCAGGCACAAATACTGATGGCGACAACCGTGATAGAAGTAGGGGTGAATGTCCCCAATGCTTCCGTTATGGTCATCGAAAGTGCAGAACGATTTGGGCTGTCCCAACTGCATCAGCTTCGCGGGCGTGTTGGGCGCGGAGCAGAGCAATCGTACTGTATACTTGTATCTTCTTACAAACTGAATAACGAAACAAAGAAGCGACTTGAAATCATGGTCGGAAGTAATAATGGATTTGAAATAGCTGAAGCCGATTTGAAACTTCGCGGTTACGGAGATCTCGAAGGGACGCAGCAAAGTGGGGAAGGAATTTACATGAAGATAGCCAACCTCGCCACCGACGGACAAATCCTACAATATGCCCGCGACATTGCCATAGAAGTTTTGAACGAAGACCCGGATTTATCTTCCCAAACTTACCGGATATTGAACGAAAGGTTGAAAACACTTTTCGCCAAAAAGCTGAGTTGGGGGCTGATTAGTTGATATGTTGCAAAACACATTTTATGTAAGACTTTGAACTATTGCCTGTTACAAGCAAGACAGTATCTGCATTGCAATAAAAAACCTTAATTCATTTGCCCTTTATTTCTCATTTTGCGATCTTTGAGCGGCTTGAGAAAAATGCAGTTAATAATATGAATCCTTTGTATCTCTGCTGATTGTTGTTTAAAAACATTTGAATTATTTGCTTAAATGAGTATAAGAACAATTTTATCATTATGCCTGGGCTTCGTCATATTTCCTATAGCGAACGCCGTTGAGCCTGAGAAAAAGCAAACCACAGAAGATATTGCAGTACAAACCACCCAATTAATGGACAAGCAAGTTTCAGAGTTAATGGCAAACCGTGTAGGTTTCAAAAAAGACTTAGCTTCTGAAAAGTTGCTTGAGGCAGAATACGACGAATTGCTTTCGTTGGAAGAATTAATGTATCCGGCCGCTGATTTATATGGCAATAATTGGGATACACGTTGGGTGGATCCATTTAGGAGCGACAAGCAGAATCTGCATTTCCCTGACTCCTGCGCCATAGACTGTTCATCGTTCGTTTATCCCATAGCCATCGATTCTATAGCGAGAATAACTTCCAAATACGGGCCACGCCGCCGCAGAATGCACAAAGGTATCGACTTGAAAGTATTGAAAGGAGACACAATCCGCGCAGCTTTCGACGGGAAGGTGCGCATCCGGAACTACGAAGGGCGAGGCTATGGGTATTATATCGTCATCCGGCATCCCAACGGATTGGAAACAGTTTACGGGCATCTGTCGAAACAATTGGTTAATGTGAACGACATTGTAAGGGCAGGGCAACCCATCGGATTAGGTGGAAACACCGGACGTTCCACAGGTTCCCACCTGCATTTTGAAACAAGGTTTTTAGGACAGGCTATCAATCCGGCAGAAATAATAGACTTTGAAAACGGCGTTCCCCACCAAGATGTTTACGTTTTCCGAAACCTGAAAATCAACGGTAAAAAGAGCAATATCTACACTTCTTCTACAAACAAAATGGTTTACCACCGGGTTAAGTCCGGAGACACGCTCGGCAAAATCGCAAAGATTTATGGAACTACCGTTAGTGAACTTTGCCGCTTGAACGGTCTGAAACCTACATCCATCCTCCACATCGGGCAATCAATACGCTGCTCTGAAGGTATAGAACCGAAATCTTCCACCAATACATCACAAAAGAAACAAGACGTCAAAAAGGAAATCCGCGTTGAAGCCTCACCCGAAGCCCTGAGCCAACAGAGCGGCACACAAGACGGCGAGCCGGTTTACCATCGTATCCAATCGGGTGATACCTTGGGCAAATTAGCTGTCCGCTATGGAACTACGGTAGCCAAGTTATGCGAATTGAACGGGATTACGAAGACTACCGTGCTGCACATTGGACAGTCAATACGCTGCTCATAAAGAAAAGAAAAACAGTATAAATCTTATCTCGGGGAGAACGGGGGTTCGTTTGTTGTACAACGGCTTCCGTTTTTTTACTTTGCCAGCCTAAGAGCCTGTTTGAATTTTGTTCAGTAGCATCCTTATAGCAGCAAGTTTGACCATTTCCTCAGCCGAATCAAATGTGAATTCATAGTTTCTGCAGAGTCTTCTGTAATTGTCAAACCATGAGAACGTTCGTTCCACCACCCATCTTTTACCTACCGGTTTAAAACCTTTTGACTTGTCTCCACTTGCAATGACTTCAAGCATATATCCGAAAGCCTTTCTGATTCTGGCAGCCACTT
>CAYZTO010000077.1:0-12104 GCA_964481365.1 uncultured Parabacteroides sp. | reverse complement strand
TCAATGACGGGCAACTGACATTGTTTTGACTTTATATCGAACTCACGTTAAATTATTTACTTGAAAACCCGGTGTATAAACCGCAGGACAGGAGAAGAAAAGAGTTCGCGCTCATAAGTATTCATGGAGAGCTTCCATATCATAGCCACATACACAAAGGAAAAGACAATGATACAGGAAAGAAGCGATAATACGGTATCAAGTTCTACGCGGCGCAACATAAGCCACATGGCTACACCCAACACAGCCGGGGCTACCGACATTTTCAATATTTCTCTCCAGAACTGCGGGATGTCGATGTGTATACTACGATAATAATATATGTTCATCGCCACGATTTGACCAGCCACCAACGCCAATGTCGTACCCACGGCGCAACCAATCCCACCGTAAAGCTTTGCCAATGGAATAGAGATTCCAAGACTGCACAAGGCTATCACAACATATAGTACGGAACGGAACTTCATCTGGTTGCGGGCTTGAAGTATGGTGATGCCGATGTTTTGCACCAAAGGAACTGTAAGAGGAGCAAAAAACAGCAAGGCAATGTAATAAGAATCCGCGTAGCCCTCGCCAGCCCAAAGGATTACGAACTGCCTGCCGAACAGGATGAAGCCGGTCAATATGAATGCCATTATCAGATATTGTATCCTGCCCGTGCGGATAAACAAATCCGATATGTCCTTTTCGCTGTTGCCACGAGTCACCATCGTTGTTATTTTAGGAAGAAAGACGCCAGAAATGGCTGTACTGAACGACATGAAGATGTGCTGTAACTGAACCGCCACAGCATATATAGCCACAGCCATAGCTCCAGAAAACATACCCAGCACGAATTGTCCCGTACTCCAATAAATACGGTCCATGATTGCATTTAGGAACATCCAGAAAGAATATACAGATACCTCCTTCAGGAAGCCCCAACGGAAACGTGCGAACCTCACCTTTATCCTAAGCTTCAAAAGGCAAAACCATGCGTTCATGCACAACGTCGCCATGTTAAACAGAGTGATAATCACAACCATCGCAATCGCCTTGTAACCCATCGACAGTAACAACACCATCACCAATGGATTAAGGACGATGCGGGCAATGTTTACCAATTTCTGGAACACAAAATTCTCGTATGCAGTAATAATTGCACCCCAAATGCTCATAGGGAAAGTGAAGGAGATATTGAACACCATGAGCAGAAGCATGATGCGTATCTTGCGCAGGTCTTCGGCAGTCATTGTGGCATCGAAAAGTCCGCCTGCATTAAAGTACAAGCACAAGCCTATCAGGAAAGCTATCAATCCTATGACACAATAGAGAACGAAAAACATCCCGAACATTTCATATTGTTCCTGCACCTTGCCTTCGGCACGAAATTTTGCCGCGTAACGGACTATCGCATTGGCGAAACCCAAATCCAACACCGTAAGGTAAGCAACAACCGACGCAACCAGCGAATACAGCCCATACTCGTTTTGCCCAAGCATCCGAAGCATATATGGAGTATAAAGCAAACCCACAAGGTTATTTAACCCAATCGCAACATACGACAAGGCTGCACCGGCTTTCAATTGATTGATTGGCATTTTATGATTTCAAGTTTTACTGACTACAATGTGGCTATTGTCATTAAACAAATAGAAACTAAAGGATAGAATTCCCTGAAAAAAGTTCCGCAAATGTAATGATTTATTTCAGATTCACTTTGCGCAAAGGCATATCATTTTCCACAGTCTTTCTCCTTGCAAACGGTTGGAAAACGTAGGAAACAGCAATTCCTTCCTACGGGCTACAGATTCAGAATCGAAGGGTGTTTCCATTAGACGGTTACAGGATACGATGAGTTCTTCCGGTGTGTCTGCAATGTTACAAAGCGAATCCAGCCCGCTCCCGTGCAGCATCAAACTATTGACAAGCGTATGCCTTCCGGCAAAAAGGCTGTTGAGTAGTTTCAGTTTCAATCCCGTATCTTGAAAAGTAACCAAGGTATGTACCTGCGCTTCCCTGATAAGACTATCCATCCGCGAAGCACTGGGATTGGCTTCTATTCTAATATTAGGATAAGGAGCTGCGGCTTTGAATATACGCCACGAAGGATTCATGCCGGCAATTACACAACGATATTTCAAATACCTGAATACATCGTGGATTAAGAACAACGCTGCTTTTTCATTCTCCAATACGGAGAGTTTCCCATGATAAAGCAGGAAATCAGATTTACCCGGCAAAGAGGTGACTGTTTCATTAGCATGAAAACAAGGCATGAACTCTATGTTTTTTTCAGGAAATATAGAACGGAGATAACCTGTATCTGTTGTAGAAACAGAAAGTATCAAATCGGCATGGCTTACTACAGACTGGTATGCCTTAAAGCGCATTGCCTCGATGGTGAAAAAACATTTCTCCAGAAGGTTCCCGGTCGAATATGAAAGAGCTCTGTAATAATCATGCTCGATATTACATTCGCGGAAAACTTTCAGTCTGCGTTTCAAACACTCGTCGCTTAAATAGTAGCAAGAATGCAGTCCCTCAAATAAGATAGGATAATCATTGCGCAGTAAAGCATCAAGCAAGCGCGGGTCTTTCCGGCTATAGACATTATATGGCAGGAGAGTCAGGTTTGCCGCCAATCCGGTACGCCGCTTATAATAATGGACTTCCTCACAAATGCCTAACAGCTCATGGGCTCTTGGTCGTTCGTATTCAAAACAATGAAGTATGATGCGCACTCCGTTGTCGTACAAAGCTTTCAGCTTGTAATAAATATCGATTACTCCACCATAATTTGGCGGATAAGGGATATTAAGAGCGACTACATTAAGATGCTTGTCCATATCCTTAGCTCTTATCTTGAGTTAATTCTGAAATGAGTTGCATAAACTGTTCAGCTTGCTTGATTCGCGAAAAACGCCTGACAGCATCACGGTCAGACTCTACAGACGTAAACCCCTGCCGCTTCCAAATGTGGTATTGCTCTAAAATAAATTGATATGCTTCTTCGGATGTACGTGCGCATGCTCCGGTATGTGTTTCTCGTATGGCTTGCTCTATACAGCTCTCATCACTACGGACACAAAGGAGAGGCTTTTCCACCGCCATCGCCTCAAACAATTTTGTAGACATAATTCCCTTCGGTCCATTCCCGTCGCATTTATTTGCTATTTGCAGAAGTATACAGCTTCGATGAAGAATATCCGGAATTTTGTCTGCATTAATATATGGATGGTATTCCATATATTGCTCCACATGACAAGAACTCGCAGCCTGCTCCAACAATTTCTTAGAATGTCCATCAACATACCAGACAATCCGGAAATCTTCTGGTTGGATTTTCCCTTCGTCATCCAATCGGCAAACAGCTTCCAGAAGCGGACGTGGATCACGAATTCCAAAACTATGTATACGTCCCGTATAAGTCAAAATAAAACGAGAGGTTTTCGGATGTTCCGGATAAAAAATTTCCGGGTCATATCCATTGTAAATAAGACACACATTCGTATTGTATGTCTTCAACGTTTCCACGTGCCACGGCGAAACAGTAGTAATACAAGCGGCTTCGCGAATAACGCTATTTCTATTACGAAGAAGATGCTTACGGTATTTGCGAATAATCAAACCGTCCAACCATGTGAACGAGTGAAACGACTTGGATATATATTCATCTGATGCATATTGCTCCACAATATCACGCAAGTCTGCTATAAAGGGTAAATTATGCTTTTTCGCCACACTAAGCGCAGCAGGAAGCGGAAAAGTCCGATAGGTACTACACAATACTGCATCAAAATCTTGTTCTTTTAATATTCTATCAGCGACTGTTGCCATTTTCTTATCTTTATAATGGAAAATAACATCAAGTAAGAAAACAAACAACCATTCCAATTTATTCAAAATAAATCCGTCCTTATGAAAATATCTAATATAAGTTACCGGAACCAGACCGGTTAGAAACGCAAACATATTTTCCGAGATATATTCTGTCACGACTGTTACCTGCCAACCTGCCCGTTTCATATATTTGCATAAGTAACCCATGCGCGGGGCAAATGCTGGAGGAAACATGTCGCATAAAATCAAGACTTTCTTCATAATCCCATCTTTATGATGTCGGATATCATCGTTTGGAATATATTCCGATGATTAATTTTGTTTATTCCGGGAAATTCACTGACTCGATCGTTATGCCATAACAAAACCAGTTCTCCACCATAAAGGGAAACAGCTCTTGCCAAACGAAGTACACAATTGACGGATTCTTGTTCATCCAAACCCATATATTCTGATTCACTTAGCGTTGCATCCATACATGCCAAAGGATGAATGACTAAGTTAGAAATTCGTTTGGTATTAGGGCTAATCCAACGGACAGGGCGACAAGTGCCAAGACGGAAACCGGCAATATCTGCATAACCTATTGTGAAATCATCCGTAAAACCAGCCTTCTCTACAATATTTAAATCTTCAGGCTCCCGACAAGCTAAATAATGATGCCGATTGCAAGTGACAACAAAGCCGGATGCCCTCTCCAGATATCTTTTTTCTTCCAGAATTTTATAAGGTTGCAAACTTGAACTATAACTGCTATGTAATCCTATGCTACTCCCCGGTACAGCACAAATGCGGATTAGTCGTTTCAATAATTTAAAGTTTCTCGGATAATAGGGTTTATCTTGCAATGTCATGCCCCCCCCCTTAAAAAAGAAAAGAGTTTTACAACGTTTGTGTCCCCAAACTTTCCTAACACTTTCTCCTTGCTCAATCAGCCAAGGAAAAGTAAAATACGGGTCATCCTCTTCCGGATGGCGATATAATTTCCACGCTCTGGTAAAACCTATTCCTTTCAATGTTTCCCTAGCCACATTTCGCAACGATTGACAGAAAAACGGAGCATCAATATCATGTGTCAGCCAAAGTGTTCGAATCCCGGATTCCGGTTCATAAACAGTAGCATAGCTTCCTATAGTTTGTCTCAACCACTTGCGGATCAATACACCATATTCATCTATAATAGGTCGTTCTATAAACCTGGCTCTATAAGGCAATGATGCTTTCCCCGGAAAACGACCATGTGAATCCCGTTCCGTACGACGAATTATTTCTTCATAACGTGTTAAAAGAAAATATGAACTAGCAATAAGGTCTGCATAAACTAACAAAGTACCACCAATCCATTCTGTTTTTGGAGAACCAAAAAGCAATGGCACTCCATCGATCTCTTGTAAAGGTAAAGTTGGCATGGACAAATGCGTGCCGTAAATCCCTTTTTTAAAGAAAACAGATGGAATAAAAACAATCTGATAATGGTCAAATAAATGCTCGTCACTTGTATAGCCAATACACCCAGAAAAGTCCCCTGCTTGTTCAGTCCCGATTAAAAAACGAATAATGTAATCGATGATATCATTCATCTATCTGTATCTATTGGTAAAATTCAAGGTATTCAGCTTAATACGCATTTTATTCCATAGATTAAGATTCCCTTTTGTTATTGTGAAAAAAGGATGTTGCTTTGCCCCAAATTCACGGAAAAACCTTTCCACTCCAGGCAACATTGAACCTTCAAAGTCAAACATACGGGTATATGCTGACAATTCCCTTATTGCTGTCCAAAGTACAAGGCTATGAGCACCGGAATCCCTAAATTCAGGATTTCCACCTCCAGCAAGGTAATAAGCTGAACTTTTCTGCCATACTATAAATGCTGCAGCATGGAGATTACCATCCGTGTCGTATCCGCCCCAAATGTCTCCTTGCCCACGCTTCCTGCTTTGAGTTATCAATTGACATAAAACATATATGCTTTTTGGTCCTGCCAAGTCTTGCCGTCGGAAAGATTGCTCTTGTACTCGCAAAAAGTCTTCTATAGAAACATTTCTACAGACAACTATATGATATTTACGTTCAGCACGGTTAATATTTCGACGAATATTCGTACTCATCTGTTGCCACAACCTGGCTGAGTCAGAGATGTCTTCCAATATGTAAGTGTAACGTGTTGTCTGTTCATAACCAGCCCAATAGAAAGGCAACCAATCAGTTATGCTTGGATGGAAGTTTTGCAAAAATGTAGGAATATGTTTTAATTCTTCAACAAAAGTCTTAAGAATCTCCTGTCGCCTGGTAAGTCGTTTACGGTAAGAAATTGTATCGAAATCAGGAGCAAACCAAGGACCCATAGTCTGGGTAAAAGAAGGCATGGATATTATATCAGAACAAGGAGTATATATAGGTAAAGCAGCAACAATTGCCTCTTTTTGTGTTGCAAGCAAAACATTCCAATACTTTTCTCCACACACAATATCAAGCCACCAATCTCGTGAATAAATCGGGATGGTTGATTCTGATAAACAGAGAAGGCGATATTGTTCTTTTGCTAACATAAAACAACGACAAAGTTAGTATTGGGAATTTCAAGTCATGAGTTCCTATATGCACAGGAACTCATACGACCATAACCAACTATTTGTTTTTATCTTGCAGTGCGGCAAATATAAGCATGGATAATTCATCCGCTAAATCTGAATTATCCGCAATGCATTGCTTGGCAGCATCACGTCCTTGTCCTAATTTGATTTCATTGTAACTATACCATGAACCACTCTTTTTAATAATGTTCAAATCAGATCCCAAATCAACGATTTCTCCTGTCCGAGATATGCCTTCACCAAACATGATATCAAACTCAGCCTTACGAAAAGGAGGTGCTACTTTGTTTTTCACAACTTTGACACGAGTCTGATTTCCTTTAACTTCATCTCCATCTTTCAACTGCCCTAATCTACGGATATCCAAACGTACTGACGCATAAAATTTCAAGGCATTACCTCCGGTTGTCGTTTCCGGATTGCCGAACATTACACCTATTTTTTCGCGCAATTGATTTATGAAAATACATGTTGTATTTGTTTTGCTGATTGCCGCAGTCAATTTACGTAATGCTTGAGACATCAGTCTGGCTTGCAAACCAACCCTATTTTCACCCATATCACCTTCAATTTCCGTTTTAGGAGTTAAGGCGGCAACAGAATCAATCACAATAATATCCACTGCCGATGAACGGATTAATTGCTCGGCTATTTCCAATGCCTGCTCTCCATTGTCTGGTTGCGAAATCCACAAATTATTTACATTAACACCCAACTTTTCTGCATAAAAGCGGTCAAATGCGTGTTCTGCATCAATAAAAGCAGCTATACCACCCAATTTTTGTGCTTCCGCTATCGCATGGATAGCTAATGTTGTTTTACCTGAGGACTCCGGACCGAATATTTCTATAATTCGTCCTTTCGGATAACCTCCTACTCCCAATGCAGCATTTAAAGCAATAGAACCTGTAGGGATAACATCTATGTTATCAATCTGCTCTTCTCCCAACTTCATGATAGAACCTTTTCCGAATGTTTTTTCGATTTTATCCATCGCTGCCCGCAATGCCTTTAGTTTATCGGCATTATTATTGTTGGGTTTGCCATTGTCTTTCGTTGCTGTTTTCTCGTCAAACAAATTGTCTTCTTTAGCCATTCTTTTTATTTCTATTTATTAAGGATTTGATTAGCATGATCTTTCGTATTTACTTCCTTTGAAGTGATGACGCGCTCGATAATACCATCTGCATCAATGATAAACGTTGTTCGAAGCGTACCCATATATATCCGCCCATATAGTTTCTTTTCTGCCCACACACCAAACTCATGTTGTAATGCAGTATCCGTATCTGCAATAAGTGGGAACGGAAGATTATACTTCGTTTTAAAATTTTGGTGTGAACGCACACTATCCTTACTTACACCGACTACGGCATAACCAGCACTTAACAGGGCATTGTACCCGTCCCGCAGACTGCAAGCTTCCGCAGTACATCCGCTTGTGTTATCTTTAGGATAGAAATACAACACCAACTTCTTCCCTTTAAAGTCGCTAAGCCTTATATTATTTCCCGATTCATCAATACCTAGTATCTCCGGAGCTTTGTCACCTACTTGTAATGTCATATCATTCGCATATAAATAATTAAGCGAGCAAATGTACAACATTTCTTCGGAATATACTTTCGTTTATATGTTTTTCATCGTTTAGAATAAAGCAAACTATATCGTTACATCTATAATACCCATTATAAATGAATAAAAGACATGGCTTGAAACGAAGAAGGCCTTTCCTCCCGAAAAAGCCTTCCACTTACGTAAATAGCGATTATAATTGTATCTTCAATAGCAAATGAGGTTACTTCAGACGTTTATAGCCATATATTGCGCGGTCACCTAACTCTTCCTCTATCCTGAGGAGTTGGTTATATTTAGCCATACGATCAGAACGGCTTAATGAACCTGTTTTGATCTGACCGCTATTCGTGGCAACAGCAATGTCTGCAATTGTCGCATCTTCTGTTTCACCAGAACGATGGGATGTCACAGTTGTATAGCCATGACGATGAGCCATTTCAATAGCGTTCAATGTTTCGGTAAGAGAACCTATTTGGTTTACTTTAATCAGGATTGAATTAGCGCAACCCATCTGAATACCTTTAGAAAGGAATTCAACATTAGTAACAAAAAGGTCATCACCTACAAGCTGGCAACGAGAGCCGATACGGTCGGTAAGTTTCTTCCAACCTTCCCAATCATTCTCGCTCATACCATCTTCAATAGAGTCGATAGGATACTCATTAATAAGTTTTTCAAGATAATCTATCTGTTCATCGGAAGTACGTTTTACTCCCTTTTCACCCTCGAATTTGGTATAATCGTAAACGCCATCAATATAAAACTCTGAAGATGCACAGTCCATACCAATCATCACATCTTTGCCCGGAACATATCCTGCAGCCTTAATCGCAGCAATAATGCTATTCAAAGCATCTTCCGTACCATCCAATGTGGGCGCGAATCCACCTTCGTCACCAACAGCCGTACTCAGTCCACGATCATGAAGAACCTTTTTCAAAGCATGGAATACTTCAGCACCCATACGTAAACCCTCATGGAAAGAAGAAGCTCCGACCGGACGAATCATAAATTCTTGAAAAGCAATGGGAGCATCACTATGAGAGCCTCCGTTGATGATGTTCATCATCGGTACAGGCATCACATAAGTGTTAGTCCCGCCAATATATCTATATAAAGGAATATCAAGGTAGTTAGCAGCTGCCTTTGCAACGGCAAGCGAAACGCCGAGTATGGCATTTGCACCCAAGTTGGATTTTGTTTTGGTGCCATCCAATGCAAGCATAGCGTGATCAATACCCATTTGATCGAGAGCTGACATACCAATGAGAGCCGGAGCAATCTTATGATTAACATTATCCACAGCTTTCAACACGCCTTTGCCACCATAACGGTTCTTGTCACCATCGCGCAACTCAAGAGCTTCATGTTCACCCGTTGATGCACCCGATGGAACTGAAGCACGCCCCATAACGCCAGATTCCAAAACAACATCTACTTCAACGGTCGGATTACCTCTAGAATCCAACACTTCACGTCCTACAATCTGTTCAATTTTCATATTTACGTCTGTATTTTTAAATGACAATGCAAAGATATAAGCCACTTCAGACGCAGGCAATACCAACAAATAGGTATTCACACGACACAAAAACAAAGTGGGATACCTATAATCAGGTATTCCACTTCCAAATCCATTAGTTATTATATCCTTAGTTCAAAACATTAATGGTAGTTCTTATTAAGATAATCAAGGACTTCTGCCGTAATATCATAAATATCATCAGCAAGCAGGATATTGTCACCCAACGTATTGCTATAAATTATCTGAAAACCTTTGTCCTTATTATATACTTTCAACAGGGAAACCACAGTATCACGAAGCTGTTCATTCAACTTTTGCTGCTCATCCATCAACTCCTTGGAAAGGCGGGCATCCAAGTCCTGAAGCTCTTGCTGTTTTTGGAGGAGGCGTTGCTGCTCTTGCTCGGCACGCTCACGGGTAAGGAATGCGTTGTTCTCGATTTTACGTTGGAAATCCTGCATCTCCAGACGCAAGCTGGTTGCTTTCTGGTTCACGCTCGCCCGGGAGTTCTCCGACTTCTTCAGGATTATCTCATTCAAGTCCTTTGCATAATTATAGTTTTCCAACAGAGAATCAACGTTTATATATGCAACCGGCAACACCCCCGATATCCCGTCGCCCGACGAAACGGACCTTACCTCTTTTGTTTCTTCTTTGCCAGAGAACTGCATCACAAACAGTATTACAACGGCAACTGCCAATACGCCATTAATAACATAGTTGATGTTCTTCATAAATGTCTATATTTCTTCGTAGTATTGTTGTTATTATAATTCATTCAATCGGTCTTGCAAGTTCCTGCGCTGTTGCTGTAGCCTGTCTTCTGTCTTCGCACAGAATATACCTTTCCGCGCCAAAGCCTTGTTCCCTTCGATATGCGTATTCGGGAAGCGTCCGCCCTTTTTGAATATGACCTTGACAGATAGCAATGCCACACATATAAGAATTATTACAATCGTCAGTAATAGTGTTTTTACCATTTTTCCCGCTATATTTGTGGACGCAAATATAAAGGTTTAGGTGATTACAAAGTGGACTCCATACGTATTATTCCACTTTTTTTATTACACTTTTAGCTACGCCTGCACATACATAGTTTACTATAATCATATTTTAACACCACAAAGGATATGAAGATAACAGAGTTAAAGCCAGAGATAGTCTGGAAGCATTTTCACGAGATTACACAAGTCCCGCGTCCTTCGAAGAAAGAAGGGAAAATCATCGCTTATTTGGAAGCATTCGCCAAGCAGCACAACCTCCCGTGCAAGAAGGACGATGCCGGGAACATCCTGATTTCGAAACCAGCCACCCACGGCATGGAAGACCGGCAAACAGTTGTGCTTCAAGCACACATGGACATGGTATGCGAGAAGAACAATGCCACGAAGCACGACTTCGACAACGACCCCATCGAGACAATCGTCGATGGTGACTGGTTGCGCGCGAACGGTACCACCCTTGGTGCCGACAACGGTATAGGCATTGCGGCAGGGCTTGCAATCCTTGCATCAGACGATGTTGAACACGGTCCGGTAGAGTGCCTTTTCACCGTTGATGAAGAGACCGGACTCACGGGGGCGAAAGCCATACAAGAGGGCTTCATGACGGGGAACATACTCCTCAACCTTGATAGCGAGGACGAAGGGCAAATCTTCATAGGCTGTGCCGGGGGGATGGACACGCAAGCCGTATTCCATTACACCAAAGAGCCTGCCCCCACCGATATGCAATACTTCCGCATCGACGTGAACGGGCTGAACGGCGGACACTCAGGAGGGGAAATCCACAAGGGCCTTGGGAATGCGAACAAGATTCTCGCGCGTTTCCTCTTCCTCCTGAAGAAGAAGCATCCCTTCGTTTTGTCCGAAATAGACGGCGGGAACCTCCGCAATGCCATTGCACGCGAAGCCCACGCGGTGATTGGCATCCATGAAGACGACAAAGAGCCGGTGCGCATCATGCTGAACCACTTCGCGGCAGACATAGAGAACGAACTGAAGCACGTGGACAAGAACGTACGCATCACTATGGCTTCTGCCGAAAAGCCCGGGGCAGTGATAGACAACACCACGGCGGGGAACCTCATTTATGCACTAAATGCGTGCCCGCACGGTGTGATAGGGATGAGCCACGACATCGAAGGGCTTGTGGAGACATCTACCAACCTTGCGTCTGTGAAGATGAAAGAGGGCGGCAACATCGTGGTGGGAACAAGCCAGAGAAGCTCCATAGAATCATGCAAGAAGGCAATAGCGAACCAAGTCGCAAGCACCTTCCTACTTGCAGGTGCAGAGGTTTCGCACGGCGACGGCTACCCCGGTTGGGAACCGAACCCCAGCTCTGCCATACTGAAGGTGGCACGGGAAACATACCTCAAACTCTTCGGGAAAGAGCCGGAAATCAAAGCCATCCATGCGGGGCTGGAATGCGGACTCTTCCTTGAGAAGTACCCGCACCTCGACATGATTTCGTTCGGTCCCACGCTGCGCGACGTGCATTCGCCCAACGAACGTATAGAGATTCCGACCGTGATGCTGTGGTGGAAACACCTGCTGGAACTGCTGAAGAATATCCCCGTG
>CAYZTO010000076.1:0-12451 GCA_964481365.1 uncultured Parabacteroides sp. | reverse complement strand
TTGTACACGTCGAATTACCCATCCCAAACTGGGAGCCGACTTAGAAGAAAGGATATCGGACAGGCATACGCACGCCGTTCCACATCCGGAAAGGCGTACCGTCGTCCATGAATATGTAACCCCCGTGGATAAGGCAAAAGGCAAAAAACATTAGCGCGAGCACCCATAGCACAAGTAAAACCCATTTCGCACCGGTGGGCATGGGCTTCCAACCGAAGAAACGGCAGCAAACCATGTACGCCAATGCCGCGAGAGGTATTCCAAGTGCGAGGACAGCCGCGATACCTCCTATTGTTGTCATCAATTGGGTGGCGTGCCAGAACGGGAGGTGAAGCTCATACAACGGAAGGTAATATAGGAGTCCGGTGCCGCCTACTATCAAAGACAAGATAACCACAATGAGCACGAATATCACCAAGCACAAAACAGGAAGCGCTATAATCCCGCATGCCACAAGAATGATTTTCAGCAAAACTCCCACAATCTGCACGAATACGTCTGCAGCCTTTCGGAGAATTGACTTCGCATCCCCGCTCCCGCCATTGTCGCCGACTGCATCCTTCACTTTCTCAAAACTGTCGGTTACAGTCTTCCCTATATTCTCAATCGTGATGCTTTTTCCCCTCATGGCGAGCTTCTCGGTGGCAGTCCGGGCAAGGGGCATGACAATCCACAACAATATATATATAGGTATAATGTAGCCGAAAAGAAATATCAAGAGGAAAAAGACAAGGCGGATTGCGGTGGCATCCCATCCCATGTAGGCGGCGATTCCCGCGCACACGCCCCCAAGGATACGGTCGTCGGGGTCGCGCATGAGGCGTTTTTTGGCATTCATACCTTTCTGTTCCTCCGTCTGAGCATGGGATTCGGCTTCAGGCTCCTCTTTTTCCCCCTCAAAAATTTCCTCGGGCTTTCCCATGCGTGCAATCACCTCTTCAACGTGCTGTATGGTTATAACCCCGTATCCGAGCCTCAACCGCTCACTGAATAATTCGCTGATACGGAATTCAAAGTCGTTCATTACTTCTTCAAAGCCTTCCTCGTTGCGGAAATGGACACGCAGGTTCGCCAGGTAGCGGTCGAGAAGCCGGTAGGCATCTTCATCTATGTTGAAGACGGAACCGCCGAGGTTCACAGAGACTGTTTTTTTCATGTTCGTGCAATTTTAGTTGTTCTTAATGTGATTAATAGTATCGTTAAGCTGTTGCCATGCGTTTTCAAGCTCACAAAGGAAAGCTTCGCCCTCGGATGTGAGACGGTAATACTTGCGTGGCGGACCTTGGTTGGATTCAATCCATTGGTAACTCAGCAATCCGCCATTCTTGAGGCGTGCCAGTAAAGGGTAAAGGGTCCCTTCAACCACTATGAGCTGTGCTTCTTGAAGTTTCTGGATTATATCGGAAGCGTAGGCAGGCTCTTTCTTGAGTAAAAGCAGTATGCAATACTCCAGCGTGCCCTTCCTCATCTGTGATTTGACATTTTCCGCGTTCATGTTTTCTCTTTGTTTTACTTCATGCCGCAAAAATAGGTATTACTTATGTACTTTGCAATGCAAACTACCTGCATTTATCAAAATTAATACATATACGAGTACGACGATAACAAGCGTGAAACACTATACAAATATTGGGTGTTGGATGGCGATGAACTGCGCGTCGATTACAGATACGTGTACGAATATGACAATTATGGATACCAAACTGTTTATGAATATTATTCGTGGGACGGCAGCCAATTACAATTAATGAATGCAAACATATAGTGCTTGGGACGATAACGGAAATCAGACTTATTATGAAAGCCGGGTATGGAACGGCACGTTGATGGAACTGCACAAATACATTTACAATTACGACTCTTCAGGAAGGATGACCTATTATGAATGTATCAATAACGATGAAACCTGGTATTACCATATTCTTCAAACGTATGATTTTACCGGAACGGATGCATCCAGCTACATAATATGTTGATTCCACCTATTATAAAGATGATAACCATTGGTCCATATATGCGTATGCCGGTGATCTTACGTATGATAATAATGGTAACATATTGGTTGAAGAAGAATATGCTTATGACACATCAACTGAAACTCGCGGAGCCATCACCTACAAATACACCTACGAATATGACGCACAAGGAAACAGAATATTAAGCATTACAACTTATTATTTGAATGGTTTACCCAGCTACAGCTATAAATATGAGTATGAATACGGTGAAAACGGCAATTACGAATATCTACGTTATAGGCAATATGCAAACGAAGATAAATGGACACTTTTAAGTGGTTATAAATATGAGTACACACAAATAGACGAATACAGCTATTCCTATATCAATTACGATTTGGATATAGATACCAATGAATGGGTGGCTTATTACGGATACAAATATGAATACACCCATGACGATACTTACGGCCGCAATTACGAACGCATTTACTATAATTGGGATATAACAACCAATGATTGGGTCGTTACAAGCGGATATAAATATATTTATGAAGACTATGATGACGGAGGCTATTACCAATATTCTGCAGATTGGGACACATCGACTAATGCATGGATTATGAATTATGGCTACAAAAATGAGGTAGAAGGCATTAACCCCAAAGTGCATACATATTATACACTTAATAATGATGAAGATTGGACATTGAATAGTATAACTTATTATTACTATTCAGAGGCTGCAGCAACCGGCAATGAATCTATCTCACAACAAGCGACTCTAAAAGTGTTTCCGTTAAGCGGAGGTTTCCGCATCAAGAGCACGCAGGCGGGAACATTGTCTGTTTACGGCATTTCTGGAGGAATGGTTCACAATGCCCAAACCAACGGAAACACAACAATAAGCAACCTCTCACGCGGAATTTATACCGTGAAGCTGCAAACAATATCAGGCACGGATATTATAAAAGTACAGGTGAAATAACCACAAAAAGGTATTCTTTCAAGGCTTCGGACAGCAATAATAAAGCTTCCGGAGCCTTTTTCCTTTGCATTGAGGAACTATCCAACAAAAATCAAAACAGTTTCTGACTTGTCCCAAAGCTTCAGGCTTGCCAAATTTCCGAAAACATTATATCTTTGCCCCGCCTTTCGGAAAATGGTCCCGTAGTTCAACGGATAGAATAGAAGTTTCCTAAACTTTTGATCCGGGTTCGATTCCCGGCGGGACTACACACTATTTATTAAATCTGAAATATATGAAGAACATATCCAGAAGAACTGCAATCAAAGGATTATTGGCTGGAGGAGCAGCTTTAGCCGTTTCCGGAACAGCACAACCTCTATCGAATGCAACAGCAATGCAACAATCCACCAAACTTAAAGGAAATATCCGTCACTCTGTGAGCAAATGGTGCTTCGGGGAATATCCGCTCGATGAATTTTGCGAAATATGTAAGAAAATAGGTATCGAATCCGTAGAACTTCTCGATCCGGAAGATTGGCAGACAGTCAAACAACACGGTCTGACAGTCGCAATGGCACAAGGAGCCGGCCTAGGGATCGACAAAGGATTCAATGACCCCGCGCTTCATGACGAATTAGTTGCAAGTTATGAAGAAATCATCCCCAAGGTGGCAGAAGCCGGATTAACAAACTTGATATGTTTTGCCGGCAGACGTAACGGCGCAACAGACCTGCAAGGCTGGGAAAACTGCGAAAAAGGACTGAAAAGAATATTGCCCACGGCCGAAAAATATAATGTAGTCCTGACTATGGAACTTCTGAACAGCGTTGGGCATAAAGATTACCTGTGCGACCACACGGTTTGGGGCGTAGAACTTTGCCGCCGCCTGGATTCACCCAATTTCCGGCTGTTATACGACATATACCACATGCAGATAATGGAAGGAAACATCATAGAAACCATTCAAAAGTACCATACATTTTTCTCTCACATCCATACCGGCGGTTGCCCCGGAAGGGCAGAGATTGATGAAACCCAGGAACTATATTATCCCGCCATCATGAAAGCCATCGTTGAGACAGGATATAAAGGATTCGTAGGGCAGGAATTTGTCCCGAAACAAGAAGACAAACTCGCATCACTGGAAAAATGCATCCGACTATGTGATGTGTAGAAACAAGAAAGAATTAAACACACCCATATAAAAAGAAAGTCGCAATGCTGTTGCCATATATGGATGCACGGTGTATCGAAGCCGGATGCGACGAAGCCGGACGTGGATGTTTGGCAGGGGCAGTCTTTGCCGCAGCAGTGATTTTCCCGTCTGATTACCGTAATGAAGATTTGAACGACAGCAAACAATTGAGTGGGAACAAGCGTTATGCATTGCGGACAAACATAGAAAGAGATTCAATCGCATGGGCAGTTGGCATAGTGGAACCGGATGAGATTGATAGAATAAACATCCTGAACGCATCCTTCATCGCCATGCACCGGGCTATCGGAAAACTGAAAGTGCGTCCCGAACATCTGCTGATCGACGGTAACCGTTTCAATCCTTATCCCGGGATACCACACACGACAATAGTAAAGGGAGACGGGAAGTACTTGAGCATTGCAGCAGCATCAATCCTTGCAAAAACATATAGGGATGACTATATGAAACGTTTGTCTCTCGAATACCCTGAATATGGTTGGGATAAAAACAAAGGCTACCCTACAAAAGCACATCGCGAAGCAATCCGCTTGCATGGGATTACGCCTTACCATCGGAAAAGTTTCAGGCTTCTACCTTTGCAGTTGGAGCTTTTCTGAATACAGCCTTCCTAACAAAATCAAGGCGGCACATTTGCTACAGACAGCGAACATAGTATCTGACATCATGGTTTCAACATAACAAAAACTTGCCCAGTTTAATCTCATCAACTGAGCTCTAAAAAGGTGTTTAAAAGCAGAAACTAAAGGTTTGCCAATATAGAAAACATCGTCTATATTTGCAGGGTCAATAGGTAGAAACAAAGAGTTCCAGCCAAAATTATTGGTTGGGATTCTTTTTTATTATATCGCAAAAGTTTATCATAATAAAAATAGGAGGATTTAAAATGGCTGTTAGCTACATGACAGAAGAAGGCTATAACAAGATATTAGCCGAAATTAATTATCTGGAGACGGTTAAACGTCCGGAGATTTCTGCACAAATAGCAGAAGCACGAGACAAAGGGGATTTGTCTGAAAATGCAGAATACGATGCGGCAAAAGAAGCCCAAGGCATCATGGAGGCAAAATTGGCACAACTGAAAGGACTTATTGCCAATGCACGCCTGATTGACGAATCCCGAGTGCAGACTGATGAGGTTCAGATTCTGAATAAAGTAAAAATAAAGAACATCAAGAACAACGCGGTGATGACATACACCCTTGTTTCGGATTCTGAAGCAAACTTGAAAGAAGGAAAGATTGCTATCAGCACACCGATTGCTCAAGGTTTGCTTGGCAAGAAAGTCGGAGATGTGGTTGAGATAAAAGTCCCGTCAGGCACCATGACTTTTGAAATCATGGATATTTCCATTTAATTATTAATATAAAACACAAGGAGATTATTCGAATGGCTACCATATTCAGCAAAATCGCAGCAGGAGAAATACCGAGCCACAAGGTCGCAGAAAATGAGGAATTCTACGCTTTTTTGGATATAAATCCGGTTACCATAGGGCATACGCTGGTGATTCCGAAAACCGAAGTGGATTATATCTTCGACATAGACGATGCAAAATTGGGACGCATGATGGCATTTGCCAAGCGCGTTGCCCATGCTATGGAAGCGGTTATTACTTGCAAACGCATTGGAATCGCAGTAATGGGATTGGAAGTACCTCATGCCCATCTACACTTAATTCCTATCACAAAAGAATCTGATATGTATTTCGGTGGAAAGAAACTATCCCTTTCCCAAGAAGAATTGGCAAGCATAGCGAACCATATCCAAAAAGAATTTAAGTAAACAGACAGAAAACATTGGTAGAGATTAGAAACATTATAATTTCGTCACTGATTAGTAATTATGATTTTTCATTAGTGTTTTTCACTCATAAAGATTTATTTATATTCAAGAAGGCTACTCTGCGAAGAGTGGTCTTTTTACTATCCTCACTCTCAAATTAATTTAGTACTTTTGCCCTCTCAAATTAGAAAACCTATGAGCGTAGAAATAAAAGAAGTTACCAATAGGAAAGATCTGAAACAATTTGTCAAGTTCAACATGAACCTCTATAAAGGTTGCCCTTATTACATTCCTGGTTTGATAGAAGAAGAAATGATGACGCTGGACAAGGAAAAGAACCCGGCATTCGAAGTATGTGATACTATATTCTTCCTCGCCTATAAAAATGGGGAGATTGCCGGGCGTATAGCCGGCATTATTAACAGAGGTAGCAACGAAACGTGGCATCAGAAACGGGTTCGCTTCGGATTTGTAGATTTCATAGATGATGAAGAAGTTTCAAAAGCGTTGTTTGACGCTGTGGAAAATTGGGGACAATCAAAAGGGATGACTGAAATTCATGGACCTTTAGGATTCACCGATCTCGACCACGAGGGAATGTTGATTGAAGGCTTCGACCAATTAGGGACTATCGCTACTATATATAATTACCCTTATTATCCAAAACACTTAGAACGATTGGGATATATCAAAGATTTGGATTGGCGTGAATATAAAATCTTTGTCCCTCGTGAAGGGATTCCAGAAAAACATCAGCGTATCGGGGAAATAGTAAAGAAGAAATATGGGCTGAAAGTCATGAAATTCAAAAATGCAAAGACTCTGATGCCCTATACACAGAAAATATTCCAAACCCTTAATGCCGCTTATACCCCACTTTACGGTTTCTCTCCCCTTACCCAGAAACAAATTGACTACTATATTGGCATGTACATAACGATGCTACGGTTCGATCTCATTACGTTGATTGTCCGTGAGAAAGACGATGTTGTTGTAGGATTCGGCATATCTTTACCAAACCTATCCCATGCAATGCAAAAAGCCAATGGACATCTGTTCCCTTTTGGATGGATATATTTATTAAAAGCACTAAAGACAAAACCCAAAGTAGTGGACTTATATCTGACCGGCATCCTTCCGGAATACCAAAACAAAGGAGTAAATGCACTACTCTTTAACGACCTTATTCCTGTTTACAACAAATTGGGTGTGGAATATGCAGAAAGCAACCCTGAATTAGAAACCAACCATGCAGTGCAAGCCCAATGGGATTATTTCAAGAGGGAACACCACAAAACTCGTCGTGCATTCATCAAACAACTTGGTACAAATGAGTGATACGAATAAAGACTACTTAGCATCTTACAGTGACGATGACATCAAAACATTAGACTGGATGGAGCATATCCGCCGCAGACCGGGTATGTACATCGGAAAGTTAGGCGATGGCTCGTATGCCGACGATGGTATATATGTATTACTTAAAGAAGTGTTAGACAATTCCATCGATGAATACATGATGGGCTTTGGCAAGGTCATTGAAGTTTCTATCAATGACAACACTGTTACTGTGCGGGATCATGGGAGAGGCGTTCCACTCGGAAAAGTTGTCGATGTGTCCAGCAAAATGAATACAGGAGCCAAATATGATAGCAAGGCATTTAAGAAATCCGTGGGGTTGAATGGAGTAGGTATCAAGGCAGTTAATGCTTTAAGTAATTATTTCCTGATAGCCAGTTACCGCGACGGTCAATACAAACAGGTGGAATACAGCAAGGCTGTCATTATCCGCGAGCAAGATATAGAGCCCTCCACAGAACCAAACGGGACGCTCGTACGTTTTATCCCGGATAACACTATCTTCCGGGATTACCAATACAAAGACGAATTTGTCGAGAGCCTTTTGAAAAACTATGTATTCCTCAATTCAGGACTTACAATATTATATAACGGCAAGAAGTTCTACTCCCGCAAAGGACTTGAGGATTTATTGAACGAGAACATGACCACGGAACCACTCTATCCCATAATACATTTGAAAGGAGAAGACATCGAGGTCGTCATCACACACAGCAACCAATATGGAGAAGAATATTATTCCTTCGTGAACGGACAGCTCACAACACAAGGGGGAACGCATCTCTCTGCATTTAAAGAGGCCGTAGGTCGTGCCATCAAAGAATATTTCAACAAAGGCTTTGAGTATGTAGATATACGCTCCGGAATCATTGCTGCAATAAGCATTAAAGTAGAAGAGCCGGTTTTCGAGAGCCAAACCAAAACCAAACTCGGTTCAAAAGACATGGGGCCGGACGGTCCTACCGTATCCAAGTTTATTAATGACTTCATAAAGAAGGAACTTGACAATTATCTGCATAAAAATTTGGAGACGGCGGACATTCTGATGCGTAAGATACAAGATTCGGAGAAGGAGCGCAAGGCTATAGCCGGCGTTACAAAGCTTGCGCGCGAACGCGCCAAGAAAGCCAACCTCCATAACAAGAAACTTAGAGATTGCCGCATCCATCTGAACGACGGGAAGGGCGACCAGACGGAAGAGAGTTGCATCTTCATTACAGAAGGGGACTCCGCCAGTGGTTCCATAACAAAAAGCAGGGATCCAAACCTGCAGGCGGTATTCAGCCTGCGTGGAAAGCCATTAAACAGCTATGGGCTGACGAAAAAAATTGTTTACGAGAACGAAGAATTCAACCTCCTGCAAGCCGCACTCAACATAGAGGATGGTTTGGAGGGACTGCGCTACAATAAAGTAATCATAGCGACGGATGCCGACGTGGACGGGATGCACATCAGGCTTCTCTTAATTACATTTTTCCTGCAATTCTTCCCGGATTTAATCAAGCGGAACCATGTCTATATACTGCAGACACCATTATTCCGCGTCCGAAACAAGCAGAAGACCATCTACTGCTACACTGAAGAAGAACGCACCGCTGCAATCAACATCTTGGGGAAAAATCCGGAAATCACACGCTTCAAAGGATTGGGGGAAATCTCCCCTGATGAATTCAGGAACTTCATAGGGAAGGACATGCGCCTCGACCCGGTCACGATGAAGAAGGAAGACGCAGTAAAGGAAATGTTGGAATTCTACATGGGTAAAAACACGATGGAGCGGCAGAACTTCATCATCGACAACCTTGTAATAGAGGAAGACCTTGTCAATGAAGAATTAAACATGAACCATTCATAGGTTTGCAGCAGCATCCGGAATCCTACAAACAGCAAAAACAGACTACTTATGGATAAAAAAACAAGCTCCGCACGCAAAGCCCTCTTCCCCGGCTCGTTCGACCCCTTCACGGTAGGGCACCAATCATTGGTAAACCGTGGATTGGGGATCGCCGAGGAGATATGTATCGCCATCGGCATCAACGGGCAAAAGAAAACATACTTCCCGGCAGAGGAACGGGTCGCCGCTATACGCAGGCTATACGCAGGGGAACCCCGCATAACAGTCTGCACGTATGAAATGCTGACTGCCGACTTTGCCGCAAGCGTGGATGCCGATTTCATACTCCGTGGCATCCGGTCAGTAACCGATTTTGAATATGAAAGGAACATAGCCGACGTGAACCGCTCGATTTCCGGAATCGAAACAGTGTTCCTGCTTGCCGAGCCGGAACACGCACATATCAGCTCAAGCGTGGTGCGGGAACTGCTGCATTTCGGGAAAGACGTAGGCATGTTCGTTCCGGAGGTCATAGGCAATTATTTACTTGGAAAATAACAACGACATAACCAGAGAAAGGAGAGTACATATATGAGAAGCATCATTCTGCTCTGCTGCATCGCAGCTGCATTCTTCCGGGCTTCCGCCCAGAACAGGAACTCAGAAAAAGACAATGCCAGGAAGCTACAGATAGCACTCTACGCCATCGAGAACCTCTACGTGGACAATACCGACGAGGTGAAACTTGTGGAAGATGCCATCACAGGCATGCTCGACAAGCTCGACCCGCACTCCACATACACCGACCCCGAAGAAACAAAGGAAATGACCACTCCCCTCGTCGGGAATTTCGATGGGATAGGTATCCAGTTCAATATGCTGACCGATACTGTTTACGTCATACAGGTAATTCCCGGCGGCCCGTCGGAAAAAGTGGGGCTGATGACAGGCGACCGCATCGTGCAGGTGAACGATACAGTCATCGCAGGTGTAAAGATGAAGACGAGCGAGATAATGAAACGCTTGAGAGGTCCCAAGGGCACGGAGGTCTCCATCAAAGTGAAGCGGGGGAACGAACCCGAGCTTCTCGAATTCAAAATAGTGCGCGGGAATATTCCGGTACACAGTCTGGACGCCGCTTATATGGCTGATAAACATACAGGGTACATCAAGTTGAACCGTTTTGCCGCTTCCTCGACAGGTGAGGTGGAAAATGCCATCCTCGATTTAAAGAAGAAAGGTATGCAGAACCTCATCCTCGATTTGCAAGGCAACGGCGGGGGCTACCTGAACATCGCCATTGACCTCGCGGACGAGTTCCTCACGAAGGGGAAGCTCATTGTATATACCGAAGGCAGCAAACAGAAGCGCGAAGATGCAAAAGCTACTAACCGGGGCCTTATGGAAGAGGGCAGGGTCGTAATACTTGTCGATGAGTCGTCGGCAAGCGCGAGCGAAATCCTCGCCGGAGCCGTACAAGACTGGGACCGGGGGGTAATCGTCGGGAGGCGCACCTTCGGGAAGGGTTTGGTGCAAAAACCCATACCTCTGCCGGACGGTTCGATGATAAGGCTGACAGTAGCGCGTTATTATACCCCCACCGGAAGGTGTATCCAGAAACCTTATGAATCCGGGAAGTCCGAAGATTATGCCAGGGACTTCATTAACCGTTACAACCACGGGGAATTATTGAGTGCCGACAGCATCCACTTCCCTGATTCACTGAAATACAATACCCTCGAAACCAACCGCACCGTCTATGGGGGCGGGGGAATAATGCCCGACGTATTCATCCCGGTCGATACGGCACGGTACACGGACTACCACCGCCGCCTCGTGGCTACGGGGCTTATAACACGTGCCGCGATGAACTATGAAGACCGCCATCGGGACGAATTGAAGAAGTCTTACAAGAAGCCGGAGAAATTTGAGGAGCTGTTCGAGGTGGACGACGAAATCCTGGAAGACCTGCTGCGCCTTGCCGAGGATGAGGGCATCACCTTCAAAGAAGAAGAGTACACGCACTCGCTCCCCCTCATCAGCTTACAGATAAAAGCACTGATAGCAAGGGACATTTTCGACATGGCAGAATATTACCGCATCATGAACAAGGCAAACGACAGCTTTGCCGAAGCCCTGCGGATAATAAACGACCCCGAGCGGTACGACAAAATAATCGGGCGGGACGTGCCAAGCCTTTCTTCCAAATAGACAGGAACGCAATGTATTGGACACTATTCATAACTTTCGTCAAAATAGGGATGTTCACTATCGGCGGGGGGTATGCCATGCTCCCCCTAATCCAAAGGGAAGTCGTGGACAAGGGTTGGATGTCGAAGGAGGACTTCGTGGATGTCTTCGCGGTGACACAATCGCTCCCCGGAATCTTCGCAGTGAACATCTCAATCTTCGTCGGGTACAAGCTGAAGAAAACAGCAGGCGCGGTATGCTGTGCGCTGGGCACCATACTCCCCTCGTTTACCATCATACTCCTAATTGCATTGTTCTTCACGCAAGTAAAGGATAACGAATGGGTTGAGCGGGCGTTCAAGGGGCTGAGGCCTGCCGTCGTGGCGCTCATCGTGGTGCCCTGCATCACCACGGCACGTTCCATAAAGATGACGCGGATGCAGCTGGCTATCCCCGTTGCCGCCGCAATGCTCATCTGGCTCGCCGGGATTTCCCCTGCATGGATAATACTTGCCGCCATAGCCGGCGGGCTTTACTACGGTATAAAAATAAAAGGAATGTAGATATGATTTGGTTGCAGTTGTTCCTCGTTTACCTGAAGATAGGCATTCTCGGCTTCGGCGGGGGTTATGCCATGCTTTCGCTGATACAAGCCGACGTTGTAGACCGTTACGGTTGGGTTACCCTGCAAGAATTTACAGACATAGTAGCCATTTCGCAGATGACGCCGGGTCCAATCGGCATCAACAGTGCCACTTATATAGGTTATATGGCAATACACGACGCCGGCTACCCCCCTTCGATGGCTATGTTAGGTTCAGCGCTCACCACCTTCGCCGTCTGCCTGCCCTCGTTCTTTCTGGTGCTCATCATCTCCTACTATTTTGTAAGGTTTAAACACAACAAGTACGTCGAGGCAGCCTTCCACGGGCTTAGGCCGGTAACTGTCGGGCTTATAGCCGCCGCCGCACTGCTCTTGATGAACGGTGAGAACTTCATCGACTACAAGAGTGTGCTCATTTTCCTTGCAGCGTTCGTCCTGACGTGGAAATTCAAGGTTCATCCGATACTGATGATTCTCCTCGCCGCCGCAGCAGGGATTGTTTTGTATTAAGCGGGGATTCTCCAAAGCCTCCGGA
>CAYZTO010000075.1:0-12709 GCA_964481365.1 uncultured Parabacteroides sp. | reverse complement strand
GCCAAGCGTGCGGGACAAGGCGACAAGCCCCGACACCGGCAAGCAACGGGCGGCGGTATGGCTTTCAGGCATTTGCGGGGCACGTATTTGTGTGTGATTCGGAATCCCCGTATCTTTGCCGCCGGATTTTTAAAGCTAAAAGACTTTGGGAAGAAAGAAAAAACAACTGCCTTTACTTGAAAAGGTGGAGATAACAGACGTTGCAGCCGAGGGGAAGGCAATCGCACGGGTGGACGACCTTGTTGTGTTCGTGCCTTTCGTCGCGCCCGGCGACATAGTGGACATCCAGCTTACGCGGAAGAAGCACAACTACGCCGAAGGCAAGGCTGTGGCGTTCCATAAGTATTCCGACAGGCGTGCCGAACCTTTCTGCGGGCATTTCGGGGTGTGCGGCGGGTGCAAGTGGCAGCATCTGCCTTACGAAGAACAGCTAAAATACAAACAGAAGCAGGTGGTGGACAATCTTACACGCATCGGCAAGGTACCGCTGGGCGAAGTGCTCCCGATTCTCGGCTCCGAGCGCACGGTTTGCTATCGGAACAAATTGGAATATACATTTTCAAACAAACGGTGGCTTACGGAAGACGAAGTTCAATCCGGCAAGGCATACGAAGACATGAACGCGGCGGGTTTTCACATTCCGGGTATGTTCGACAAGGTTTTGGACATCCGCAAATGCTGGTTGCAGGACGACATATCGAACCGGATACGCCTCAGCGTGCGCTCGTATTGCGTGGAACACGAAGGTTATCCTTTCTTTGACCTACGGAAGCAAGAAGGATTCATCCGCACGCTTATGATAAGGACTGCCTCGACCGGCGATTTGATGGTTGTGGTTGTGTTTTTCCACGAGGACAGGCTACGGCGCGAGAATTTACTCCGGCATATAGCCAGCCTCTACCCTCAAATCACTTCTTTGCTTTATGTAATAAACGGAAAATGCAACGACACCATCTCTGACCAGGAGATACACGTCTTCCACGGGCGCGATTACATCATTGAAGAAATGGAAGGGCTGCAATTCAAGGTCGGGGCTAAGTCTTTTTACCAGACAAACAGCCGGCAAGCCCACGTGCTGTACAATGTGGCGCGGGAATTTGCCGGGCTAACCGGGCAGGAGCTTGTTTACGACCTGTACACCGGCACCGGCACGATAGCGAACTTCGTTTCACGCCGGGCACGACGGGTCATAGGCATAGAATACGTCCCTGAAGCTATCGAAGATGCAAAAAACAATGCCGCGCTGAACAATATCACCAATGCAGATTTCTTCGCAGGCGACATGAAGGACATCCTGACGGAAGAATTCATCGCCGTACACGGAAGGCCGGACGTAATAATCACAGACCCTCCACGCGCAGGTATGCACGACGACGTTGTGGATGTGATACTCTCGGCTGAACCACGGCGGATAGTCTATGTGAGTTGCAATCCGGCAACGCAAGCCCGCGACCTCAACTTGCTCGACGCGAAATACAGGGTCGTAAAAGTACAACCTGTGGATATGTTCCCGCATACCCACCATGTAGAGAACGTGGCATTGTTGGAATTAAAGGAAAATACGCATGGCGGGTGACCACCATACGTTGCACAATCGGGAAGGGGGTGGCACAATGTCCCCGCTGCCTTTCGTGCTTTGCTTTCTCCTCATGGCGGGCTTCATGGTATCTTGCCAAAACGGGAACAGGCAAAACGAGGCTGAAGCGAAGGCTAAGCGCGAAAGGGATTTGCCCCAAATCAAAGAGGACGGCACGATAACGGCTGTCACTCTATACGGCTCGACGTCTTACTTCCTTTACAAACTTCAGGCAATGGGTTATGAGTACGACCTGATGGCAGATTTCGCCCGCTCACAAGGTCTGGAGCTTGAAGTAAAGGTTGCGCGGGACGACAAAGAGCTTTTCAGGATGTTGGACGACGGAGAGGCGGACGTGATAGCATATCCGGTCATCTACAGCAGCCAAAACCTGCAAAATTATATCCATTGCGGGATTGAAGAACAGAGTTGCCAGGTTCTGGTTCAACGCTCGAACAAGGAAGATACCGTTTTGACGGATGTGATTCAGCTTATCGGGAAGGAGGTTTACATCAAGCAGCATTCACCGTATGAAAAACGGCTGGAGAACCTGAATAGCGAGGTTGGCGGGGGTATCTGTATCCGTTACATAGAAAGCGACTCAATCGTAAACGAAGACCTTATCGCGATGGTGTCGAAAGGCGAAATACCATACACCGTCTGCAACGAAAACATAGCCCGTCTCAACCGCACATACTACTGGAATATCAATACGGACTTGGAAATCAGTTTTGAGCAACGCTCTTCGTGGGTCGTGAGGAAGAATAGCACGGAATTATCGGAAGCTATTAACGCGTGGGCATCGGATATCGACCGCGAACATTCGTTCACCGCGATAACAAAGCGTTATTATGAACTCGGCAAACTGCCCGAAACGGCCGAGCTGAAGCCTGTGGAGCCCGGGCAAATATCCCCGTATGATGAATTTTTCAAAAAGTACGCCCGCTTAATAGACTGGGACTGGCGGCTGCTGGCTTCCATTTCTTACCAAGAATCTCATTTCGACCCGGACGTTGTTGCCTGGACCGGGGCGGAAGGCCTGATGGGTATTATGCCGAGTACCGCAAAGACATTGGGCGTCACACCGCATGAGTTGAGGAATCCCGAAGTGGGAATACGCACGGGAGTGGATTGCCTGAGGCGTTTCAAGCAGGGATTCTCGTCCATTACGAACCCGGAGGAGGTTATCAAATTCACAATAGCATCTTATAATGCGGGCATCGGGCATATCTACGACGCACAAAGGCTGGCAAGGAAATATGGCAAGAATCCCAATGTGTGGGACAACAATGTGGCTGATTTTATCCGCCTTAAAAGCGAACCGCAGTACTATAACGACCCGGTTTGCAGGCATGGCTATTTGCGAGGGTCGGAAACTTACAACTACGTGAGGGAAATAATGAAACGCTACGAGGAATATTGCCTTGTGGCGCAAAGAAACTGATGATGTTTTCTGCCTTTGCAGGACTACGGGGATGCGTGGCAAAACCGCATTACACCCCCGTATGATGTTCAGCGGACTTTGTATTTCCCGAATCCGTCCGATTCTACCGTATAATATCCTGTGGAATCCCCGCAAATGAGGAAATAGTCTATCATGGGCAGTTTTCCTTTCAGTATTTTTGCCCCGTCAGTCCCCAAGACCATGCAGGCGGTTGCGCAAGCATCGGCAAGCATCGCGGTGGGTGCTACGATAGTCGCGCTTAACACGTCGCGCTGGACTGGGCATCCTTCGCGCGGGTCGATTGTATGGGCGTACTTCTTCCCGTCCTTTACGTAGAAGTTCCGGTAATTCCCCGAAGTCGCCATGCCCCTTCTGCCGTTATTGCTAACGTCCCTTTCATCCAAACCGGACGGATAAAGGTTTATGATAGTCTCAATCTGCTGGTTCAGACCTGTGGAATCATCCACCGGACGGTTAATCCCAAGCCTCCAATGCTCTCCGCGCGGGTTAATTCCCTTCGCCACAATCTCCCCGCCGAATTCTACCATATAATTTTGGACTCCGAAGGCATCGAAACGGTCGGCTATCATGTCGCAAACGGTACCGTCGGCGATGGAGGAGCAATTTATCATCAGCCGAGGGTCATCCTTTACTATTCTTCTGTCTTCGAAATGAATCTTCCTGTATCCGACGAATTGCTTGATACTGTCGATGCGTTGCAAAGTAACAGCCGAGTCCCCCGGCTCGAATCCGAAACCCCACAAATTGACAAGCGGGGCGCACGTGATGTCGTAGGCGCCGTCAGTTAATTCAGCAATCATCTGCGCGGTAAGAAAGAGGGAAATGAAAGTGGTGTCTTCAATGTGCGGATTCTCATTCCTGTTGATTTGAGAAATCACGGAAGTGGAATCGAATGCGTTGAAAAGCCGGTAAAACCTGTCAAGCTCCGCCTTGATTTCATTGTCGAGCGGTTTTGTGTATTCATATTTAATATGGTAAGGAGTGTGCAATTTCCCATCATATTCGAAATACTGCAAATTGGCTTTCTCCTGGCAGGAAAGAAGGAAAGCGCTCGCAAGGAGAATAAAAAAAGTTAGCCGTTTCATCAGAACTCAGATGTGAAATGGAATTTAATATCAGGAAAATCTTGCTGCGCCATAGAAAGGACGTATGCGGAATCGGCAAGATAAACGTCGCGCCCTTCCTTGTCCGTTGCCATGTATTGAACCTTTCTCTTTTTGAAATTCTCAAGCATTGCGGCATTGTCACTTTCAATCCAGCATGCCTTGTAAAGGCTTAGCGGTTCCCAACGGCATTGCGCACCGTATTCGTGGAGAAGTCGGTATTGTATAACCTCGAATTGCAGCTGTCCTACCGTACCTATAATTTTTCGACCGTTGAATTGATTGGTGAATAACTGTGCTACACCTTCATCCATGAGCTGCTCTATGCCTTTGGCGAGTTGTTTCGCTTTCATAGGGTCTGCATTTTCAATGTACTTGAACATTTCCGGAGAGAAACTGGGCAATCCTTTGAAGTGCAATTCTTCTCCCGACGTGAGAGTGTCTCCTATTTTGAAGTTCCCTGTATCCGGAAGACCGACAATATCACCTGCGTATGCTTCATCTACTACTTCCTTTTTTTGCGCCATGAAAGCCGTGGGGCTGCTGAAGCGCATCATTTTTCCCAAGCGGACGTGTTTGTAGTTTACGTTGCGTTCGAATTTCCCGGAACAAACCTTGACAAATGCGATGCAACTACGATGGTTTGGGTCCATGTTCGCATGTATTTTGAATACAAATCCGGAAAAATTATTCTCTTCCGGATTGACTGTCCGCTCTACTGCCTGAACCGGACGGGGCGATGGAGCGATTCGGATAAAACAATCCAGAAGTTCCTTAACGCCAAAATTGTTCAAGGCAGAACCAAAGAATACCGGGGCAATATCCCCCGAGAGGTATGTGTCCACATTAAACTCCGGATAAACACCTTCTATCATCTCAACATCCTCCCTTAATTTCCGGGCTTGTGCAGGGTCGATGTAATTTTCCAGTTCCGGATTTGAAATATCACTGAACTCTACGCTTTCTGTCACATATTGCTTGCTGGGAGTGTATAAGTTTAGCTTGCGCTCATATAAATTATAAACTCCACGGAATCGTTGTCCCATGTCGATAGGCCAACTCAGCGGACGAGTATTGATATGTAACTCTTCCTCTATTTCATCCAACAAGTCAAAAGGGTCTTTGCCGTCCCTGTCCATTTTATTCACAAAAACAATGACTGGGGTTTTACGCATACGACAGACTTCCATTAATTTCCTTGTCTGGGCTTCGACGCCTTTGGCAGCATCAATTACTATAATTACGCTATCCACAGCCGTCAAAGTACGGAAAGTATCTTCGGCAAAGTCTTGGTGTCCCGGCGTATCAAGTATGTTTATTTTGTGTCCGTCGTAATCAAAAGCCATTACGGAAGTTGCCACCGATATTCCGCGTTGCTTTTCAATTTCCATCCAATCGGAGGTTGCCGTTTTCTTTATCTTGTTCGATTTCACAGCTCCTGCCACGTGAATAGCACCTCCGAACAGCAAAAGTTTCTCGGTCAATGTTGTTTTTCCTGCATCTGGGTGACTGATAATAGCGAATGTCCTTCTTCTTTTTATTTCTTCTGAATATTGAGCCATTTTATTGCTAACCTTATGTTTTTACATCAATTATAATGCCACGCGGCAAACATGCCTTGCATGGTGTTCCCTGCAATTCGGCGAAATCATTCTATGCTGCCGGGCATTTTTATCATTTATGATTCTTCCAACGTCCCTTCCATATCACTTTTGTGCTTTTCCGCCAGCAAAGCCAAGAACGCGCTTATTTGTTTAATAGCTTCGAGCGTTTCGGATGAAATCTCTTTGCCTTTCATACGTAAGACAAGATACCCGTAAACAGCCGTGAAGCATGTTTCGATTTCCGGGAGATTCTCGCCGCCCGATTTTGTCCGGAGCTGCACGATATAAGGCAACGTTTTATAGTACATGGAACCGTATATCATTTCTTTTGGGGACTTCAACAAGCGGAGGTGCAAATCCGTCAGCGTGATAATTATGTTATTGTTTAATTGTATATGTCCATGTTCCATTACACCCTCCTGCCGCATCATATCTGCAATTTCTTCATACCATCGGGCTATTTTTGCTTTGATTTCAGGAGGTTGGTCATAACGTTCCACAACATTTCGCCTTATCTCATCCGAATCGAAATGGTTGGCACGTATCAAGTATTCCACTTGCCACATATAAAGCAAGTATTCCGAAATGTTTTCTTTTCGTTTCTTTTGTGCGATTAGCATGTGAATTTCTTAATATATCAAGAGTTGGACATCTGTGACACTGCGGTATAAAAATCGGAATCTTTAACGCCCAGCTGCCGACATACCATACGCGCTGCATTTACGTTGATAAGGAAATATGGGTCGCTACTTTTAAAAGGATATTCCCCGTAGCGCGTTTTCAGGAAAGTCTGCCCGTCGTGTTCTACCATTTCATGATTGTCGAACGGGATGGCAGTAATATCTTCCCTGATTCTTTCCACCAATTGGCTGATGACAGGGTCTTCTGCATAGTAAATCAATTTCCCTTCACGTTCTATAGATGTCGAGAAGCAGCGGTATTTGTTCATGTATGCCTCTTTTGTATCATGGTCCGGGATTAACACCCACTTCATATTGGTCACGACTGCGATATGCGGGCGGTAAAACTCCAGCAGAGAGCGTTTCTCAAATAAAGACGTCATGTGCTCGTCTCCTTCTATGAGGGCAATCCGGGCACCGTAACTCATGTGTACTTTCCCTTCGAGGAGCGGGACTTCGCCTATAATAGCATAGTCGAAAGCCATCCGGCGCATTCTCAGGGCTGCCACAATCATGGATAATATAGAGTCTTTCCCCTGTGAACCTACCACCACAATGCGGATTTTCGTTTTTGCCTGGCTATAGATAAACTCAGGGATGGATTGGATTAATAAACCCAATTCCTTTGCCCGTGCCAATTCCGGATTGTCTTCCGTGACAGCCGCACCCAAGACTACAGCCCGAATGTCTTTACCCAACCGTTCGGGGAACCAGCCGTTCCCGTAGCAGATGAAACCGTCCTTTTCCAACGATTGAATATATTCATCAGATAACCTATCGGAGGAAACGCTTACGTCAATCCCTTTGTCCCGCACGGCACGAGCTATTTCCAGCATCAAAGAATCTGTTATTGAAATAAAATGAACTCTATGCATAGCCTGATATTTGCCGGCAAAAGTACGATTTTCACCCCGTTTCTCTTCGTATATTTGGCAACAAATTAGAATAAAGACATAGTACAATGGAAATAAATGTCATAGAAACAGGATATTTCTACGCCGATGGCGGGGCGATGTTCGGTGCTATCCCCAAGACGGCGTGGAGCCGGAGGTATGCGTCAGACGGGCAGAACGGGTGCGTGCTTGCCATGCGCTCCTTATTGATAAAGGCAAACGACCGCCTGGTTATTGTGGATACAGGCTCAGGGGAGAAACATCTTAAGAAACTTGCCTATTATCGCTTCTTCAAGATGCGTAACATTGCGGAAATCATGCAAAACATGGGCTACGCCCCAGAAGATGTGACGGATGTAGTCCTGACTCACCTGCACTTCGACCATTGCGCCGGCTGCACTTACCGCGATACCGCTTCAGGGGATTTAAAATTAACGTTTCCCGGTGCCGTGCATTGGGTCAGCCGGAAACAATGGGCAAATTTCTGCAATCCTCACCCGCTGGAGAGGGCATCTTTTTTCGCAGAAGACATGCTGCCCGTCGAGTTTTCGGGGAATTTGCACTTGCTCGATGCACCGACAAGCATCTGCCCGGGAATAAGCCTCCATTTTGCCGACGGGCACACCCCCGGGCAGATAGTCCCTTACATTCACAACGGAAACGAGACCGTCGTCTTTGCCGGGGATGTCATCCCGTTATTCGCCAACATCTCCGCCGGATGGATTTCGGCATACGACATCTCCCCCACGGATTCCTACAATGCAAAAATGCTCTTGCTTGAAGAGGCTGCCGCCGAAAGGCAACGTATCGTGTTCTGCCACGATGCCTATACGGTTTCATCCTGCGTAAAGAAGACGTCCGGAGGTTTGTTTGTCCCCGACAAATAAACGCATCAGTGCTGTTCAGCCTCTGCCGGGCCTTATGACGCATATATAAGAGATTGTTTTTTCCCCTGATGTTGTCTTTCCGCAGGAATGCCATATCGACGAACGACATCCCGCGCGTACAATGAGCTGAAAACGAACACGTCGCGTGCCAGGGCTTTCGCCCCGTCCAACCTCAGGCTGAAAATCCTCGCCATTGTACGCTCGTCGGGGGCGCGTTTCCGTGTCTTGTCGGTTCCGGTATATACCTGCTTGAACGGGAAACGCTGGGATGTAAGCCCCTGCAACACTGCATTGCTTCCCAAGGACGGAAGAAAGACGAAACTTGACTGTCTGCTTAACCATTTTTATCCTGATTTGAATTCAACATCCGGGTATTTTAATGAAAAAATACGTTTTACGATGCCAATATCCGGATATTATATATATCAAATATATTTTCCATTCTAAATACCTATATATTGAATATATGGAATATGTTTTTCATTCTGAATATCCGGATATTCAGAATGCAGAAGTAATTGTACGATACAAATATCCGGGTATTTTGCATAAAAGACATTCCTCACGGTCTGCCGACGGCCTTCGCCACGGTAAAAGTGCGTTTTTACGGTTGGCTGAAAGGTATCGGGAAACCTGAATGCCTCCCCGCCACCCGGCTGAATGGCTGAAGGATACCGCCGGAGGGTGGGTTTTGCCGGGATTTGGGGCTATTCACGCCATAAATACGTATATTTGCCCCCACGATTCAGACATTATCCTTTAAAATCAACAATATGATTCTGTTTTTCAAATCCCCCACAAACACGGTGCTGGCGGTAGAGGCACGGCACCGGTTTTCCAAGGAAGATACGAGCAAATTGGTGTGGCTGTTCAGTAACGGCGAACCAATAGATGACGAAGCGATAGCCGGGTGGTTCGTCGGGCCACGCCGCGAGATGATTACACCGTGGAGTACGAACGCCGTGGAAATAACGCAGAACATGGGACTTGAGGGCATCTCCCGCATCGAGGAATATTTTCCCGTGGAAACGGGCGATGCTGCCTGCGACCCGATGTTGCAACGCATATACGACGGGCTGGACCAGTCGGTCTTCACAACCGACAAGAAACCCGACCCGATTGTGTACATCGACGACCTCGAAGACTACAACCGCAAGGAGGGGCTGGCACTGAGCGAGGAGGAAATAGCTTACCTGAAGGATGTCTGCAATAAGATTGGGCGCAAACTGACCGACAGCGAGGTGTTCGGCTTCTCGCAGGTGAACTCCGAGCACTGCCGCCACAAAATCTTCGGAGGTACGTTCATCATTGACGGGCAAGAAAAGGAAAGCTCGCTCTTCGGGCTGATTAAAAAAACGTCGGCGGAGAACCCCAACAAACTGGTTTCGGCATACAAGGACAACGTGGCGTTCAACGAAGGGCCGAAGATAGAGCAATTTGCCCCCAAGAGCGGCGACAAGCCGGATTTTTACGAGACAAAAGAAATCCGGACGGTCATCTCGCTGAAGGCTGAAACCCACAACTTCCCCACTACGGTGGAACCGTTCAATGGGGCGGCTACCGGCTCGGGCGGCGAAATCCGCGACCGCCTCGGCGGAGGCAAAGCTTCCCTCCCGCTTGCCGGCACGGCGGTGTATATGACTTCCTATCCCCGCACGGAAGGTTCCCGCGAATGGGAAAGGGTTCTCGACCCGCGCCCGTGGCTCTACCAAACCCCCGAACAGATACTGATTAAGGCTTCGAACGGTGCGTCGGACTTCGGAAACAAGTTCGGGCAGCCCCTGATTTGCGGCTCGCTACTTACGTTTGAACATGCCGAGAACGATAAGAAGTACGCTTACGACAAAGTGATAATGCTCGCGGGCGGAGTAGGTTACGCCAATGAACGCGACGCGCTGAAAGGAGACCCGAAACCCGGCGAGGAGGTTGTCGTGCTGGGTGGCGACAATTACCGCATCGGGATGGGAGGCGGCGCGGTATCGTCGGTGAACACGGGACAATATACCAGTGGCATCGAGCTTAACGCCGTGCAACGTGCCAACCCCGAAATGCAAAAGCGCGTGGCTAACGTAATCCGCGCGATAGCGGAATCGGACGAGAATCCTATTGTTTCCATCCACGACCACGGGGCGGGCGGACATCTTAACTGCCTCTCCGAGTTAGTTGAATCAACCGGCGGGCATATCGACATGGGAAAACTCCCGATTGGAGACCCGACACTCTCGGCGAAGGAAATCATAGGAAACGAAAGCCAGGAACGCATGGGCCTGTTGATTGAAGAAAAGGACGTGGAACGTGTCCGCCGCATTGCCGACCGCGAACGCTCGCCAATGTATATTGTCGGAGAAACTACGGGCGACATGAAGTTTGTCTTCGAACAGGCGGACGGTGTGAAACCTATCGACATAAAGCTGGAATATATGTTTGGGAAGCCGCCGCGTACCGTCATGAAAGACCACACGGTGGAAACGCATTACATGCCGGTAATCTACAAGGATTCTGAGCTGCATTACTACCTGAAGAACGTGCTTAGGCTCGAAGCTGTTGCCTGCAAGGACTGGCTGACAAACAAAGTGGACCGTTCAGTGTCGGGGAAGGTTGCCCGCCAACAATGCCAGGGCGAGTTGCAGCTCCCGCTGAGTGACCTTGGGGCTGTAGCATTGGATTATCGCGGGGAAGCGGGTATCGCCACGTCTATCGGGCATGCGCCTCAGGTGGCGATGGTAGACCCGGCGGCAGGCTCGGTCATGGCTATAGCCGAGGCGCTGACAAACATAGTATTCGCCCCCCTGAAGGATAAGCTGAAGAGCGTATCGCTAAGTGCCAACTGGATGTGGCCCTGCCGCAACGAGGGCGAGGATGCCCGGCTGTACAAAGCTGTCAAGGCGGCATCGGACTTCGCCATAGCCTTGGGCATAAATATCCCGACGGGGAAAGACTCGCTGTCAATGACGCAAAAGTATGGTGAGGATAAGGTGCTCTCTCCGGGTACTGTTATCATTTCTGCCGGGGCGGAGGTCAGCGACGTGAAGAAAATAGTCTCCCCGGTATTGGCACACGAGAGCGGCTCTGCCATTTATTACGTAGATTTCTCGCGTGACGAGTTGAAGTTAGGTGGCTCGGCTTTGGCACAGGTACTGAACAAGCTGGGCGACAAGGTTCCTTCGGTGAAAGATGCGGAGTACTTCCGCGCCGCGTTCAATGCCGTGCAGGATGCTATCAATAACGGATTGGTTCTCGCGGGGCATGACATATCTGCCGGCGGTATGATTACCGCTTTGCTGGAAATGTGCTTTGCCAATGTGAAGGGCGGCTTGGTTGTAACTCTAGATGGCATCGGCAAGCAGAATATCATAGAGATTCTATTCGCCGAGAATCCGGGAGTCCTCCTTCAAGTAAAGGATAAGGATGCTTTCTGCAAATTGATGCGTAATGCTGGTGTCGGCTTTGTCGAAATAGCCAAGACAACGGAGGAACGCCATATCCTCGTTAATCAAGGAGGCACCCAATATCAGTTCGACATCGACTTTATGCGCGACGTATGGTACGAATCGTCTTTCAACCTCGACTGCAAACAGAGCGGGAACACGTGTGCGGGCAAACGTTTTGAGAACTACAAGAAACAGCCTTTGGAATTCAAGTATCCGGATACATTCACAGGCAAGTTGGCTGATTTCGGTCTGACGTTCGACCGCAAGGGACAAAGCGGAATCCGGGCTGCCGTAATCCGTGAAAAGGGCTGCCAGTGCGAACGCGAAACGGCTTATGCGCTATACCTCGCCGGCTTCGACGTGAAAGACGTACACATGACTGACCTGGCATCCGGCCGTGAGACTTTGGACGACGTGAACATGATTGTTTTCTGCGGAGGCTTTTCCAACTCTGACGTGCTCGGCTCGGCGAAGGGATGGGCGGCAGGAATCCTTTTCAACGAGAAGGCTAAGCGCGCAATTGATAAATTCTATTCGCGCAAAGATACTCTCAGCCTCGGAATCTGCAACGGTTGCCAGCTCATGGCGGAACTGGGCGTCATCTTCCCCGAACACACCGAGAAACACAAAATGCTGCACAACGATTCTCACAAATTCGAATCGAATTTCGTGACTCTGGAAATCCCGGAGAACCATTCCGTGATGTTCGGCTCGCTTAGCGGGTGCAAGATAGGCGCATGGGTGGCACACGGCGAAGGGAAGTTCGGCTTCCCGTACGAAGAGGATAAATACCACATCGTAGCCAAGTACAACTACTCTGATTATCCCGCCAATCCTAATGGTTCACCATGGGCGGTAGCAGGCGTTTGCTCGCACGATGGCCGCCACCTTGCCATGATGCCACATCTAGAGCGTGCTTTGTTCCCGTGGCAGTGCGGATATTATCCCGCAGGACATAAAGGTGACGAGGTAACACCGTGGATTGAAGCTTTTGTCAATGCAAGGAAATGGATTGAAAACACCATGTTATAAGCAGGTAATTATATCATAATCAAACACAAGGGTGCATC
>CAYZTO010000074.1:0-12788 GCA_964481365.1 uncultured Parabacteroides sp. | reverse complement strand
AGCATTAGCCTTCCAAGCTGAGGGTCGCGGGTTTGAGTCCCGTCTTCCGCTCTGAATGTTGCCTAAATAGCTCAGCGGTAGAGCACTTCCTTGGTAAGGAAGAGGTCCCGAGTTCAAGTCTCGGTTTAGGCTCATACAGCTAGAATGAAGATTATTAATTAATATAGAATTTAGTTATGGCAAAAGAAAAATTTGACAGATCGAAACCACATGTGAATATTGGTACGATTGGTCATGTTGACCACGGTAAAACAACATTGACAGCTGCTATTACGACAGTGTTGGCGAAGAAAGGTCTTTCGGAGAAACGTACGTTCGATTCTATCGATAATGCACCTGAAGAAAAGGAAAGAGGTATTACGATTAATACGGCTCATGTAGAGTATCAGACGGCAAATCGCCACTATGCTCATGTGGATTGTCCGGGGCATGCCGATTATGTTAAAAATATGGTTACTGGTGCGGCTCAGATGGATGGGGCAATTATTGTAGTGGCTGCTACTGATGGTCCAATGCCTCAAACACGTGAGCATATTTTGTTGGCACGTCAAGTGAATGTCCCGAAGTTAGTCGTATTTATGAATAAATGTGACATGGTGGATGATGAGGAAATGTTGGAATTGGTGGAAATGGAAATGCGTGAATTGCTTTCATTCTATGGTTTCGATGGTGATAATACTCCTATCATCCGTGGTTCAGCATTGGGTGCTTTAAATGGTGATTCAAAATGGGAAGAGAAAATTCTGGAATTAATGGATGCATGTGATACATGGATTCCTCTGCCTCCTCGTGAGATTGATAAGCCATTCTTGATGCCTGTGGAAGATGTATTCTCTATTACAGGTCGTGGTACAGTAGCTACAGGTCGTATAGAAACTGGAGTTGTTAAAGTCGGTGATGAGATTCAAATCATTGGTTTAGGTGCAGATGGTAAGAAGTCTGTTGTGACTGGGGTTGAAATGTTCCGGAAGTTATTGGATCAAGGCGAAGCTGGTGATAATGTAGGTTTGTTACTTCGTGGTATTGATAAAAATGAGGTTAAGCGTGGTATGGTAATCTGCCATCCGGGCCAGATTAAGCCCCATTCTAAATTTAAGGCTGAAGTTTATATCTTGAAGAAAGAAGAAGGCGGTCGGCATACTCCTTTCCATAACCATTATCGTCCTCAATTCTATATTCGGACATTGGATGTAACGGGTGAAATTAAATTGCCCGAGGGTACAGAGATGGTTATGCCAGGTGATAATGTTACAATTGAAGTTGATTTGATATATCCGGTGGCATGTAATGTGGGACTCCGTTTTGCAATTCGTGAAGGAGGGCGTACTGTTGGTGCAGGTCAGATCACAGAATTGGAAAATTAGTAAATTGTAAGTTGGCAATTGACAGTTGAATATGAATTTGATTGTCAATTGTCTTTCTTAGAATAAATTATACGGAACTAGCTCAGTTGGTAGAGCACTGGTCTCCAAAACCAGGTGTCGGGAGTTCGAGTCTCTCGTTCCGTGCAAATATTAGATTCAATGAAGAAGGTAATTGAATATATTAAGGAATCTTATAATGAACTTGTATATAAGGTATCTTGGCCAACAAGGACAGAATTGTCAAGTAGTGCAGTGATTGTTATGATTGCTTCCCTTATAATTGCTGCATTTATCTTTGTCATTGACTTTGCTTTTGAGGGTGTGCTGCGATTCTTTTATGAAAAAATCTTTTAGTCTGTAAGTATCATGTCTGATGTTCAAAAGAAATTTTATGTTTTGCGTGCCATTAGTGGTAAAGAAAACAAGGTAAAAGAATGTTTGGAGGCAGAAATAAAAAATACAGATTTAGGAGAGTATGTGTCGCAAGTCTTAATACCGACGGAAAAGACGTATACTATACGTAACGGGAAAAAGGTTTTGAAAGAGAAAGCCTATTTGCCAGGATATGTATTAGTAGAAGCTGCATTGGTCGGTGAGGTTGCACATCGATTAAGAAACATCCCTAATATTATTGGATTCCTAGGTGGGTCTGATAACCCTATTCCATTGCGTCCATCGGAAGTTAATCGTATTTTAGGTACGGTTGATGAATTACAAGAACGATTAGGTGGTTGGGATATCCAATATGTGGTGGGAGAGATGGTAAAAATCATTTTTGGTCCATTTAATGGATTTAGTGGTGTTATCGAAGAAGTTAATGTAGAGAAGAAGAAACTCAAAGTGATGGTTAAAGTCTTTGGGCGTAAAACACCGTTAGAATTGGCTTATACGCAAGTTGAGAAAGAGTGAAATTTTGGTTACGCAAAATTTATACCTTTCTATTAGTAATGTTGTATTTATCAAATGTTATAAAGATGGCTAAAGAAGTTGCTGGACAAATCAAATTGCAAATTAAAGGAGGAGTCGCAAATCCTTCTCCGCCTGTTGGGCCTGCGTTAGGTTCTAAGGGAATAAATATTATGGAGTTTTGCAAGCAATTTAATGCCAAAACTCAAGATAAGGTTGGGAAAGTATTACCTGTTGTGATTACATATTACACAGATAAATCTTTTGACTTTGTTGTCAAAACTCCTCCTGTTGCTATTCAATTGTTGGAAGCAACAAAACAAAAGGGAGGCTCAGCTGAACCTAATCGTAAAAAGATCGCAGAGATTACTTGGGAACAGATTCGGACTATTGCGGAAGACAAGCTGGTAGATTTGAATTGTTTTACGGTTGATTCTGCTATGCGAATGGTGGCGGGCACTGCTCGTAGTATGGGTATCACTATTAAGGGAACTTTTCCGGCTAGTAATTAAAACTTCACTTAGATGAGTAAACTTACAAAAAATCAAAAGTTGGCTTTAAGCAAGATTGAAGTAGGGAAAATATATTCTTTAAAGGAGGCTTCTGAGTTGGTGAAGGATATCTCAACAACGAAATTCGATGCTTCAGTAGATGTGGATGTCCGTTTGGGTGTAGATCCACGCAAAGCCAATCAAATGGTGAGAGGAGTTGTCTCGTTACCTCATGGGACAGGCAAACAGGTTAGAGTTTTGGTATTATGTGCTCAGGACAAGGAGGCTGAAGCTAATGCGGCGGGAGCTGATTATGTCGGATTAGAGGAATATATCGAAAAAATAAAAAGTGGTTGGACCGATGTCGATGTTATTATTACAATGCCGTCTATTATGGGTAGAATAGGCGTATTAGGGCGTATTCTAGGACCACGAGGTTTAATGCCCAACCCTAAAAGTGGGACAGTAACCAATGATATTGGTAATGCTGTAAGGGAAGTTAAACAAGGAAAAATAGACTTTAAAGTAGATAAATTGGGAATCGTTCATACCTCAATTGGTAAAGTTTCTTTTGATGCGGATCAAATTAGAGATAATGCAAAAGAGTTTATATCTACGTTGGTAAAATTGAAACCGTCTGCAGCAAAAGGAACGTATATAAAGAGTATTTATCTTTCAAGTACGATGAGTAGGGGGATAAAAGTAGACCCTAAATCAGTCGAAGAACTTTAAAGTGTTTTAGTATGAGAAAGGAAGATAAAGGCGTAATAATAAAGCAGCTGATTGAGACTTTAAAAGAGTATTCAAATTTCTATATTACGGATATTGAGGCCATTAATGCTGAAAAGACGTGTGAATTAAGGAAAGAATGCTTTAAGAATGAGGTTAAATTAGTTGTTGTCAAAAATAGTTTGTTTAAAAAAGCTCTAGAGAATTTTCAAGGTGATTTTTCTTTATTATACGATGCTCTTAAAGGGAATACGGCTATTATGTTTTCACAAGTAGCTAATGTCCCTGCTCGTTTGATTAGAGATTTTACGAAAGACACAAAAGGGGAAGGCAAGCCTCAATTAAAAGCAGCTTATGTGCAAGAAAGTTTTTATGGGGCGGATGCTTTGTCGCAGTTAGTAAGCATAAAGAGTAAGAAAGAGCTTATTGCAGATGTTATGCTATTGTTAGAATCACCGGCAAAGAATGTGATTTCAGCACTGCAATCATCTGGGCAAACAATTCATGGTGTATTGAAAAGATTGGAAGAAAGATAGTTTATAATTAGAATAGTAATAATCATTTAAAATCATACAAAAATGGCAGATTTAAAGGCTTTTGCAGAACAATTAGTGAACCTGACCGTAAAAGAAGTTAGTGAATTGGCTACAATTTTGAAAGAAGAATATGGCATAGAACCCGCAGCAGCTGCGGTTGCAGTTGCTGGGACAGCGACAGATTCTGTGGCTGTTGTAGAGGAAAAGACTTCTTTTGATGTAATATTAAAATCCGCTGGTGCGACTAAGTTACAAGTGGTTAAGGCTGTTAAGGAACATTGTGGTCTTGGTTTAAAGGAAGCAAAAGATTTAGTAGATGGTGCTCCTAGTACTATTAAAGAAGGCATTTCGAAAGAGGATGCAGAGGCATTAAAGAAAGTTTTGGAGGATGTTGGAGCAGAAGTAGAACTTAAGTAAGAATTATACTGATTATCAGGAATGTGGTTAAGAATCTTCCCCTTGAAGATTCTTAGCCTTTTTGTGTCTATTAATAAAAACAAGTTCGATAAAATTCTGCTACATGTCTTCGTTAAATATAAATCAGAGAATTGATTTTGCATCAATAAAAAATACTCTTCCTTATCCAGATTTTTTGGAAGTTCAATTGAAGTCATTTCAAGACTTTTTGCAGCTTGATACTCCGCCAGAAAAAAGAAAAAAGGAAGGGCTGTATAAGGTTTTTGCAGAAAACTTCCCTATTGCAGATACTCGAAATAATTTTGTATTAGAGTTCTTGGACTATTATATAGATCCACCACGTTACAGCATTGATGAGTGCATAGCGCGTGGATTAACTTATAGTGTGCCTTTGAAAGCTAAGTTGAAATTGTATTGTACCGATCCAGACCATGAAGATTTTGATACGGTTATACAAGATGTGTATTTAGGACCGATTCCTTATATGACTGATAGGGGCACATTTGTAATTAATGGTGCTGAGCGTGTTGTTGTTTCTCAGTTACATCGTTCCCCAGGTGTATTTTTTGGTCAAAGTATTCATGCTAATGGGACTAAATTGTATTCAGCTCGAATTATTCCATTTAAAGGGTCTTGGATTGAGTTTGCAACAGACATAAATAATGTCATGTATGCATATATAGATCGCAAAAAGAAATTGCCGGTTACTACTTTATTAAGGGCTATAGGTTTTGAAAGCGATAAAGACATTCTTGAAATATTTAATTTGGCTGAAGAAATAAAAATCACGAAGGCCAATTTTAAAAAGTATCTAGGGCGTAAATTAGCTGCGCGTGTTTTAAAGACGTGGGTAGAAGATTTTGTTGATGAAGATACCGGTGAAGTAGTTTCTATAGAGCGTAACGACATTGTTATAGATCGTGAGTCTATTTTGGATAATGATAGTATAGATGCTATTCTTGACTCAGGTTCGCAGACAATTTTATTGCATCGTGATGACCAGAATTTGTCGGATTATGCCATTATTTATAATACTTTGCAGAAAGATCCGAGTAATTCGGAAAAGGAAGCAGTTCTTTATATTTATAGGCAATTGAGAAATGCAGAACCTGCTGATGAAGCTAGTGCTCGTGAAGTTATAACTAACTTGTTCTTTTCCGAAAAGCGTTACGATCTAGGTGAAGTCGGTCGTTATCGTCTCAATAAAAAGTTGAATCTGACAACGAGTGAAGATATCAAAGTATTGACAAAAGAAGATATTATCGAAATTATTAAATATCTAATCGAGCTAATTAATTCTAAGGCCGTAGTTGATGATATTGACCATTTAAGCAATCGTCGTGTTCGCACAGTAGGAGAACAGTTATATAATCAATTTGGAATAGGTTTAGCGCGTATGTCTCGGACTGTGCGTGAGCGTATGAATGTTCGGGATAATGAAGTGTTTACTCCTATTGATTTAATTAACGCGAAGACAATATCTTCTGTGGTTAATTCCTTTTTTGGGACAAATGCTTTGTCGCAGTTTATGGATCAGACAAATCCGTTAGCAGAGATTACACATAAACGTCGTTTGTCAGCATTAGGTCCAGGTGGATTGTCTAGAGATCGGGCAGGTTTTGAAGTTCGAGATGTCCATTATACTCATTATGGACGTTTATGTCCTATCGAAACACCAGAAGGTCCTAATATTGGTTTAATATCATCCCTTTGTGTATATGCTAAAATTAATGAGTTAGGTTTTATTGTAACTCCTTACCGTAAGGTAGAAAATGGTGTGGTTGATATGTCTGCAGAGGGATTACGTTATTACACTGCAGAAGAGGAAGAAAATAAAATTATAGCTCAAGGTAATGCTCCGCTAGATGAAAAAGGGCGCTTTATACGCGACAAAGTAAAGTCGAGGCAAGAGGCTGACTTTCCCGTGGTTTCTCCGGAAGATGTGAATTTAATGGATGTTTCCCCCACTCAAATAACATCAATTGCTGCATCTTTAATTCCATTTTTGGAGCATGATGATGCAAACCGAGCCTTAATGGGATCTAATATGATGCGTCAAGCTGTCCCGCTATTGCGTACAGACGCTCCTATTGTTGGAACAGGGATTGAAGCTCAAGTTGCACGTGATTCAAGGACACAAATTGTGGCAGAACGTGAAGGTGAAATTGTTTTTGTTGATGCAACTTGTATCAGGGTTAAATATGACAGGACAGAGGATGAAGAATTTGTAAGTTTTGAAGATTCTATAGTATCATATAATATACCGAAATGGCGTAAGACAAATCAGTCTACAACTGTTGATTTGCGCCCTATCTGCCATCGTGGTCAGCGTGTAAAAGCTGGTGATGTTTTGACTGAAGGATATTCAACTCAAAATGGAGAATTGGCTTTGGGACGTAATGTTAAGGTTGCATATATGCCGTGGAAAGGTTATAATTATGAAGATGCTATAGTGTTGAATGAACGTATGGTTCGCGAGGACTTTTTCACTTCAGTGCATGTGGATGAATATATTTTAGAAGTTCGTGAGACTAAACGGGGAATGGAAGAATTGACTTCTGATATACCAAATGTAAGTGAAGATGCGACAAAAGATTTGGATGAAAGAGGAATTGTCCGTATAGGAGCCCGTATAGAACCGGGCGATATTCTGATTGGTAAAATCACTCCAAAAGGAGAATCAGATCCTTCTCCAGAAGAAAAATTGTTACGTGCTATTTTTGGTGATAAAGCTGGTGATGTAAAAGATGCTTCGTTGAAGGCTACTCCTTCTTTACGGGGTGTTGTGATTGATACGAAATTATTTTCGAAAGCAGTTAAAAAGCGAAAGTCGAAATTAACTGATAAGACTGTTTTGCCTAAATTAGATGATGAATATGAGGCAAAAAAAGCAGAAGTAAGGAATAGTTTGATTAACAAAATCTTGACATTGACCGAAAATGAAGTTTCTCAGGGAGTGAAAGATTATTTAAACGCTGATATAATAGTTAAGGGAGGAAAATTCACACGGTTACTCTTGGAATCTATAGACTATAATTCAGTTCATGTTAGCAATTGGACATCGGATTCTCATAAGAATGAATTGATAAAACAAACTATTCTGAATTATTTGAGGAAATATAAAGAATTAGATGCAGAATTGCGCCGGAAAAAATTTGATTTGACAATTGGAGATGAACTTCCTACAGGTATTGTGCAAATGGCAAAAGTTTACATTGCCAAAAAGCGCAAAATACAAGTAGGGGATAAGATGGCTGGGCGTCATGGTAATAAGGGCATCGTTTCTAAAATAGTTCGTCAAGAGGATATGCCGTTTTTGGAAGATGGTACACCGGTAGATATATGCTTAAATCCGTTAGGTGTACCTTCTCGTATGAATTTAGGGCAGATTTTTGAAGCTGTTTTAGGATGGGCAGGTCGGAATTTAGGAGTTAAATTTGCTACACCTATTTTTGATGGTGCAACATTAGATGATTTAAATGACTGGACAGATAAAGCCGGAATACCGCGTTACGGGAAAACTTATTTGTATGATGGTGGTACAGGTGAGCGCTTCGATCAACCGGCAACAGTTGGTGTCACTTATTTCTTGAAATTAGGGCATATGGTTGATGACAAAATGCATGCTCGTTCTATAGGTCCATATTCGTTAATCACACAACAGCCTTTAGGTGGTAAAGCTCAGTTTGGTGGACAACGATTTGGTGAAATGGAAGTCTGGGCATTAGAAGCGTTTGGTGCCGCTCATGTTTTACAAGAAATATTGACGATTAAATCTGATGATGTAGTTGGGCGGTCAAAAGCTTATGAAGCAATTGTCAAAGGTGATCCTATGCCACAACCAGGCATTCCTGAATCATTAAATGTATTATTGCATGAATTAAGAGGACTTGGTTTAAGCATAACATTAGAGTAATCCTATGATATATAGATTAGCCTATCTCCAATAATAGATATCTTTATAAATTATATAATATGGCTTTTAGAAGAGATAATAAAATAAAGAGTAACTTTTCGAAAATAACAATAGGTTTGGCTTCTCCAGAAGAAATTCTGGAAAATTCAAGTGGTGAAGTTTTGAAGCCGGAAACAATAAATTATCGTACTTATAAGCCGGAGCGTGACGGTTTGTTTTGCGAGCGTATTTTTGGTCCTGTAAAGGATTACGAATGTCATTGCGGCAAATATAAGCGTATTCGTTATAAAGGTATTGTTTGCGACCGTTGTGGCGTGGAAGTTACAGAGAAGAAAGTTCGTCGTGAACGAATGGGGCATATCCATTTAGTTGTACCTATTGCTCATATTTGGTATTTTCGTTCCTTACCTAACAAAATCGGATATTTGTTGGGTCTGCCTACTAAAAAATTAGATGCGATTATCTATTATGAACGTTATGTGGTGATTCAACCTGGATGTGCAGAAACTGTCAATGCATTGGATTTATTATCTGAAGAAGAATATCTGGATGTTTTGGATGGTTTACCCAAGGAGAATCAAATGTTGGAAGATTCCGATCCCAATAAATTTATAGCAAAGATAGGAGCAGAGGCTATTTATGACTTATTAGTGCGTTTAGACTTGGATGATTTGTCTTATGAATTACGTCATCGTGCTAATACAGATACTTCTCAGCAGCGTAAGAATGAAGCACTAAAACGTCTACAGGTTGTTGAATCATTCAGGGCGTCTAAGGAAAAGAATAAACCGGAATGGATGATTATGAAGGTTATACCTGTGATTCCTCCGGAGTTGCGTCCGTTAATACCATTGGATGGTGGTCGTTTCGCCACGTCTGATTTGAATGATTTATATCGTAGGGTGATTATACGCAATAATCGTTTAAAGCGTCTGATTGACATTAAAGCTCCGGAAGTGATTTTGCGTAATGAAAAGCGTATGCTTCAGGAGGCAGTTGATTCTTTGTTTGATAATTCTCGTAAATCCAGTGCCGTCAAGACTGATGCTAATAGGCCATTAAAATCTTTGTCAGATAGTTTAAAGGGTAAACAAGGGAGATTCCGTCAGAATTTGTTAGGTAAGCGTGTGGATTATTCGGCCCGTTCCGTTATCGTGGTTGGTCCGGAATTGAAGATGCATGAATGCGGTCTGCCGAAAGATATGGCTGCTGAGTTGTACAAACCGTTTATTATTCGTAAGCTGATAGAGCGGGGTATCGTGAAGACTGTGAAATCAGCAAAGAAGATTGTGGATCGTAAAGAGCCGGTTGTTTGGGATATCTTGGAGTATGTCATGAAGGGGCATCCTGTGTTATTGAACCGTGCCCCGACGTTGCACCGTCTTGGCATCCAAGCTTTCCAACCTAAGCTGATAGAAGGTAAAGCTATCCAGTTGCATCCGCTTGCATGTACGGCATTTAATGCAGATTTCGACGGTGACCAGATGGCTGTTCATTTGCCTTTGGGTAACGAGGCTATCTTGGAAGCGCAAATGTTGATGCTGGCTTCTCATAACATCCTGAATCCGGCGAACGGAGCACCTATTACTGTGCCTTCTCAAGATATGGTATTGGGCTTATATTATATAACGAAGCTCCGCAAAGGTACGCAGGGAGAGGGTTTGGTGTTCTATGGTCCAGAAGAAGCGACAATTGCATATAATGAGAAGAAGTTGGATATCCATGCTCCAATAAAAGTATATGTGGAGGATTTGGATGAAAATGGGCAGCTTGTAAAGAAAATGGTTGAAACATCTGTCGGCCGTTTGATGGTAAATGAGTTTGTCCCTAAGGAAGTTGGTTATCTGAACGAAGTTCTTGGCAAGAAAGCCTTACGTGATATTATTGGGAAAGTTATTAAAGTATGTGGTGTTGCTCGTACAGCCCAATTCCTTGATGATATTAAGAACTTAGGTTACTACATGGCATTTAAGGGCGGCTTGTCATTTAATCTTGCGGATGTCTTGATTCCACCTGAAAAAGATGAGTTGGTAGAAGAAGGTTATAAAGAGGTTGAACAGATTATGGACAACTATAATATGGGCTTTATAACCAACAACGAACGTTATAACCAGATTATCGATATTTGGACACACGTCAATAGTAAGTTGTCTAATATTTTGATTAAACAATTGGCTGAAGACAATGACGGATTCAACTCTATTTTCATGATGATGGATTCGGGGGCACGTGGTTCAAAGGAACAGATTCGTCAGTTGTCCGGTATGCGTGGTTTGATGGCGAAACCGCAGAAGAGTGGTGCCGAAGGCGGTCAGATTATTGAGAACCCGATTCTTTCCAATTTCAAGGAAGGCCTCTCGGTGTTGGAGTATTTTATTTCTACGCACGGTGCCCGCAAGGGTCTTGCTGATACGGCTTTGAAAACTGCCGATGCCGGATATTTGACCCGTCGTTTGGTGGACGTTTCGCATGATGTGATTATAAATGAAGAAGATTGCGGGACATTGCGTGGTTTGGTTTGTACGGAATTGAAAAATAACGAAGAGGTTATTGCTTCACTGTATGAACGTATCTTGGGGCGTGTTTCTGTTCATGACGTGGTTCATCCGCTGACAGGCGAGGTTATCGTAAAGGCCGGGGAAGAAATCCGGGAGGATGCAGCAAAGAAAATACAGGAATCACCTATAGAAAGCGTGGAAATCCGTTCTGTTTTGACTTGCGAATCCAAGAAAGGCGTATGTGCTAAATGCTATGGCCGTAATTTGGCTACAAACCAGATGGTTCAGAAGGGTGAAGTTGTAGGTGTAATCGCAGCCCAGTCTATTGGAGAACCGGGTACACAGCTTACATTGCGTACATTCCACGTCGGAGGTATTGCCGCCAATGTCGCTACGGAAAACAGCATGGCTTGTAAATATGAGAGCGCTCTCTTGGATATAGAAGAGTTACGTGCAGTTGAAGCTGAAGATGGCGGAAGAAAATACCAAGTAGTGGTAAGCCGTTTGGCGGAAATGCGCTTAATAGATCCGAATACAAAGATTGTTTTGATGTCGCACAATATACCTTACGGTTCCAAGCTGTTCTTTAACAGCGGGGATATGCTGAAAAAAGGCGATGTCATAATAGAATGGGACCCGTTCAATGCCGTTATAGTTTCTGAGGTTTCCGGTAAGTTGGATTTTGAAAATGTTATTGAGAATGTGACTTACAAAGTAGAAAGCGACGAAACGACAGGTTTGAAGGAGAAGATTATAATTGAACCGAAGGATAAGACAAAAGTTCCTGCAGCCCATATTTTGGATGAAAATGGGAATAACCTTAAGAATTATTCTTTGCCTCTCGGAGCTCACGTGGTGAAAGAAGAAGGTGACATGGTTAAGGCAGGAGAAGTTCTGGTTAAAATTCCTCGTGCTGTCAGCAAAGCCGGCGATATAACCGGTGGTCTTCCGCGTGTTACCGAGTTGTTCGAGGCGCGTAATCCTTCCAATCCTGCAGTTGTTTCTGAAATAGACGGAGAAATAGGCTTTGGCAAGATAAAACGAGGGAACCGAGAGATTACAGTTACCTCGAAGTTGGGCGAAGTCAAGAAATACATGGTGCCATTATCGAAACAATTGTTGGTTCAGGAAAATGATTATATCCGTGCAGGCATGCCGTTGTCGGATGGGGCAATTACACCTTCGGATATACTTGCAATCAAGGGACCGACTGCGGTTCAAGAATACATTGTAAATGAAATACAAGATGTTTACCGGTTGCAGGGTGTGAAGATTAATGACAAGCACTTCGAAGTAATTGTCCGTCAGATGATGCGCAAAGTCGAGATTATCGACCCGGGAGATACACATTTCTTGGAGCAGCAAGTGGTTGATAAATTGGAAGTGATGGAAGAAAATGACCGCATTTGGGGTAAGAAAGTGGTTACCGACCCGGGAGATTCCCAGGTTTTGAAAGCCGGACAAATTGTTACAGCCCGCAAATTACGCGATGAAAACAGTATGCTGAAACGTCGAGACTTACGTATTGTCGAAACGCGCGATGCTGTGCCTGCCACGGCGAACCAGATTCTCCAAGGAATCACCAAGGCGGCTTTGCAGACGAACAGTTTCATGTCGGCGGCATCATTCCAGGAAACGACGAAAGTGCTTAACGAAGCTGCCATAAACGGGAAGATTGATAAGCTGGAAGGCTTAAAAGAAAATGTCATTTGCGGACATTTGATTCCTGCCGGGACAGGGCAGCGTGAGTTTGACAAGCTGATAGTCGGGGCAAAAGACGAATTCGACCGGATTATGTCCAACCGAAAAAGTGTAATGGACTTTAATGCGATGGATAAGGATTAAGCCTGAAACATTTTATTGAAAAATCATTCGGGGCTGTTTCGTAAATTGATTTTACGGGGCAGCCTTTTCTTTTTCTGCAATTTTAT
>CAYZTO010000073.1:0-13022 GCA_964481365.1 uncultured Parabacteroides sp. | reverse complement strand
GTATTTTCCGAGGTTTCGGAAGGGTACGTCAGGCTTTCTGGAACTTGTTGCTCACCTTGATGAGGTTGCAACTGAACGCAACTACGTTTGCCGCCTCCTGAAGCATGTTCAAATAAACCATGCTTACTTTCGTGCTGCCCCCTTGCTGCCCCTGTATGCGCTTCAGTTCTTCTTTCTTGAGCCGTGTGAGGAGTATGCTGAGGCGCGCTGCTTCGGTGATGAGCCCGTGCAAGGGGTCGTAATTGTTCTTTGCCACCATCGCGGCGCATTGGTTGAGGTAGCTGCGGATTTCAGCAACCGCCTTGCCGAAATCGGACTTCTGCACCTCGCTCAGCGGGGAGAAATTGTTGTCGATGTGTTCCTTGCAAGGCTCCGCCAGACGCCGGATGCTGAAAATTATCTCGCTCGCGAAGTCGTTGCTCTGATAGTAATACAATCCCTTCTCCACCGCGATGTCGTGGTCGAGCTGCGTGACTCCCAGCGTGCCCACCCGCTTCACTTGCTTAAGGTGGACTTTCTTTTCTTCTATTGCCGAAAGGGTTTTGCGCATCTCCTTGAGGTTTTCGTGCACGAAAGCGTCTACTGAACGCCCCAAAGTGTCTGATGCGAACAGCAGCGTGCTTTCCAACTCTTCGCGGCTGTGCTTGCGGAACAGTTGCAGGGCTTCGTAGGGTGTGCCCGCCTTCTCCAATTGTGCCACAGTAGTGTTTACTTCTTCTTTCAAAGCCTCTTTGCGGAGCTTCTTCTTGTATGCTATCTGGCTTCTTACCAAAGAATAGATGGCGAGTGCCACCATTGCAAGTATGGCGGGTGTCCCGCCTATGTAGATGACAAGCGTAACGATGAAACAGATGGTAAAAGCGGCTCCCGCCGTGATAAACCATCCTCCAATGACCGACAGCACGCCCGTTATGCGGAAAACTGCGCTTTCCCTGCCCCATGCGCGGTCTGCCAGGGAACTCCCCATTGCTACCATGAAGGCAACGTAGGTGGTGGAGAGCGGTAGTTTAAGCGAGGTGCCCATTGCTATCAACAAGCCGGAGAGCACTACATTGACCGATGCCCTCACGAGGTCGAAGCTGGCTTTGTCTTCTATTATCATCTCCGAACTGTCGAAGCGTTTGTTCACCCAGGCTTTCATCGGTTCGGGGATGATGCTTGCGAGTGTCATCGTAACGTTAGTGGTGGTGCGAACCATGATGCGCGCGACCGGTGAAGTACCGAAACTCTCGTCTCCTTCCGACTGCCGCGAGAGGTCGAGTGATGTCTTGACTACGTTTTGCGCCTTCTTGGATGTCAGCAGTGCTATCACCATCACTATTCCCGCCCCTATGAGGAAATACCAGGGTGTCCGGGCGGGTTCGAGGAGGGAAGACATCAGGAAAGTGTCCGTGGTAGTGGTACCGCCCTGTGCCATTAGGTCGCAGTAGGATGAATACCCGGCAAGGGGGACTCCGATGAAGTTCACGAGGTCGTTCCCGGCAAACGCGAGGGCAAGCGCGAACGTCCCCATCAGTATTATCACCTTGAATACATTCACCTTGAGCCAGTGGAGCACCTGCATCAGTATCGTGAAGAATACAAGCGAAGCCCATACGATGCTGTCGGTGTGTTTGTCTATGTACTGCACAAGCTCCGAACCGTCGAGGCTGCTTCCTTTCAACCCTTTTATAAGCATGAAATATATGATGGAAGTGGCGGCAAGCCCCCCGAATACGGCTATGCAGTATTTCTCGTGCTTCTTGAAATTGAACGTGAATAATAACCTTGAAATGTATTGTACCACAAGGCCGAAGAAAAATGCTATTGCCACGGAGAGGAAGATTGCAAGGATTACCGTGAGTGCCTTGTCGGTGTTCATGAGGCTTCCGAGCGATTGCGTGGGGTCGTTGGATATCTTGATGAGCGAATAAGCCACCGTGCCACCCAGCAGCTCGAATACCATAGATACGGTGGTTGAAGTAGGCATCCCCAGCGAGTTGAATATGTCGAGGAGGACAACATCCGTGAGCATCACCGCCACGAGTATGCACATTATCTCATCGAAGTAGAAGTGCTGAGGCTGGTATATGCCGTGCCTCGCTATGTCCATCATGCCGTTCGATAATGCAGCCCCTACGAGGATGCCTGCTGCCGCTATCAGCATTATTACTTTGAATGGTGCCGCCCTTGAACCAATGGCGGAGTTCAGGAAGTTTACTGCGTCGTTGCTGACTCCCACGCTCAGGTCGAATACAGCCAACACGAAGAGGAACAAGACCAAGATTAAGTAGAATGTTTCCATTGTCGGAGTTTGTTTTATGTTTCTGGCAGCAAAGGTCGGTAACGGCAGTGTTATATCTGTGACAAACGTGTTACAAACATATTACAAACACCCACGCATGGGTATCAGGTGTTATCCTTAATGAGGTTTTACAGCTTTACTTTTTTACCCTTGCCCTTGCTCTCATTATGGAAACGGTCCACCGCCGTTACCACGTAGTGGAACTTGGTCTGCCCGTCTTCATAAGGAAGATAATAGTAGCAGTTGCGGGTCGTGGCGACGATGTGCCGGGGGTCGTCGAGGTCTACTTTCTCGTTGTTTGCGAAGCGGTAGATGACGAAGTACGTGGCAAGCTCCGGGTTTGTGGGGCTTTGCTCGGCTTCCCAATGCAGAAGGTAACCCTTCGAAGTCCAATTGACATCCAAGTTCTTCACATGCTTGGGGGCGTGGTCGTGCTGGTGAGTGTAGGCGGGGATGAGTGACGGGTACCGGTGGTAATGGCGCCTCAGGCTGTCGGCTATGCCCCCCGTGTTCCACAGCAGTTCGTTGGCAGGCCAGAAGCAGTTCCCCGCGACGTGCGGAAGGTTCCGCTCGTAATACATCTTGCGTGTCAGGTCGGAGGCATTCATTGTCCGGGCAACGTCTTGCCCTATGTAGAGGTGTATGTCCCCGGCATGTTTATCCCACCAGTTTATTAGGGTTGCATAGTCAGCGGCAGAGTGCCCTATTTCCCAGTAGATTTGCGGCATATTGTAATCTATCCACCCCTGTTCCACCCAATGGATTACGTCGGCGTAGAGGTCGTCGTAGTTCTGCAACCCATTGGTACGGCTGCCTGAACCGACGGGCGTGCTGCGCTGGTTACGGTAAATCCCGAAAGGGCTTATGCCGAAGCGCACCCAAGGCTTGGCAAGAAGGATGGTGCGGCGTAACTCGCTTATGAGCTTATTGACATTGTCCCGCCGCCAGTCGGCACGTTGCGAGGCGGAGTATCCGGCGGGTATGCCATATCTGCGGAAACTACGGTCGTCGGGGAAGGTTTCTCCGGCAACGGGGTACGGGTAGAAATAGTCGTCCATGTGTATGGCATCTATGTCATAGCGGGTGACAATGTCGCGCACTACCCTGCAAATGAACGCGCGGCATCCCGGGATGCCGGGGTCGAAAAGTATCTGCTTGTTGTAGCGCACGAACCACTCCGGGTGCCGGTGGTAGATGTGCGTGTCTGCAAACGATGTATTGCCAGCCGTGCTTGCCCGATACGGGTTGAGCCACGCATGGAACTCCATGTTCCGGCTGTGGCATTCTTTTATAAGGAAAGCCATAACGTCGAAGTTCCCTTCGGGGGCTAAGCCTTGTTGCCCTGTGTAGAAGCGGCTCCAGGGTTCTAACTCAGACATATAGAAGGCATCTGCCTCGGGGCGTACTTGGAAGATGATGGCATTGATGCCGCAACGCTGCAGGAAGTCCAGCTTGCGTACGAAGCTCTGCTTCATTTCTGCCACCGACATGCGGGAGTATTCTTCCTGGAAGGCTGTCTGAATCCATGCACCACGGAATTCCCGCTTCGGGCTTTTATATGATTGCTCTACCTTGTAAGTAGTGGAGCAAGATGTTATCAAGAGAAGAAGAAAGAGGATTGCCCCCGGGAGGGCTGCGAATGACTTGTTCATACTGATTGTTGTTTATATATATGTTTAAATTCCTTTTTCCATACTACACATGTATATATGAGGAGCAATATTGTTCGGTATCCGAGCCTCTGCCACTCCCCTCCGATATCTGGAAGCATGGCGGCGGCATACAATACGGCCGCAAGCAGTGTATATGTGGCGGCAGACTTTAAATCGTATTTTATCGGGAATTTGTGCTGCCCTATGAAATAAGACAGCAACATCATCAGGAGGTTGCAAGCGAATGACGCCCAGGCGCAAGCCATATAACCATACACCGGAGCGGCAAGCAATATGATGGCGACTGTCGCAACACATCCTGCGGCGGAGAAATAAGCCCCCCATTCTGTTTCATCTATCAGCTTATACCAAAGCGAGAGGTTGAAGTAGATGCCGAAGAACAGTTCGCCAAGCATCACTATCGGCACCACTCGCAAGCCTGCGTAATAACTCTTCCCTACGAAATATTTCAGGATGTCAAGATAAAACATTACACCCAAGAAGATGAAAAGGGCAAAGATGATGAAGTATTTCATGGCTTCCCTGTAAGCCTTTTTATTGTCGGAGCTTTTATTGCGGGCAAAGATGAATGGTTCGTATGCATAGCGGAATGCTTGTATGAACATCACCATCACCACAGCAATCTTGAAGCATGCACCATAAATGCCCAATTGCTCATTGGCGTATGCTTTGTCTTCAAACAGGAAGGGGAATAGTATCTTGTCTGCAGTTTGATTGAATATACCGGCAATACCCAACAGTAATATAGGGAAAGAGTAGCGGAGGATTGATTTAAGCAGGTTGAAGTCCGCTTTCGCCCGTAATGCCGGCAGCATATAAGGTAACAGCATCAGGAATGTAACTGCCGTTGTGATGACATTCGCCACAAAGACATACCCAACACCATAATCCGGGGAGTAGAAACAACGCATCCATTCCCAATCCGGATGATTCTTCCATAGTTGGGGGCATACCAGCAGGAAGAATATGTTTAGGGCGATGTTCAGGAGAATGTTGAAAAGGCGGATACCGGCGAAATTCCAAGCCAGCCCTTTATACCTTAAATAAGCAAACGGTATGCAGCAGAATGCATCAACAGCCACGATTCCTGCCATCATTGCAACATATTCCGGATGTTCGGTATAACCTATGCCACGGCATATAGGTTGGAGCAGGAGCATGGCAAAAGTAAAGAAAAGCACGGAAGTCATGGCAAGCGACAACATCACTGTACTGTAAACGCGCATCGGCTCTGCTGTCTCTTTCTTATTAATGAAACGGAAGAATCCCGTTTCCATGCCATACGTCAGAATAACAAGCAGGAGAGCCGTCCACCCATAAAGGTTGGTTACAATCCCGAAGTCTCCGGTATCAGTAAAGATGCGGGTGTACATGGGCACCAGCATCCAATTCAGAAAGCGGCCTATGATACTGCTCAACCCATAGACCGCAGTTTCTTTGGCAAGTTGTTTCAATCCCATTGTACTTGTAGCACTTGTAATTAGTCGAACAGTCCTTTTCCCATGTCACCACGTATCCGTCCCAGATGAGTGTAAGCAAGGTCTGTGACTTCCCTTCCGCGAGGTGTCCGTTTGATAAACCCCTCCTTGATAAGGAAAGGTTCGTAAACTTCTTCCAGTGTGCCAGGGTCTTCCCCCAGAGCTGTCGCTATGGTTGTAAGTCCTACCGGGCCACCCTTGAATTTGTCTATCATAGTGGTGAGCAGTTTGTTGTCTATTTGGTCCAATCCGTAGCGGTCGATATTCAATGCTTCGAGGGCATAGCAGGCAATAGACTTGTCTATAGCGCCGCTCCCTTTTACCTGAGCAAAGTCTCTGACGCGCCGCAGCAAGGCATTGGCGATACGGGGAGTTCCCCGGCTGCGGGACGCTATTTCTTCGGCAGCAGGGAGTTCACAGGGGACAGTTAAAATCTTTGCACTACGGAGGACAATGTTTGTCAATGTTGCATTGTCATAATATTCGAGGTGCATATTGATTCCAAAGCGAGCCCGAAGCGGACTTGTCAGTAACCCGCTGCGAGTTGTGGCACCGATAAGGGTGAAGGGAGCAAGGTCTATTTGAATGGAGCGTGCGCTTGGTCCTTTGTCTATCATGATGTCGATGCGGTAATCTTCCATTGCAGAATAGAGATATTCCTCGACAACAGGACTAAGACGGTGTATCTCGTCTATAAAGAGGACATCGTTTTTCTCCAACGATGTTAATACCCCTGCGAGGTCGCCAGGCTTGTCAAGCACAGGACCTGATGTAACCTTAAAGCCTACACCCAATTCATTGGCTATTATGTTTGAAAGTGTAGTCTTACCCAAACCGGGAGGACCATGTAACAGCACATGGTCAAGAGCTTCCTTTCTCATACGAGCTGCCATTACGAAGACGCGCAGATTTTCTACAACTTTCGCCTGACCGCTGAAATCATGAAATGATAAGGGACGCAAGGCATTCTCGAACTCTCGTTCATTTTCCATCCGTTCGTCCCGGATATCGAAGGTATCTTCTGTGTTATTCCTCATGTTCCGAACTTGTAGTTAATGAAAATTTCTTGGTTTCTGTGCCATATCCATTCTTTTCTATTAGGCGGATAGTTACCACGATGCCGCGTTCCATACTGCTTAAGTCGTCGCTTGTAACGATAGGCACAGAATATACCACAGCTTTATGAGCCGGGATATCCCCTACAAGCCCGACGTCTTGCAGTTCGATATGGGAACTTCCTCGTTCTATTTTCACAATAGGTTTTACATCATAAGCTGCGTAGTTTCCTTCATTTTCTATGATAAAAGATATCCAATCTTCTGAACCTGCATATATGGGCGCGTCGAGTACAGCTTCATCATTCCCGGCAAAACAAGCTTCGATGTTGAGGTGTGGAATGCTTACGGATGATGATGTTTTCTCTTCCTTTTCCGGTAGCTGCTCCTGATGCTGTGCTTCATTTTCCTCTTGCGTATATCCTATTGCGGAGCCGGCAATACCTCCTGCCATATAACCTATGGCACTGCCTAAATCAGCCCCTCTGCCACCGTTGATGCTGTTGCCGATAGCTCCGCCGAACAGCCAACCAAAAAACGAACCTATTTGTCCTCCTATAGTTGCCCGTTCGTAGCTTGTCAGGCGTGATGAGCTGCATCCGCAAAATAGAAAGAATGTTGCCAAAAGATATATTGTAAGACGTTTCATATTTCTTTATGTCACTAACCCCGCAAATTCAGATTGCCGCCCAGCGGCGGATTCCTTTGTCCCAGTCAGGGAGGGAATAGATAAATTCTACTGCTTCTTCGGCTGTCTTCGCCACGTTCCACATACGGGAATGAATCGGGCGCATGAAGTGTTCAGCCACAGCGTGGGAAAACATTTCCAGTAAAGGATTGAAATATCCTCCAACATTCAGAATAACTATCGGGTGTGTATACAGGCCGAGCTGCTTCCATGTAATGATTTCCAACAACTCCTCTAATGTTCCGCAACCGCCTGGGAGAGCAATCGCCGCGTCAGAAAAGCGTGCCATAATCTCTTTCCGTTCGTGCATGGAATCTACCTGTATTAGCTCGGTAAGACCAGTATGCTGCCATCCTTGCTCAACCATGAAACGTGGTATTACTCCTGTCACCGTACCGCCGGCTTCCAGAGCAGCATCAGAAACCGCTTTCATAAGACCAATATTCCCCGCTCCGTTTATGATGCGGATGTGGCGTTGTCCTAAAAGAGTACCCAATCGGGAAGCGGCTTCGAAGTATTCTGCAGCTATTTGGGAGCTGGATGCGCAGTAAACGCATACATTCTGAATAGTTTTCATAAAGGTCTTTGTTTTATATCCTCGGCAAAGATAGGAATTTATCTGTAAAGAGGTTTTGTGCAGGTTGTGCTTTACTTCTGAAGATATATAAAGAAAGAGAAATCATGTAACTTCCGTATTGCTACCGGAGAGTCTACTTTAAAAATATCTGTACTGATACTTCCCGAAAGATAAAAGTGTCGTAACTTTGATGCCAAACTGAAAATCAAGTATAATAATAATGAAAACATTACTTCTTACGGTTGCGCTGTCGCTGTCTGCGTCGTGTGCAATAGCTCAAGGTTACCAATTCACAGAGGAGGTAAGGGTGCCCGCCACCTCGGTTAAGAATCAGGCTTCTACTGGAACGTGCTGGTGCTTTGCCACCACTTCGTTTATGGAATCAGAACTCTTGCGCATGGGCAAGGGCGAATATGATTTGTCGGAAATGTTCATTGTCAGGCAAAAATATCTGAACCAGATGCAAGACAACTACATCAGGCGCGGCAGGGGCAATGTGGGACAGGGGAGCATATCTCCCTCGTGGTTCCATGCTTTCGAGCAGGTGGGCATTGTTCCCGAAGAAGTTTACAGTGGGATAAACTATGATTCCGACAGGCACAACCACCAGGAACTCGCCGCGTATGTGGAGAGTATCTCATCCACGGCAGTTAAATTGAAGAAAAACAGCCCTGAATACCGCAAGCTTGCCAACAGCCTCATGGATATTTATCTCGGGGAAATCCCCGATACATTCACATACAAAGGCAAAGAATATACTCCGAAATCCTTTGCTGCATCGCTCGGTATAGTTTTGGATGACTATGTGGAGCTGACAAGTTTCGCCCACCATCCGTATTACGAGAAGTTTGAAGTGGAAGTCCCCGACAACTGGGAGCACAAGCAAATGTACAACCTTCCCCTCGACGAGCTTATGGAAACGATGGACCATGCGTTGAAGACGGGGTATAGCGTTTGCTGGGATGGCGACGTTAGCGAAAGGGGATTCTCCTTTACAAACGGAGTTGCCATCAACCCGGAAGTGAGCAAGGTCGATAACTATGAGACCACAGACCGTGCGCGTTTTGAAAAGATGAAACCCGACGAACGCCTGGAAGAGGTTTACAAGTTCGAGCAGCCCTATCCCGAAATTGCCGTCACGCCCGAAATCCGTCAGGAAGGATACGAGACCTTTGTTACTACCGACGACCATCTTATGCATATCACCGGGATAGCCCGCGACCAGAAAGGGACGAAGTATTACATCACAAAGAACTCGTGGGGTACGGAGAGGAATGCCTTCGGGGGATACTTAAATATGTCGGAGAGCTTTGTCCGTGCCAAGACTATCTACATACTCGTCCATAAGGATGCCATACCTGAAGAGATACGCGCGAAGCTCCAATAGAGACTTCACGCTGAGGGTCTTTTGCAAAGCTTCCAAGGTCATTTTCGCGAAGTGCCACTTCGCGGAGTGCAATAGGCATATCGTGTTTGGCAATATACTATATCGAAATTCTCGAAGTTAAACATAGCGGTTGTCAATGTTGAACATTGTGCTCCTCGAAGTTCAACTTAGCGAAACTGTTATTTTTTGTATTACTCAAAACCATATAGCTATGAATATTGCAGATTGTTTTTATTTGTCCCGTTCGGAAGTCCGCGTGTTCCTTATAATTCTTTTCATTTCGGGTGCGGGCTTTTTCATCTTTAATTATTCAAGTCTCCGGTCTCAGCAGAAAATGTCCGGGGGTGATGTGCCTGTGCCTGCCGACAGTACTGGCAGAGTTCTGGCAGCATTGCCTGATACTTCGGGAACTATTAAAGAAGTTCTTGAAATAAAGACGGAAGCTCGTAACAAGCCCGAAAGAAGGAAATTCGTGAAACCATACGCATCAGGCAAATATCCCGCAGGCACAGTGGTGGAACTGAATGCTGCCGATACAGCATCCCTGAAGCGTGTCCCCGGCATCGGAAGCACATTTGCCCGCCGCATTGTCGGTTTCCGTAATCTGCTTGGGGGATTTTATTGTGTCGGCCAGCTCCGCGAAGTGTATGGAATTGACGAGCAGCGTTACAGCTCCCTCGAGCCGTGGTTTCGTGTGGATACGGCGGGAATTACGCCGCTTCAGGTCAATCATCTGAGCTATGGGGAACTTGTGCGGCATCCTTATTTGTCGAAAGCTCAAGCAAGAATACTGTGCCAGCTCAGGATGAGGAAGGGCAGGCTCAACGGGTGGGAGGAACTTATGCTCTTGCAAGAGTTCGACGGGGAAGCGAGGAGAAAGCTTGCGCCATATATCTCTTTTGAATAGCGCTACGTACTTCTTTCCGGGAATTCACCTGTTCGGCCCGATGTGTTTTTAACGTAAAGAATTTATTGGAAAAACTATGAATATGTAACATTGTTATTAATTTTGCGCTGGAATAGTAGCAAATGGATAACGATTGGAGAACAAGAACTGTACTGTTGTTAGGTGATGAGGCTGTGGCGCGACTTGCCGGGAGCCACGTCCTTGTGGTTGGTCTTGGTGGTGTCGGGGCTTTCGCAGCGGAAGAGATTTGCCGTGCCGGTGTGGGGCAGATGACAATAGTGGATGCCGATGTCGTGAACTTGAGCAATCTGAACCGCCAGTTGCCTGCATTGCACTCTACTCTCGGGATGCCCAAAGCTGAAGTGATGGCAACCCGGCTGTTGGATATCAACCCTGCTCTCCGGCTAAATGTGAAGAATGTCTTCCTGCGGGATGAAAAAACGGAATCAATACTCGATGAGATGCACTATGATTTTGTGGTTGATGCAATCGACACGTTGAACCCAAAGGTATTTTTGATATACCACGCGATGCAACGTGATATTCCCATCGTATCTTCTATGGGAGCCGGAGCTAAGTTTGACCCTTCGCGGATTCGCATTGCTGATATTTCTAAAACAACGGACTGCGGTTTGGCAAAGGCTGTCAGGAAGAGGCTGAGGGAGATGGGTATCCGCAGCGGGTTGCCGGCAGTGTTTTCGACGGAAACGGCAAAACCGGATGCCATTGTGGAGACTTCCGGGGAATTGTGCAAACGAACGACTACCGGTACCGTGTCTTATATGCCTGCCATCTTCGGATGTTATATTGCTTCTTATGTTATCCGCAGCCTGACAGGGAATTGCCCATAGTATTTTAAGTATGATATACGCAGAAAATATTACTAAGTCTTTTGGCTCTTTGCAGGTGCTTAAAGGCATTACATTAAAAATAGAAGAGGGTGAAATTGTCGCTATTGTCGGGCCGAGCGGGGCGGGTAAAACCACACTCCTGCAAATACTCGGGACGTTAGACAAAGCAGATGGCGGGCTCCTTACGATAAACGGGACAGATGTCCGCAACCTCTCAGAACCGAAATTGTCGGCTTTCCGCAACAGGAACATAGGCTTTGTTTTCCAGTTCCACCAGCTTTTGCCGGAGTTTACGGCTTTGGAGAACGTGATGATTCCGGCTTTGATTGCAAAGGAGAATATGGCAACGGCGGAAAAACGTGCACGGGAAATCCTCGACTTCTTGTGTTTGTCTGGGCGTATGTCCCACAAGCCCGCCGAACTCTCGGGAGGAGAAAGGCAACGCGTTGCTGTGGCAAGGGCATTGATTAACAACCCGTCGGTAATCCTTGCCGATGAACCTTCGGGAAGCCTTGACACGAAAAACAAAAAAGAACTTAATGCCTTATTCTTTGAGTTGAGGAATAAGATTGGGCAAACGTTCGTTATTGTCACCCATGACGAGCAGTTGGCAAATAACACAGACAGGGTGATACATATTAAGGATGGAATAGTATTATAACTGTATGGAAAAAGAAAGAGTAACTTTTGGAAGCAAATTGGGGGTGATATTGGCGACGGTCGGTTGCGCTGTCGGATTGGGAAGTATCTGGCGTTTTCCCTATATGGTAGGCGAGAACGGCGGAGGAGCCTTCCTGCTTGTCTTTATTATATGTACGATATTCCTCGGTTTGCCCATAATGATAACGGAGTTTTTCATCGGACGGCATTCGCGGAGTAATGCGGCTGGTGCTTTTAAGAAGCTTGCACCCCATACGGCTTGGTCATTGATTGGTTATAATGGTGTGTTGGCTGCATTCTTGATATTGGGTTTCTACTCTGTTGTTTCAGGGTGGACGATTGAGTACATCTGGCAGGCATTGGTTGGTTCACTTGCCGATAAAACAGCTGTGGAATTCACTTCAGATTTCCAATCGTTTTCCACAGGTATAGTCCGTCCGATTATCTGGACTGTAGTGTTCGTCGCTTTGACGCATTTCATTATCGCTTCAGGAGTGCAAAAAGGCATAGAGAGGGCTTCAAAGGTGATGATGCCTGCCCTTTTCCTTATACTTATACTTCTTTGTATCCGCTCCGTGACTCTTCCCGGAGTGCAGGAAGGACTTGACTTTTTCCTTAGACCTGATTTTGAAAAAATCACATCCTCCGTAATACTTAGCGCGATGGGGCAGACTTTCTTTTCTATGAGTATAGGCATGGGTTGCCTCATTACTTATTCTTCTTATTTCGGGAACGACACTAATTTGCAGGCTACTGCTTTCCAAGTGATTATCCTTAATACTCTGGTTGCCATCCTTGCCGGTTTCATGGTATTCCCTGCAGTCTTCAGCTTTGACATAGAACCTACTGCCGGTCCGGAATTAGTGTTCATCACACTTCCTAATATTTTCGCGCAATTACCTTTAAGCAGGTTGTGGTCGTTAATCTTTTTTGTTTTATTGGCATTGGCTGCATTGACATCCACTATCTCCCTTCATGAAGTGGCTACGGCTTATTTCTATGAAGAATACCACCTTACGCGGAATCAGGCAGCGTGGGTTACATCAATCGGTGTTTGCATACTTGGGGCTATATGTTCGCTTTCTTTCGGAATCTTGCATGAATATACTATCGGGGGACTTATATTTTTCGATGCCCTTGATTACCTGACGGCAAAAATCATGATGCCGCTCGGCGGAATGTTTATTTGCATTTTTGTGGGTATGCGTATCGAAAAAAAGATACTGAAAGAGGAACTGACCAATCGTGGCACCATTCCTTTCTATTTCTTTAATATCTATGCTTTTGTGATAAAGTATATTGCCCCGGTAGCCATAGGTCTTATTTTCTTGAATGAGCTTGGAATCTTTCATTTAGAGCTTGTTTGAATTTTGAGTTTTAAAACTTGAAGAGTGTTTCTTCTTTTCCGTGAAAATGACACCTGAAATAATTATGTATTCGACGAATTTAGAAGAAACACAGT
>CAYZTO010000072.1:2515-13092 GCA_964481365.1 uncultured Parabacteroides sp. | reverse complement strand
TACACTAGTCATTTCCCCTACAAAGACTGTTCTAAATACCCCTTGCATGGGGTACCACAAAGGGTCATGCGTGGGGTATCTAAGCACCCCTTGCATGGGGTACAATCAACACCCTTATATGGGTATTCCGGCAGACCATTATGGATGGGGGATAAAAAAGAAAACCGGTGGCTGGGATTACCCAATCACCGGCTCCGGTAGCGAGACCGAGGATTGAACTCGGGACCTCATGATTATGAATCATGCGCTCTAACCAGCTGAGCTATCTCGCCATGTTCTTTCTTTGACGCGGCAAAGGTATGTTTAAATTTTCATTCGTGCAAGAACACGCGAGACTTTTTCTGCAAGCAAATGGCAGGAGCGGCTATATTATATAATGTAAAGGAGGCCGCCGTAGCCCAACCCTGCACCCCACAGGGGGTGTCCGGTACAGGTGTTATTCGAGTTTGTGGATTACCAGACCTGAGCGGAGCTTAGGCTCAAACCAGGTCGTCTTGGGCGGCATTATGTTGCCCGAATCGGCGATGTCCATGAGTTGCTTCATCGTTACCGGGTAGAGTGCCAGCGCCATCCTCATCTCACCGCTATCGACCCTCTTCTTCAGTTCGCCCAAGCCCCGTATGCCACCAACGAAGTCGATGCGCTTGTCGGTGCGCAAGTCCTTTATGCCAAGTATTTCGTCGAGTATATGGCGGGAAGATATGGTGACGTCGAGCACCCCGATAGGGTCTCCGTCGTCGTACGTGCCGGGCTTCGCCGTAAGTGAATACCATTTCCCCGAGAGGTAGAGCGAGAAGTTGTGCAGGCACGCCGGGCGGTACTCCTCCGCACCTTTTTCTTCTACCGTAAAACACTCTCCGAGACGGTGTAGGAACTCCTCGTCCGACAGCCCGTTGAGGTCTTTCACCACACGGTTATAATCTATGATGGTAAGCTGGTTGGAAGGGAAGCATACCGCCATGAAGTAGTTGTATTCCTCGTCCCCCCTGTGGTTCGGGTTCAGCCTTGCCTTTTCAGCGCCTACCAAGGCCGCCGCAGCCGAGCGGTGATGGCCGTCGGCAATGTAAAGGGCAGGCATTGCGGCGAAGAGCTCGGTTATGCGCCGTATGTCGTCGTCATCGTCTATAATCCAGAAGGTATGCCCGAAGCCGTCGGTCGGTGCGATGAAATAATACTCCGGCTCGCGCCCGGTGTATTTGGACACGATGGCATCGAGTTCTGCATCCTGCGGATAAGCAAAGAAAACAGGTTCGATGTTAGCGTTAGTGGCGCGGATATGCTTCATGCGGTCTTCTTCCTTGTCGCGCCTCGTAAGCTCGTGTTTCTTTATCACTTCGTTCATGTAATCAGGAACGTAAGCCCCCACGACCAAGCCATACTGTGTCTTGTAGCCCATCGTCTGGGCATATATGTAATAACACTCCTTCTTGTCTTGCACCAGCCAGCCATTCTCTTGGAAAAGCCGGAAGTTCTCGGCAGATTTCAGGTAGATGCGGGGGTCGTGTTCATCCGTGCCTACGGGGAAATCAATCTCTGGTCTTATGATATGGTAAAGAGACTTCTCGTTGCCCGCAGCTTCCTCGCGTGCCTCATCCGAGCTAAGCACATCGTAGGGGCGGGAAGCAACTTTTTCGACCATGTATTTGGGAGGGCGTAAGCCCCGGAAAGGTTTTATCGTAGCCATATAGTACTATTGTTTATATAAACTCCAAGGAAACAAGAATGCGCAAAAGGCACGGAAGATATATAATATGTAAGGAACATACTGCTTCGTGCCTTTTGCGCTTATGCTTTACGGATTGACCCGGAATTTCTCCACGCCATTCCTCAAGAAATCCTCAATCTGCTTTGCTGCAGCAATACCGGCATTGATGTTCGCCTCAGCCGTCTGTGCCCCCATCTTCTTAGGCGTTGCGAAATAACGTCCCTGAAGGCGTGCCTCGAAATCTGCATGGGCTGCCGGCATCACGTCCGTGACATACTTCAGGTCCGTGCGCTCTTCCAAGATACTCAAGAGTCCTGCCTCATCAATGACTTCCTTACGCGCGGTATTTACCAACAGGCCTTTGGGGGGCATCTTGCTGACCAATTCGTATCCGATAGAGCCTTTCGTTTCTGCAGTAGCCGGGACATGTATTGATACTATCTGGCATGTTGAGTATAGCTCTTCAGGTGAACCCATTTGCTTTACGCCGTCGTTGGATATTACCTCTTTCGGGCAATAGGCATCGTAGGCATACAAATCCATCCCAAAGCCTTTGGCTATCCGGGCCACATTGCGCCCCACATTGCCGTATGCATGAATACCCAGCTTCTTGCCCATCAACTCCCAACCGGATGTCCCGTTATAGAAGTTGCGGGCTGCCATAACCATCATCCCGAAAGCCAGTTCGGCAACGGCATTTGAGTTCTGCCCGGGTGTGTTCATCACGCAAACGTTATGGGCTGTGGCTGCTGTTAAATCCACATTGTCATACCCCGCTCCTGCACGGACAACAATCTTTAAGCCCTTGGCTGCATCCAACACTTCGGCATCTACTTTGTCACTGCGGACAATCAGTGCATCCACATCCTTCAACGCCTCCAGCAACTGGGACTTGTCAGTGTATTTCTCCAGAAGCAGCAACTCATCGCCGCATCCTTCCACGACCTTGCGGATACCGTCTACCGCTATCGCGGCAAATGGCTTCTCGGTAGCAACTAATATGCGTGCCATACTACATCTTGTTTAATGTTGTTTCTCGAATTCCTTCATTGTTTCTACCAGAACCTCTACACTGCTCTTAGGCATTGCGTTATACAACGATGCGCGGAAGCCTCCAACCGAGCGGTGACCCTTGATTCCTACTATTCCTTTCGTCGTGGCAAAGGCATTGAAGTCTGCCTCCAATTCCTTATACTCATCATTCATCACGAAACAAACGTTCATAATCGAACGGTCTTCAGGGACAACCGTACCACGGAAAAGCTTGTTGCGGTCTATCTCATCATACAATATGGCTGCATTCTCTTTATCCTTCTTCTCCATAGCTGCGATACCTCCCTGCTCCTTATACCACTTCAACGTCTGCAATGCAGCATAAATAGGCAGTACCGGAGGAGTATTGAACATAGAGCCCTTATCCACATGAGTCTTGTAATTCAACATCGTAGGAATTGCCCGGTCTACATGCCCCAGAGCGTCCACCTTGACAATAATCAACGTCACGCCAGCAGGAGCCAGGTTCTTCTGTGCCCCGGCATAAATGATGTCATATTTGGAAATATCTATCGGACGGGAAAAAATATCAGAAGACATATCCGCTACCAACGGTACTTTGACATCCGGGTCATAACGCATTTCCGTACCATAAATCGTATTGTTCGTGGTAATGTGGAAATAATCCGAATCTTCAGCAACTGTATAACCTTTGGGTATATACGTGTAATTCTTATCTTTGGAAGAGGCTACCACGTCCACTTCCCCAAAGAGCTTAGCTTCCTTTATTGCCTTTGAAGCCCATGTGCCGGTGTCCAGATATGACGCCTTTTTGTTCAACAGATTATATGGAACCATGCAAAATTGCAGACTGGCTCCTCCTCCCAAGAAAACAACCTCATAACCTGCCGGCATATCCAACAGCTCTTTAACAAGCGCACGTGCTTCGTCATTAACTGCCACAAATTCCTTACTTCGGTGAGAAATCTCCAACAAAGACAATCCCATACCTGCGAAATTCTCTACTGCTGCAGCCGTGTTCTTGATTGTATATTCACTCAAGATAGAAGGTCCTGCATAAAAATTGTGCTTCTTCATAGCAAATCCATTTTTACTTGATTAAACATTATCTCATATAAAGATTAATAATATATCATTCGTTATTCTCTGGTTCAGCATACCGGCTTCCCCACAACCTATACATTTGATCGGACAGTTTCCGTTCCGCCGGATTTTCCTGACTTTTCCAGATACGCACATTAGCCAACTCTTTGGGAAGATAGTCCTGTTTCACGAAATGACCAGGATAATCATGGGCATACTTATAATCTTTGCCATAATCCATATCTGCCATAAGTTGCGTTGGTGCATTCCGTAAGTGCAAGGGGACAGGCATATCTCCCGTTTTCTCCACCAACGACAAGGCATCCGCTATTGCTTGATAAGCAGAATTGCTCTTGGGACTGCACGCCAAATAAATCGTTGTCTCAGCCAATGGAATCCGTCCTTCCGGCCATCCGATTTTCTGAATAGTATCGAAACAGGCATTAGCCAATAATAAAGCATTTGGGTTTGCCAATCCGATGTCTTCCGCAGCAGAGATACACAATCGGCGGGCGATAAACTTAGGATCCTCACCTCCGGCAACCATACGCGCCAGCCAATAAATAGCCGCATCTGGGTCACTTCCTCGGATGGACTTAATGAAAGCAGAGATAATATCATAATGCATCTCACCCCCCTTGTCGTATGCTGCAGGTTTTTCCTGTAAACGTTCCACCACTTTAGCGTCTGTCAATATAATGTCGTCACCTTCTTCCGACGCTACCACAAGTTCCAAAATGTTCAGCAACTTCCGCGCATCCCCTCCGGAATAACGAAGCAATGCGCTAGTTTCTTTCAGGCTGATGTTTTTTTTCTTCAATATAACATCCTCGGTTACCGCCCGATGCAGTAGCTGAAGCAAATCATCCTGTTCCAAAGGTTTCAGAACATAAACTTGGCAACGGGAAAGCAAAGGTCTGATGACTTCAAAAGAGGGATTCTCCGTAGTAGCACCAATTAATGTTACTTCACCTGTTTCCACTGCATTCAGCAGCGAATCCTGTTGGGACTTGCTGAACCTGTGGATTTCATCTATAAATAATATTGGAGAAACACTGTTGAAGAAGCGGTTGCCCTTAGCCTTTTCAATGACATCACGAACCTCTTTTACCCCCGAATTGATAGCACTTAAAATGTAAAATGGTGTATCCAACTTGTGGGCGACAATCTGCGCCAACGTCGTCTTCCCTACTCCTGGCGGTCCCCAAAGGATAAAAGAAGGCACACGTCCCGAATCTATCATCTTACGTAAGACAGCCCCCTGCCCTACAAGATGCTTCTGTCCGATATACTCATCCAACGTTTTCGGACGTAACCGTTCTGCCAAAGGTTGATTCATCATGAGAGCAAAATTCGAATATTATATCCATTTTTCAAAATAGATTTAAAGAAAATATTTTCACACTGGAGAATGTCCCTGCGATTGCATCTTTCCCCAGTCGCATTTGCCATACAATGCCGTATATTTGCAATAAAAAACGATGGAACAAATAAGGCAACTGCTGAAAGACAACAAAACGAGTGAGGCCATCCGGCTGTTAGATGCTTACATCGCAGAAAACCCTTCAGCAGACATGGCATTCCATTTACGGGGCAATGCCTATCGAAAACTGGGAGATTTCCGTCAAGCTCTGAACAACTACCTTTCTGCAATGGAATTGAACCCCGACAGCCCAGCACGGCAGGCACACGATATGCTGATTAAGATTTTGGACTTTTATTACAAGGATATGTACAATCAATGAAATTCTCCAACAACCTACCACTTTACCACACTTTGCTTCTTTGGTAAAGAAGCTGTACCTTTGGGCGACAATTTTGTCAGGACAAAATAAACAAATGCAATATATACGAATGAAAAAACAGCTTTTTCTCGGAGACGAGGCAATTGCGCAAGCGGCTATCGATGCCGGGTTGTCTGGCGTATATGCCTATCCGGGTACTCCTTCGACGGAAATAACCGAATACATACAAAACTCTCCGTTGGCAAAGGAACGTGGCATTCACTCCCGCTGGTGTACTAACGAAAAGACAGCGATGGAAGCAGCCTTGGGAATGAGTTATGCCGGAAAGCGTTCACTATGCTGCATGAAGCACGTGGGGTTGAACGTGGCTGCCGACTGCTTTATGAACGCTGCAATGAGCGGCATCAACGGCGGTATGATTGTGGTAACGGCAGACGACCCTTCAATGCACTCCTCACAAAACGAGCAAGACAACCGCATCTACGGAAATTTCGCAATGATACCAATGCTCGAACCTTCGAACCAACAAGAAGCTTATGACATGGTTTACCACGGCTTCGAGTTGTCGGAAAAACTTGGTTATCCAATTTTGCTCCGCATCACTACCCGGATGGCACACTCCCGTGCCGGGGTAATTACCAGAGAATCCAAGCAAGAAAACCCAATGCACTGCCCAGAAGACGGACGGAAACGTTATATACTCCTTCCGGCTTTGGCACGAAAACGCTTCCGAGCGCTTATTGATGCCCAAACTGCTTTAGAGAAGGCTTCGGAAAATTCTCCTTACAATATTTACTTTGATGCCCCCAACCGGAAACTCGGAATCATCACAACGGGAATAGCTTTCAATTACCTGTCGGAAAATTACCCGGACGGATTCGAATATCCCGTGTTGAAAATCACGCAATATCCGATACCTCGGAAACTGATTGGGCGGTTGGCTTCCTCATGCGACGAAATCCTCGTCCTTGAAGAAGGATACCCGGTTGTGGAACATCAGTTGAAAGGTTTATTAAGCATTAACCTGACAGTGCACGGCCGTTTGGATGGCACGCTCCGTCGCGACGGGGAACTTACCCCTGATGCTGTAGGCAAAGCTCTCGGTAAACATATCTCACAATATTATGCTACACCGGAAACAGTGGAACAACGTCCGCCTGCCTTATGTCAAGGCTGCGGGCACCGCGATATGTACCAGGCTCTCAACGACGTTTTGGAAGAATATGAAGGTGCGAAAGTTTTCGGTGACATCGGTTGCTACACATTAGGGGCATTACCCCCCTTCAAAGCCATCGACACGTGCATAGACATGGGTTCATCCATCACGATGGCAAAAGGGGCAGCGGATGCCGGAGTTTATCCGGCTGTATCCGTAATAGGAGACTCCACATTTACCCACTCCGGAATGACCGGTCTTTTGGACTGCGTAAATGAAAACGCAAACATAACCATAGTCATTTCAGATAATGCGACAACTGCCATGACAGGCGGGCAAGACTCAGCAGGAACAGGACGGCTCGAATCGATATGCGCCGGAATAGGCGTGCAACCAGAGCATATCCGTGTAGTGGTACCTCTGAAGAAAAACCACGAAGAGATGAAACGGATTATCCGAGAAGAGTTAGATTACCACGGTGTATCCGTCATTATTCCACGTCGCGAGTGCATTCAAACATTAACCAGAAAAAAGAGAGCAAACAAGAAATGAAAACAGATATTATCCTTTCCGGCGTAGGAGGACAAGGCATACTCTCCATCGCCGCCGTTATCGGTGAGGCCGCACTTTGTGAAGGACTTTATATGAAACAGGCGGAAGTCCACGGGATGAGCCAGCGCGGGGGCGACGTACAATCGAACCTCCGCCTTTCCGACAGCCCCATTGCTTCCGACCTTATACCTCTAGGTTCGGCAGACCTCATCATTTCCCTCGAACCTATGGAGGCTTTGCGTTATTTGCCATACCTGAAGCAAGACGGATGGTTGGTAACCAATTCGCAGCCGGTTATAAACATACCAAACTATCCTGATGTGGCAAGCCTGAGGACTGAACTAGACAAGCTACCGCACAAAGTAGTGCTTGATGTCGATGCAATAGCCAAAGAAGCGGGTTCGGCACGTGTCTCCAACATCGTGATGCTGGGTGCAGCCACTCCGTTTCTCGGCATTGCTTTCGAGAAGATAGCCGACGGCATCCGCCGAATATTCTCCCGAAAAGGGGAAGAGATAGTGAACCTGAACCTACGGGCATTGCAAGCAGGATACGATTTGGCTAAGAACTAACAATAAGAGGGGCCGGCACGGGTGATTCCAACATTACCACGCCGGCTCTTCTTGATTCCCCAAAGGGCACCTCCCATGCGTTACAAGAACATACATATCATCTATTGCTCTCCGACACACACGTCGGCACGTATAGCCCATGCCATAGCCGAAGGGGTGGGAATACAAGCTTATCATGAGTCGGATATAACACACCACACCCCGGATTCAGAAGAGCAGATTGACAATGAGTTTGCAATCTTTGCTGTTCCGGTTTATGCAGGGCGCGTTGCTCCGGTAGCCCTAGATCGCCTGAGTTTCTTCAGGGGAAACAACACTCCTGCAATAGCTGTAGTGCTTTACGGGAACCGAGATTACGACGATGCACTGCTCGAACTTGCCGACACCCTCAACGCCCAAGGGTTCGTCATCCTGGCGGCAGGAGCTTTTATCGGTGAACATTCCTTCAGCCGTCCCGGATTCCCCGTCGCTGAAGGCAGACCCGACACGAAAGACATCGAAACTGCCCTGCGGTTCGGGGAAGAAGCAGCAAGGAAGTTGGAAGCTGCATCCTCATCCGGAGACATTCCGATGCCAGCAATAAGGGGAAACCGCCCATATAAGATTCCGGGGAAAGCCACCCCTCAATCGCCTTCATGGAATCCTTCTCTCTGCACCTTTTGCGACACTTGCGTGAACTCATGCCCGGTAAGTGCCATATCCTTGAATGGTGACGACCTTCGGAGCGACCCTGCACAATGCATAAAATGCTGTGCCTGCGTGAAAGAATGCCCCACCGGAGCCCTTGCCTTCGATACTCCTTTCACAGCTGTATTGGCGAAGAACTTCGCTGCCCGCAAGCAGCCCGAACTGTTCCTATAAGGTACGGAGCATGCCATGCAAGTTATCAACACACGTTTCCACAAGCTCGACATCCCCGACGGGACGGAATTGCCCGCCCTTTTCACGTACCCGTTCCATTACATCCCGCATCCGCTATGCGAACTTGCCGCCGCAGAAGTACAACACTACCTTGCAGCCCGGACAGCATGGTCGGAGGAACTGCGGCAGGGGAAAATGTTCGGCGTGCTGGTTGTGCAAGACTCAGGAGGGAAAACCGGATTCCTTGCAGCTTTCTCCGGAAACCTTTGCGGGACAAACAACCTGCCATACTTCGTACCTCCTGTTTATGACTTGCTGGATACCAACGGGTTTTTCCACGCAGGTGAAGAAGAACTCAACTCTATCAACCGAACTATCAACAGGCTTATCAACAACCCTGAATATCTCGCGTTGAAAACGGAAAGGAATGCTTTGCTCCGCAAGACAGAAGACGAACTGGGGCAATTCCGCCAACTCCTACGTGAAGCAAAAGCCAAGCGGGACGAACGGAGAAGGCATTCCCCATCTGCCGAAGAGCTTGCAAGTATGGTGCGGGAAAGCCAGTACCTCAAGGCGGAACTGAAGCGCAAGGAGCGCCGGGCAAACGAGGCTATCAACCGCTTGAAAGAAGATATTAACAGCTTTGAAACCGTTATCAACCGCTTGAAAACAGAAAGGCACCGTAAATCAACAGTGCTGCAGATGAAGCTGTTCAAATCTTTCAACATGCTGAATGCACTCGGCGAGGAACGTGACCTGTGTGAGATTTTCCGTGAGACGCCGCAGTCCGTCCCGCCAGCAGGAGCAGGGGAATGTGCCGCACCCAAGCTCCTCCAATACGCTTACAAGAACAACTTCAAGCCGCTGGCAATGGCAGAATTCTGGTGGGGCGACTCGCCCAAAGGGGAGCTGAGGCGGCACGGGCACTTCTACCCCGCCTGCCGGGGGAAATGCCTCCCCATACTGACATTCATGCTACAAGGGTTAAAGGTTGAAGAGAACCCGCTCGACTCCGAGGCATCCGCAGGGCACGAGCCGGCAATCCTTTATGAAGACGAATGGCTGGTTGCCGTGTCCAAACCTGCCGGGATGCTGTCAGTTCCGGGGCGCGGGGTTGAAGACTCCGTTCAGGCATGGGCAAAGACCCGTTATCCGTCGGCAAGCGGCCCTCTCGTAGTACACCGCCTCGACATGGCTGCTTCGGGCATAATGCTCATCGCCAAAAGCAAAGAGGCACACCAGAATCTGCAGGCTCAATTCAAGAACAAAACCATACGCAAGAGGTATGTGGCACTCCTCGACGGACGCCCAGCACGGCACGACGGCACCATCTCCCTCCCGCTTGCCCCCGACCCGCTCGACCGTCCCCGACAAACTGTGGACGCAATCCACGGCAAACCCGCCATCACACGCTTCGAGACTCTTGCATACGACTCCCCCGCACCGGGAATAACGAGGGTTGCATTCTATCCCGTGACAGGCAGGACGCACCAGCTCCGCGTGCATTCTGCCCACCCCGACGGATTGGATACACCCATCGTCGGAGACACCCTCTACGGGAAAGCGGCGGAAAGGCTATACCTCCATGCCGAGTCCCTGCAATTCATCCACCCCGCAACGCACCGCACGGTAACCATCGAGTGCAAAGCTGACTTCTGATTATAGCCACGAGTGGTGTTGTTTTTTGCCCCCTTGCATTCCCCCCTATGGAACACAGTGGGGAAAGGATACATTATTATATATAGTCAAACACACAAATACATTCCTCCTCCCCCTGAACTTTAGGGGGATGCTTGGTGGGGGTCATGTATAGTGTCAATAGTGGGTCTTATACAGTGGCCATTTTCCCCAACAAAGACTGTTCTAAATACCCCTCGCATGGGGTACCT
>CAYZTO010000072.1:0-2415 GCA_964481365.1 uncultured Parabacteroides sp. | reverse complement strand
TGCATGGGGTATTCAAGCACCCCACGTATGGGTGTTCCAGCCACCCACGAAGGTCTACCGCACAAGGCACGGGCAATTCGGCATTCAAAATGCCTTAGCGTTCGTCCAATCACCGATTTATTTGTAACTTTGGGCGTTTTTATAATAAACAAGACGACTCATGAACGAAGAAATCAAACAGATTGCAGCACGGTTGGCAGGCCTGCGCGACGCATTAGGCATATCACCCGAAGAGATAGCGGGCGTTTGCCACTTGACACCCGAAGAATACCTCTGCCTCGAGAGCGGGGATGTCGATATATCTGTCAGCATCCTCAGCCAGATAGCCCATGCGTACGGCGTGGAGCTGACAGCCCTCATGTTCGGTGACGAACCCAAGATGAACTCGTATTTCGTTACCCGGAACGGCAAAGGCATAGCGGTAGAACGTGTGAAGGCCTACAAGTACCAATCGCTCGCCGCAGGGTTCGCCCACCGCAAGGCCGACCCGTTCCTTGTGACAGTCCACCCGAAACCGGACAACGAACCCATGTTCCTCAACCAGCATCCGGGGCAGGAGTTCAACTTCGTGGTCTCGGGGCGTATGCTGTTGAGCATAAACGGGAAGGAAATAATCCTTGAGCCGGGCGACAGCATCTACTTCAACTCGGAGCTTCGACACGGCATGAAGGCACTCGACGGGAAGAAGGTTTGTTTCTTGGCAATGATTATGTAAGAAAAACAAAAGACTTATGTTAGAAAGATTTTTAGGCAAAACTGCTTTTGATTCGCAGGAAGACTTCACCAAGAACCTTGAGATTCGTGTGCCGGAGCATTTCAACTTCGGCTACGATGTGGTGGACGAATGGGCAAAGGAAGAACCCGGCAAGCGTGCCTTGTGCTGGACAAACGACCACGGCGAACACGTCGATTTCTCGTTTGCCGACCTCAAAAGGGAATCTGACCGTACTGCTGCCTATTTCCAATCCCTTGGGATAGGGCACGGCGACATGGTGATGCTCATATTGAAACGGCGTTACGAGTTCTGGCTCTCTATCATAGCCCTGCACAAACTGGGCGCGGTGGCTATCCCTGCAACACATTTGCTGACAAAGAAAGACATCGTTTACCGTGCGAATGCGGCAAGCATAAAGGTGATTGTCTGCGCCGGCGAGCGGGTAATAACGCAACACGTTGCAGACGCTCTCCCCGAATCCCCCACGGTCGAAAAGGTTGTCTCCATAGGGCCAGAAGTCCCGGATGGCTTCCACGATTTCCACGCAGGCATAGAGTCTGCCCCCGCATTCATCCGACCGGAACACCCGAACGATAACGAAGACATCTCCCTTCTCTACTTTACATCCGGTACAAGCGGTGAGCCGAAGATGGTTGCCCACGACTTCACATACCCTCTGGGGCACATCGTTACGGGATGCTTCTGGCACAACCTGCACCGCGACAGCCTTCATCTTACCATAGCCGACACCGGTTGGGGCAAGGCAGTGTGGGGGAAACTCTACGGGCAATGGATTGCCGGGGCTACAGTGTTCGTCTACGACCATGAGAAGTTCACCCCGGCAGATATGCTAAGGATGATTCAGGACTACAAGATAACATCGCTTTGCGCACCTCCTACCATTTTCCGATTCCTGATACGTGAAGACCTCACGAAATATGACCTGTCATCTCTGGAATACTGCACAATAGCAGGCGAGGCACTCAATCCTGCAGTGTATGAAACGTTCTATAAACTGACGGGCATAAAGCTCATGGAGGGTTTCGGGCAGACCGAAACGACACTGACCATCGCTACTTTCCCGTGGATGGAACCCAAACCCGGCTCGATGGGTGTCCCGAACCCCCAATACGAGGTGGACTTAATCCGTGCAGACGGCAGCAAGGCTGAAGACGGGGAACAAGGGCAAATAGTCATACATACTGATAAAGGAAAGCCGCTCGGCTTGTTCAAGGAATATTACCGTGATGCCGAACTCACCCATGAGGCTTGGCATGACGGCTTGTATTATACGGGCGACGTGGCTTGGCGTGATGAGGATGGGTACTACTGGTTCGTGGGCCGTGCCGACGATGTTATCAAAAGCTCCGGTTACCGCATAGGGCCATTCGAGGTTGAAAGCGCATTGATGACCCACCCCGCAGTGGTAGAGTGTGCAATCACAGGTGTACCGGACGAAATCCGGGGACAGGTAGTGAAGGCGACCGTCGTGCTCTCAAGGGAATATAAAGACAAGGCCGGCGACGCTCTGGTAAAGGAACTGCAAGACCATGTTAAGAAGGTCACAGCTCCTTACAAGTATCCCCGCGTAGTGGAGTTCGTGGACGAACTGCCTAAAACGATAAGCGGGAAGATACGCCGTGTGGAAATTCGGGCTAAACACAACGGACAAAACAACAGCTAATTTATGTCCCATCGCC
>CAYZTO010000071.1:7585-13235 GCA_964481365.1 uncultured Parabacteroides sp. | reverse complement strand
GACATAGTTCCTCTAAGACTATGTCTTTCCTAAAATAAAATGTCGAGAATAGAGACATAAATTATTAACCGTTTAAAACGTATCAAGTATGAACGCTATTTTTACTGGTAAACAGATTCCCAAGGTGTTGGTGTTATTATGTGGCATATCGGTTTATCCTCTCGATATGCTTGCTGCTGGGGCTTCACCAGCAGTGAACATCACCACCCAGAACGAGCAAGTTCGAGGAAATGTGAAGGACGATACCGGAGAAGCCGTTATCGGTGCGAGCGTCCTTATCAAAGGAACTACTACAGGTGTTATTACCGACCTCGACGGTAATTTTGTGCTTAATGCGCCAAAAGGTTCAGTATTGCAAATCTCTTACATTGGTTACAAAACACAAGAAATCGTGGTGGGCGACCAAAATGACATTGAGGTCGTTTTGTCTGCGGATGTGGAAGTGCTAGACGAGGTTGTCGTAACAGCCCTCGGTATCAAGAAGGATGCAAAGAAGCTGGGATATGCAGTAAGTACAGTTTCTTCAGACGATTTGAACAAAACAGGTAGTTCAAGTATTGCAACTGGTCTTTATGGTAAAGCTGCAGGTGTGAGCATTTCATCAGCTCCCGGTGGAGGTACGTCCTCTATATCGGTTTCTGTCCGTGGTCTTTCCTCAATCACTGGTAACACGCAGCCGTTGATTATCATGGATGGTGTGCCTATCCACAACGGTAATGCAAATAATAACGGTTATTGGGACAGCCAGCGTATCGAGTCCAACGGTATGGTGGACCTTAACCCGGAAGATATTGAGAGCATCTCTATCTTGAAAGGTGCAGCCGCTTCCGCACTTTATGGTTCTGAGGCAGCCAACGGTGTCCTCATGATTACCACGAAGAAAGGGAAACAAGGTACCGGAACCCAGATTGATTTCAGCGCGAATGTAAGTTTCGACAAAGTGGCTTATATGCCGGGCATACAGAAGGAATACGGTCCAGGTTACGATAACTGGGCTATCGGTAGCAACTCCAGCGAAGAAGCATTGACCGGTTTCCGCCAAGTTTATGTAGACCGCAATGGAAATACCATCACCACTCCTCGTGCCACATATTATTCTTATGGTCCAAAATATGATTCGAGCAAAACGGTTACGTATTTCGATGGTACGGAACGTGCTTACGAACCTATCGACCACAACCAATGGGCGGACATCTTCCGTACCGGTGTGAACCAATCATATAACCTCTCACTCTCCAACAGTACGGAGCGTAACAATGTGCGTTTCTCTTATACGTATAACGACGTTAAGTCGATGCAGTATAACTCCAACAACAATAAGCACAATTTCAATTTGAACGGTGCATTCGATGTAACCAACACTATCAAGTTGAATTATACGGCGACATATATGAAGCAATACATCAAGAACCGTGCTTATCGTATCAGCCGTTTGACGAACAACTATTCCGGTATGTTCACCGGTTTTACGGATGTGGCTTATATCCGCGACCATACGGTTACAAGTTTGGGGTATCAGAACAGTATTTATTCAGCCAACGGCGGAACGACCGAGACATTGACTCCAGACGAGCAATTCCTTTATTCACCGTTCGGTTCCACTTCTTTGATTTCTGAATATTTCTGGAATATATTCGGGAAAGTACAGGAAGAAGACCACCAGCGTTTCATCGGGTCAATTAACCCGACATGGGAAATCATCCCGGGATTGACGTTGAGCGGACGTGTCGCTACGGACTTGACGGTTGATAAAATCGAAAATATGAACTCTGCCGAGAATGCGCACGTGTTCTCTACGAATGGGCAATATTCAGATTCTTACGGATTGCAGAACAGCCGTTATTCTATTGTTTATGGTGATGTTATGTTGATGTTCGACAAGACATTCGGAGAGAAACACAATGTTACAGCAAACTTAGGTTATAACGTACGTAATGAAACCTACTATTTGTCGAGCGTCAGCACACAGAACGGTTTGACGCAGGAAAATTGGTTCCACTTGAATGCGTCTGTAGGTACTGCGAATGCCAGCATGACGAAGCAAGAATTGCTCCGTACCGGTGCTTTCCTGACTGCAAGTTATGGTTATGACAGCTGGGGTTACATCGAAGGTTCTATCCGCCAGGAAAAAACTTCTACGCTTAGTCATGGCAACAATTCATTCTGGTATCCTTCTGCAAGTTTGAGCGTGCTCTACACAGAGTTGTTGAAAGATAAGAACCCGTTATGGTGGAATTACGGTAAGATTCGTTTCTCTTACGGTATGGTGGGTAACGCACCTGAAATCTATACGGCAAACCTCGCATACAGCCAGTCAAACCTGCTGCGTTCTTCCAACTACACATATAACTATATAGATGTAAATATCGGTAATGAAGCAATCAAGCCGGAAACTAAGCATGAGTTTGAGGTTGGTACAGAGAACAAGTTCTTTAATAACCGTTTGGGTATGGAGTTTAACTTCTACTACAATGACATTAAAGACCAAATCCTCGAAACATCTACTGCTGCTTCTATGGGTGCGCAAACAATGTTGATGAACGTAGGTGAATTGGAAAACAAAGGTGTTGAATTTAATATTTACGGCACTCCGTATGAAGACAAGGATTGGAGATGGGAACTGCGTGGCAATATCGCTTGGAACAAGAACAAGGTGAAGAAATTGGCTGAAGGTTTGGATGTCCTTACCCATAGGACGGAAGATAATGGTGCAGCTGTTTTGGAATCACACGTTGGTGAATCAATGGGTGACTGGTACACTTATACTTGGATGACGGACGATGACGGCAACTACATCGTTGGCGACAACGGTCTTTACATTACCGATACTTCGGAACGCCATAAAGTCGGCAACGCGATGCCGAAATTGACCGGTGGTTTCGGAACCAGTTTGAGCTATAAGTCTTTCACTCTCGATATGTCGTTCGACTTCCGCATCGGTGGTGATGTGTTGAACCTGCCGTGGCAATATTATATGGATGCCGGTCTTATTGATGATGCGATTGGTGTGCGTGATTATACGACTGGAGGTATATTCTATTACAGTGACACGGATGATGTTTCCGACAAGACTTCAATCCATGTCCTGTCTGCAGACCAGGTTGGCAATTATGTCCGTGGCGAGACTATGTATAACGGTCACTATGTATGGGACAACGGTATTATCCTGCCCGGTGTGAAAGAAGATGGTACTCCTAATGATATTGTGGTTACGCAGTTTGAAGTGAACGACAGCCATTATGGTTGGGGTACAAGTGCTACGCAAAGTTATGCTGATGCCGTTCAAAAGAACACGTATGTGAAGTGCCGTGAGATTAGTTTGGGATACACTTTGCCCAAGTCGATAACTCAGAAGTTTGCTTGCAGCCGTTTGCAGGTTTCCGCTTTCGCACGTAACCCGTTCTATATTTATCGTTCGTTGAAACTGTTCGATGCTGAGACAACTGATGGTACAAACTGGATTTACCAATCTGTAATCGGTGGTTCGACGGCAAGTTCCCGTACATTCGGTTTCTCGGTCAAGGCAAGTTTCTGATAATTATTTGTTGAATCATTATAAAAGAAAAATAACTCATGAAAAAGATATTAGCATTATTAGTGCTTGGAGTGGCATTATTTTCAACTATGTCTTGCTCGGATTCAAGTTATGACGATAAGTACTTGGACCCATCCATGACAACGTCTGTTTCCGTGCCGCAGGTGTTCACTGCCGTGATGTACAAAGGTCATTCATGGATGGATTTGGTATATTACCGTTATTATACACAATCCTCCACTTCGGGTATTTTCTCCGGTGTGATAGGGGATTACAATGACCGTGGTCGTTTCCGTGGAGCTTCTGAAGGATATTTCAATACGCGTTGGCAAAACTTTTATGACATGGTGACCCAATACCGCCTGTTGGAATATACATACGAAAATATGGATGAAGAGGAGAAAGACAACTATACGATATTCGTTCATCTGGGACGTGCGTTGGTTTATGCTCAATTGCATGAAGTCCTTTCCTTGTGGGGCGATGTGCCTTTCACAGGTGCGGGAACCGTGTGGGAAAGTGGCGACTATGATGCAGCCAAGGCTCTTTGCGTATATGATGACGATGTTGAATTGTACAGGCAAATCCTTTCTGATTTGAAAGAAACGGGTGATTACTTGGTAGAAGCCAGTGTCAGCTCGACTACGCAGTCTTATTTGCAATCCCAAGACTATTCGACGGCAGCCGGTGACATTACGCTGTGGCAGAAGTTCGTGAACTCGCTTCGCCTGCGCATTGCCCTCCATTTGGCAACCAATGGTGATTTGGTTACAGAGGCGCGTGCGGCTATTGCCGAGATTCTGAACAATCCGGGACAATACCCGCTGATTGACAGCAATTCGGAGAATATGGGCGTAACCGGCGACACTCAGACCGATGATTTCAACTTCGGCAAGTCCATGTCGCAGGCTCTCCGTACGGGAACCATGCAAGGAGGTTCGCAAACCATGCTGGATGTGATGCGCGTCCCGTCGAATGGTATTCCTGATGAAAATACCGACCCGCGTATCCAAGCTATTTACGACCCGAATCCACTTGGTGAATATATTGCGCCTGACATTACGATGACCAGCACGGAAATCACCAATTTGGAAACCGATAAGCGTTTGGAATGGGGTACTCTTACATCAAACTACTACTGTGAAATCGATTCGCAGGCAATTGCCGGTTGGGCTGAATATGAAGGGAACGACAACCTGAACAGCTTGTGGATTAGTGCTGCCGAAGTGAGCCTCAGCAAAGCGGAAGCCTACCTGATGGGTTATGGTGTTGCTGCAAACCAAAGCACCGCACGTGAAAACTTCATCAACGGCGTGGTGCAGTCCATCGAATATTACTGGGATGTGAAGAAGACAAGCTCGCTCTACGTTGCCGGCAACGACAGCTACTATGGATACCGTGAATTGAACGAACCGACATCTGCCGAAATCCAGGCGTATGCCGAAAGTATTTGGGAACCGACACAAGAGGCAGTTTGCTCGCAGCTTTGGCTGAACTTCGGCTACATGAATGAATTGGAGGCTTGGAACGTGACGCGAAGGACCGGTTATCCGTTGGTTTCGTTCTCGCGTGATACGCAAGTGTCTTCTTATGCGACACCCCCACATCGCCTGCCTTACCCAAGCGATGAGCTGACGTACAACAGCGAGAATTGCCAGAATGCGATTGCCACTAATTATGAAGAATCAACCGGTTATTATACAAAACTATTCTGGGCGATATCTGATTATTACCACATGATAGATTGACGGTAGGACAAAGTGCCGAAGTCTTTTTTCGGCATAGCATTTTCAGAAAGTTTTTTTTGAATGGTCTCCCGAAGGGTTAATTCTTATCCTTTCGGGAGATTTTTTGTCTTCTCCTTTTGCCGGGCATCCTTTCCCCTTGCGTGGAAAATATGTTGCAGGCTTGTCTTTGTATTAGATTCGCGGTAAACCAGCCCCCGCAGTGTTGCAGGATGCTCTTTACTTTGGTAAGCAAGTCCCAACGATGCTGCATGGGGTTCTTTACTGTGGTAACCAAGCCCCCGCGATGCTGCAAGAAGTTCTTTACTGTGGTAAGCAAGCCCCTGTAATGTTGCTGGAAAAGTTTTACTACGGTAAGCAACTCCCCGCA
>CAYZTO010000071.1:0-7485 GCA_964481365.1 uncultured Parabacteroides sp. | reverse complement strand
CTCAAATCCTGGTAGTTGTTTTCTTCCAAACTACGGTGGTAGAAGTTCTCGGAGATGACTTTTCCGCCCTCGGTAAGCTGCATCTTGATGAAATGGACTTTCGAAATGTTGTCCGGATATTCCAGCTTGATGCACTTTTCTGTCGTGTCTTCGTTGCTGTCCACGTCAGCTTCCTTTTCCCAAGCCATGGAAGCGTCCATATTGAGGATTTGGACTTTAGCCTTCAATCCTTTGCGGTTGCCTGCGCTGTAATTGACAACTTCCACCTCGTCGGTTGCCGGATTCCATTGGATGTGCAGCGGCTCAGAAGCTTTCTTGATGGCGAAATATGCGGCAGTAGGCTCGAAGTAATAGTCGTAAGTTTGCCAAACCATCGATGGCCAGCAAGAGTGGCTCATCCACATCAGCAGTCCCATGCGGTTTTTGCTGCGCGACTCGAAGAGGCTGCGGTGCCCGTCGTAATTCACCCATTGGGCAAGCTCGGAAAATTCCTTTGCGTTCTGTGGCGTGCCGTAACCTTTGGCTATTATTTCGTTGAACGAGGTTGCGCCTTGTGCCCCTTCCAAAGTATAATCGTGCATTCCCCATTCGTCGGATTGCGGCCAGATTCCTTCAGGAGAGAACGTGCGTTGGAAGCTTTCGTACGTCAGTACGTTCGGCATTCCGCGCTCGGTGTGGAACTTGTCGTTGCCAGTCTCAAGTGTAAAGTAAGTCTTGGCAGGAAGCATACGGTAAGGGCCGTGCCCGCTCACAACGTCGTCGGCAGAGCTTGAGATGTAATGTAGCCCCGGATGTTCTTCCTTCACAATGCGGCGCAGGGCGTCGTCAATCTGTTTTGGAGGATAGCCTTCATTTCTTCCGCAATACAGCCCGATGGAAGCGTGGCTGCGGATTCGTTTCACATAATCTTCTGCGTTTGCGATGAACATTTCAGGATAATACGGGTCAGGACCGTCGGCAGGATTTGCCAGCCAGAAATCTTGCCAAATCATTATTCCGTATTTGTCGCACGCGTCATAGAGTTCCTCATCGCCAATCATGCCGACCCAATTGCGCATCATCGTGAAGTTCATGTCTGCGTGGTAAGCGACTGCGATGTCATATTCACGTGCACGGTAATTCAGGTTGGATTCGCTGAAGCCCCAGTTTCCGCCACGCCCGATGAAGCGTTTCCCGTTGATGAAAAGAGTCAGGACATGGTTGTCTTCATTGAAAGTCATCTGGCGGATGCCGACCTTGAAATCTTTCGAATCAGAAACTTTGTCATCAATCTTGAACGTGAAATTTGCATCGTACAAGTTTTGTGCACCGTAACCTTTGGGCCACCAGAGTTTGGGATTGTCGATGTTGAGCTGCTCGAAGTTTTTCGAATCGAAAACGACAGTCTTTTCTTCCCCGGCAGCCAGTTCTACGGGTTGTTGGAAAGTGATGTCTCCGATTTTCCCTTCCAATGAGCCTTTTACGGGGGCAGCGTCGTGGTTTTTCACGATGACTTCAGCCGTAAGCTTGGCAGATGTAGTGTCGGGCAACGGCAAGACAGATTCTACAAGCGGGTCGGCAACAGTAACCTTGCCGGTAGTAGTAAGTTTTACGTCATTCCAGATGCCGATGTTACGGCCGCGCATTGTAGGAATCCAATCCCATCCGATAGTCGCGTGGAATGTAGGGTTGTCTGCCCCCAATATCCCGCCGTTGAAGTCAGTGCTTTGTTTGTTCTTTTCCTTTATAGCCCCGATGTGGTTGTTTTTGATAATCTCAACAGCAACAACATTCTTTCCCGGAGTTGCAATATCTGTAACGTCGAATTTGCCCCTGATGAAAGCACCTTCTATGCGTCCGAGTTTCTTTCCGTTCATATAGACGTCAGCCTTCCAGTCGATACCGTCGAAATTCAGGAAAATGCGGTCTTGTTTGAAGTCGGCAGGAAGCTCGAATTCATCGCGATACCAGAAATTGGAATAAAAGAATGATTCGGAGATGTTCAGCTGGTTATCGGCATAGTTCGGGTCCGGTACCGCCCCTACGTTCTTATAACTGCTGAGAACCGTGCCCGGGACTGTCGCCACAATCCATCCTTCAGGATTAAACGCATTGGAAGAGATTTCCTCGCCGTTGGCTGTAACTTCAGATGCACGTTGCAATTTCCAGTTTCCGCCCGACAGCCGGATTTCTCCATTTGCTGCAACAGGTTGAGCCACAGGTTGCGGAACCAATCCTCCTTTACCCATGATTTCTATTTCGCTCAGGATATAATTGCCCTCATTGGCAGGTTGGGTCATCAGGACGCGGACATAACGGGCATTGCCTTTTGCTGCTATTTCATCAGTCAGACTCTCACCTCCGGGAAGGTCTGCCACATCTTTCCATTGCGTTGCATCATCGGAAACCTGAATCTTCCCTTTCGCAGCCTTGTTAATCCAGTGCAGTATAACTTTATCAAAGCTGGAACGGCTGCCCAAATCAACGTAAACCCATTCTTCGTTGCCTGTTGCGCTCATCCATGCACTGCTGAAATATTGCGAAGGCTTCATTTCGACCAGTTTGTCTTGCTCATAGAAGTTCATGTCCATGAATGTCCAATGAGCTGCTCCTGGCATTGTCAGTTTTATGCGGTAGTATGCATATTCGCCGGGATTGGATATTTTGATGGATTGGTCGATAACCCTTGCCGGGAGGTCGCCTTTCTCGCTTTGCTTGTTGGGGTCGGAATGCAACATATAAGGCAGAGGTTTTCCCGGAAGGGCATTGCCGCTGTCTTTCCCTAATTCAGTCCAGTTTTGTCCGTCGTTGGAGCCGAGGCAAACGATTTCGTAACCTTTTGTTGCTTTATCCGCATGGTACGCAACGGTTCCGCGCATATAAACGCGGTCAGCTTTTTTCGTGTAATTGTGCAGGGAGAATTGGAAATATGTGTCTTCTCCCATAGTGATGTTGCGAGAGTATGGACCTTCGTCAATCATCCATTCCCGCTCGCGACGCGGCTTGTCGCCGTCAGGAGTAGAAAGATTCAAATACTGCGGTTGTTTGTCGGTTATTATACCGTCGGTTACTAATTGTGCCACCAAGTTGTAGTCATGGCTCGACGATTGGTATGCGCTACGCAACAGGGCGATGTTGCGGTACGTAGAATTGTCGGGTTTCAATTCCGGAGAGAAATCTTCGCTTGGATTGCCGGGGTATTGACCTATCCCCCGCGTGAAGTAATCCGACCGCCCGAACGATTCCGTTGAAGCTCCGCCGGTACAGCTCCAAAGCATTACTGCTGAAGCTGCCGCTACGCCGCAAAGCGTCAGGACACGGATACCTTTCTTCATGTTGTCTGATGTAATCATTATTATAGTTCTTAATTATTTATGGTTCTTAGGTTAAGAAAAGTCACTTGGCAAAGGTACGATAATTTTATAAAGGAATATATGCAAATCCCGACTTACCGAGAATTAATCCGCATAGATGCAGAGTCCAAAACAAAATCGGGAAGAAGGATTTATTCGTGTGCAATTTCTTTTTTTGCCAGATATTTCCGGGGATAACGGAATATGATTGCCAATATAGCACCGAATCCCAACAAATAAGGATAGTATAAATACTGCATAATCTCTATCGGGGAAACATTGCCTAATCCTGCAGCCATAAGTATTTGCGCACCGTAAGGAATAATCCCCTGTACAAAACAGGAGAAAATATCAAGTAAACTTGCACTGCGGCGTGGGTCGATGTGGAAACGGTCTGCAATGTCTTTTGCGATAGGGCCAGCCATTATGAGAGCGATGGTGTTGTTTGCCGTGCAGAGATTTGCGAAACTGACAAGGGCAGAAATGCTTGCTTCTGCACCGCGCGGGGAACGGATACGTGCGGTCAGCCGATTGATAATCCACTCGATTCCGCCGTTGAAACGAATCATCTCCAACATTCCGCCTGCAAGGATAGTTACTATTATCAGTTCGCCCATGTCGGTGATTCCAGTCCCCATTGAACCTGTCCACCCCCAGATATCGAAAGCGTGGGCAAACAATCCGGTGAGTCCGGATAATATTATGCCTAAGAAAAGGACGCGCATAACGTTCATTCCGCAGAGGGCGGCTATCAGAACAACAAGGTAAGGCATTACTTTCACCCATTCTATGGATTCTACCAAATAGGAATCGCTCATTTGTTTCCCTATGATGATGTAAAGGACTGTCGTAAGGATGGCTATAGGTATTGCAATCATTGAATTCACCTTGAATTTGTCGGTCATCCGGCATCCTTGTGTCCGGGTGGCTACGATTGTTGTATCTGAAATAAATGACAGGTTGTCTCCGAACATCGCCCCGCTTACCACGACTCCCAGCATCAGAGCTTCGGCAATTCCTGTTTTTTCAGCAATTCCCACGGCAACAGGCGCCAATGCCACAATTGTTCCTACCGATGTGCCGACAGACAAGGATATGAAACAAGCAGCGATAAAGATACCTGCGGCAAGCAGATTGCCAGGCAACAGTGACATCGCAAGGTTTACCGTCGCATCTACCGCTCCCATTTCTTTTGCAGTCTGGGCAAATGCTCCGGCAAGGATAAAAATCAGCACCATCAACATGATATTGCTGTTTGCTGCCCCACGGCAAAATTGTTCAATCCTATTTTGGAGCGAGCCTCCTTTCGACATTGCAATTGCCACTGCCGACGAAAGGACGAAAGCTACCGTAATCGGCATTTTATAAAAATCCCCCGCAAGGCATGAAACCACGAGATAAGAAACAAGGAATACTTCCAAAGGGAGCAATGCCCAAGCGTTAGGCGTATGTTGGAATTCCGGTTTGTCCATTGTGGCGTTTATTGTTTTAGAATTAGAATGAGAAACGCAAAGCTATGCGGAATCCTCCTTTTTTGATGTCCGGGTTATCCAAATAAGTCACGCGGCGATAGTAATCCACACGCAAGATTTTCAAGATGTTTTCCAACCCGACACTGAACTCCATGTAAGGTGTGTTGCCCATAACCATCGAGCCATCAGGAAAGCGGAACAGCCCGGTAGTCTTTTCCGGATTGTTTTTGTCTGTAAGCCCTCCGTACACGCCGCTGAAAGAAACGACTTCGCGGAGTTTCAACCATTTGACGAAAGGAATACGGTTAAGTATCCATCCTTTCAGATAGTAAGTCAGATACCACGATACGTATTGGTCGGTAATGAACTCCATAGCATTCATCATGTTGAACGCTTCCGGCTGTATGGTAAGTGACTGGTTAGTATTCGGGAAGATTAGCATGGGGAATGGAACCTTGTCCCACACTTTCCCGGCTTTAACCTTGGCATCGATATGTCCGAACGATGAAAGCCAGATGCGTTTTTCGGCACTCACCTCCGTATGGTTGTAAGTATAATCTCCTCCGAGGAATCCCTTGATACCAACCTGGTGGGAAACTTTGAAAATAGGGGCATCCTGCGAGAGATTGAATGGAGATTCCCGTCCTGCCCGCCCGTTGTAGGCGCGTTCTCCCGGAGCAAAGCGCAGTTGCGCCCCAATCTCGGTGGATGTGAAATCCTTGATATGCGTCACGGAGTTGTCGTCGTTTATCAAATCGTAACTTAATGAGCCGGCAGCCTCATTGTTCTCATTGCGTACCCATCCGAGTATGCTCAATCCGTTCAGCCATTCTTTCTCGTATTGAAGCATTGTTTTGCGGATATATTGCATGTGAGTCACCGGAGTACCGGCTTTTATTGCAACAAACATATTGTCTTTGCTTGTGAAAAGGAAATCCTGACCGGGTGTATAGACATCATACTCCTGTATGAGAGACAAGTTGTTGCGTGGCGTTTCCCCTTCGTGGTATTCTTTTTTGTTGAAGCTATGTGTCAGCTTTACATTGTATTTCCATTTCCTGTCTTTCACGCCAAACGCCACGTATCCGCTCGCAAACCAGTACGGGTTGAGGTTTGCCGTTGTCATGCCGCCCACACGCATTCTGAAGCCCTCCAGCTCGTTGGAACTAAACGTCGTATTCATCGGACCAAAGTCGAATTTGCTGGATTGCCTGTCTTTTCCCGTTGGGATATAGCCTGAAATAAGGATTTCTGCCGTCTTGATTATTACATTGAATATCGGGACCTTGCGCATCTGAGCCAAAAGGTCGTCGAGGGCGCTTTCCTTTTCACGCAGGGGGATATGCCTGTTTTGCACCCAAAAAGTGTCTGTTTGCATGGTGGCATTTTCTGCGATATGGACTGCACCAAGCAAACCGAATATCGAATCGCGTTGTGCGACCTCGAATTTGTACTTATCGTAGTTCCTCAAATGGTGGGCGTAGAATTGCTGCGTGCCTTCTATGATATAAAAATTGATGTAGGTGTTCTCCGTATCGAGAACCCACGTACTGTCCGGCATTTGCTTGAATTGTTGGTCGATACGCAGCTTGTCCACAAAGTTGAGGTTGATGTTCGCAGGTGTATTCAACGTGAATTTTTTCAGGGCATAGCTTCCGTCGAGCATTACGTAGAGCCTGCCTGTGAAACCATAGCTTTCACTGTTCACCGGGACGAAAGCCAAATCCACGCACTTGTCTCCGGCGACATCGACAGTGTCCATAATATAATATTTATAGTACGCAGTGGCGAGAGTAGAGGAAAGCGGGCTTACGAAACGGTTCAGCAATATCTTAATGTTATTGTCGAAGATGTTTATCCCTTGGAAAATCTCGTTAAGGTTTGCACTTATTCCGCCTTCGTCGAGTGTCTTGTCCACACCCTGCTGCCGTTTGGCTATGGTGATTTGTTTTTCCGACCGGGGCCTTTTCCTGTAATATTTTTCGACAATCGACTCGCGCACGGAGAGTGTCAGGATAGGTTTTCCGTTGAATTCAGAAGTGTCGAGGTAGTTTTTTATGAAGTTGAACTTGCGTGTGAAGTTGTTTTTCTCGAGGTCGGGGCTGAAATCGTCGAGTGAGAGGGATAATTTTTCATACATTTCAACTTGGTATTCATCTTTCGACTCTATACGGTTCTCGTCTTTGTGTTCGATTACCTTTTTGATGAGTTCAACCGCCGGGTTGTCCCTTCGGCGGTAACGTTCGCGCCCCGGTCTGACCACCACTTCGTTTATTTCGAAAGATATCGGTGCGAGAAGCACTTCCAAACCGGTGTTGTTCCCTGCTTTCAGGCTGACGGACTTGTCCTGATATCCGAGCGAAGAGACTACAATCTCGCGGACACCCTGCGAATTTTGCAGCGTGAACTCCCCGAGGTCGTCAGTCATGGCGCCAATCGTTGTATTCTTGAAAATAACGGAAACATAAGAGAGAGGTTCTCCTGTGATAGAGTCTTTTACGATGCCGGAAGCCGATGTGACAGTTTGTGCGACAGATACACCGTGGTTGCACAGAACTAACAACAGCGAGACCAGCCAGCCGCATAAGAGATTACCTTTAACCATGTTGTATGAAACAATCTTTCTAACCAATCGGGAATGAAATTTGCGCGCAAAGGTATAGCTTTTTATTATTACGTAA
>CAYZTO010000070.1:0-13267 GCA_964481365.1 uncultured Parabacteroides sp. | reverse complement strand
GATTCCTCCTTCCCGGTTCAATTTGCAAGCGTTTTTGCCAGGGAATTTTTTCCAAACATTTTTTCGCCCGCAGTCGCATATTTATTCTTAATAACAGCTATCTTTGCGCCGTTTTTCAATAAAAATACATTATGGCGATACGAAATAAAAGATTAGATGCAGTCCGCCGCATCATAAAAACAAAACAGGTAGGCAGCCAGATGGAAATGATGGAGCTACTCTTGGCTGAGGGTATATTTGTGAGGCAGAGCACACTGTCGAGGGATTTCCGGGATTTGAATATTGTAAAGACCCACGGGGGCGACGGCAATTTTATCTATAAACTCATGGACACGCCCCCGTCAGCGGCGGAGCAAAGCGAAGCCCGGAAACATCTTGCCATCGAATTTTCGGGGAACTTGGCAGTCATCAAAACACGCCCCGGGTATGCGATGGGGCTTGCATCAGACATAGACAACAACTCCATGAAAGAAATTCTTGCGACAATCGCAGGGGACGACGCCATACTGGTAATCCCGCGGGAAGGCTATTCGCGCGAAGAAGTGAAAAAAGCACTCACGGACTTCATAAACCGGTAGGACGTGCCGGGAAATTCTGAAGTTTTTTTGATTCTAAGATATTGAACGGATAAACTTAGCTTGAAATGGAACAAGAACCAGAAGAAGAAATAGACGTGATGGTAGCAGACGACAGTCATGAAAAATACGTCGATACCATCCTCGAAACCATAGAAGCCGCAGCCAAAGTAAGGGGCACAGGCATCGCCAAACGGACACACGAATATGTGGCACAAAAAATGAAGGAAGGCAAGGTAATCATCGCGCTCAAAGGTGAAGAATTTGCCGGATTCACATACATCGAGTCGTGGGGCAACAAACAATATGTCGCCACAAGCGGATTGATAGTTCCCGAGAAATTCCGCCACCTCGGGGTAGCGAAGCGCGTGAAGCACGCGGCATTCCAGCTTGCGCGGCTCAGGTGGCCGAAAGCCAAACTCTTCAGCCTCACGTCGGGCAGCGCCGTCATGAAAATGAACACCGAACTCGGGTATATGCCCGTGACTTTCGGAGACCTTACCGACGACGAGGCTTTCTGGAGGGGATGCCAGGGGTGCATCAACCACGACGTGCTGGAGCGCACCGGCCGCCGGTATTGCATCTGCACCGCAATGCTTTTCGACCCGGCAGACCCGCGTTGCCTTATGCACGAAGAGCTGTTTGAAGTCTTGCGCAAACGCACCGAGCAGATTCGGTTCGAAATGACCGAGAAGGCAAAAGAACAATATGAGAAAAAATAACATAGGGCAGTAATTCAACATATACTACCTTTACACCGGTTTTTTGATTATACATATAATATATACATGACATTATGGAAGAAAAGAAGAAAAAAGTAGTAGTAGCTTTCAGCGGCGGGTTGGATACGTCGTTTACCGTGATGTATCTTGCCAAGGAAAAGGGATACGAAGTCTATGCCGCGTGCGCCAATACCGGAGGTTTCAGTGAGGCGCAGTTAAAACAAAACGAAGAAAACGCCTACAAGTTGGGCGCGAAGGAATACGTCACCCTCGACGTCACAAAAGAGTATTACGAAAAGAGTTTGAAGTTCATGGTGTTCGGAAACGTGCTGCGGAACGGGACTTACCCGATATCAGTCAGCTCGGAACGCATATTCCAGGCACTCGCGATTTCACGCTACGCAAATGAAATAGGGGCTGATGCAATAGCGCATGGCTCTACGGGAGCGGGTAATGACCAAGTGCGCTTCGACATGACGTTCCTCGTAATGTCCCCGGGAATAGAAATCATCACATTGACGCGCGACATGGCATTGAGCCGCGAATATGAGATAAATTACCTGCGCGAAAATGGCTTCGAGGCTGATTTCGTCAAATTGAAATATTCATACAACGTCGGAATCTGGGGAACGTCGATATGCGGCGGCGAAATATTGGATTCGTCGAAAGGACTTCCGGAAAGCGCCTACTTGAAGCAGGTTACGAAAAGCGGCAACGAACAGTTGAGGCTGGAATTCAAAAAAGGTGAGCTGCACGCAGTGAACGGTGAAGTAATAGAAGACAAGATAAAGGCAATCCAAAAAGTAGAGGAAATAGGTTCCGCTTACGGTATCGGCCGCGACATGCACGTTGGTGATACCATTATAGGAATAAAAGGCCGCGTGGGATTCGAAGCCGCCGCCCCGATGCTGATTATCGGCGCGCACCGCTTCTTGGAAAAGTTCACCCTCAGCAAGTGGCAGCAGTATTGGAAAGACCAAGTCGGTAACTGGTACGGAATGTTCCTGCACGAAAGCCAATACCTCGAGCCGGTGATGCGCGACATAGAAGCCATGCTCTCCGAATCCCAACGGAATGTGAACGGCACGGTCATCCTCGAACTCCATCCCTACGGCTTTTCCACTGTCGGCGTAGAGTCGGAAGATGATTTGGTGAAAAACAAGTTCGGGGAATACGGTGAAATGCAGAAAGGCTGGACAGCCGACGATGCGAAAGGATTCATCAAAGTGCTTTCCACCCCGCTCCGGGCTTATTACGCGAATCATAAAGATGAATTGGATTTATGATTAAAGTTGGAATCATCGGAGGAGCCGGATACACTGCCGGTGAATTAATCAGGCTGCTGGTGAACCATCCGGACGTGGAACTCAGGTTCGTAAACAGCACAAGCAACGCGGGGAACAAAATCGCCGACATACACGCAGGACTGTTCGGTGAAACAGACTTGCGCTTCACAGGCGAACTCCCTTTGGACGAAATAGACTGTCTTTTTTTCTGTACGGCACACGGAGACACTAAGAAATTCATGGAGAGCCATGATATACCCGAAAATGTGAAAATCATCGACCTCAGCATGGATTACCGTATAGCAAACGGTTCGCACGATTTCGTCTATGGACTCCCGGAACTAAACCGCCGCCGCATCTGTTCGGCAAAGCATGTCGCCAACCCCGGATGTTTTGCGACCTGCATACAGCTGGCGGTGCTGCCTTTGGCAAAGCATCTGATGCTGAACTCCGACTTGCACGTAAATGCGATAACCGGTTCAACCGGGGCTGGCGTGAAGCCTTCGCCAACATCGCATTTCAGCTGGAGAAACGACAATATCTCAATCTACAAACCGTTCACGCACCAGCATCTGGCAGAAATACAGCAAAGCCTGAATCAATTGCAGAACAGTTTCCAAAGCAGCATAAACTTCATACCTGTACGAGGCAATTTCTCCAGAGGGATTTTCGCCACAACATATCTGGATTGCAAAATAGAGCTGGAAGAAATAATCCGCCTTTATGAAGATTACTACAGCGACCATTCTTTTACATTCATCACTCGCAAGAACCCGGACTTGAAGCAAGTTGTCAATACAAACAAATGCCTCATACATTTGGAGCAAATTGACGGGAAACTGTTAATCGTATCAATGATTGACAATTTACTGAAAGGCGCAAGCGGGCAGGCAGTGCATAACCTGAATTTATTGTTCGGCCTTGAAGAAACAGTAGGGCTCCACCTGAAACCTTCTGCATTTTAAACAAAGACATTAAGACATGAAACTTTTTGATGTATATCCATTATTCAATATAGAAATAGTCAAAGGTAAAGGTTGCCACGTCTGGGATAAAGACGGAAACGAGTACCTCGACCTCTATGGCGGGCATGCCGTCATTTCCGTAGGGCACAGCCACCCCACGTATGTAAAAGCAATTAGTGAACAGGTAAGCAAACTGGGGTTTTACTCAAATTCTGTCATTAATTCGCTCCAGCAGACGTTAGCAGACAAATTGGGGAAAGCCTCCGGTTACGGCGATTACGCGCTATTCCTCGTCAATTCAGGTGCGGAAGCCAACGAAAACGCACTGAAGCTGGCATCTTTCCACAACGGGAAGAAACGTGTACTCGCGTTCAAACATTCTTTCCACGGGCGTACATCAGCCGCAGTGCGGGTGACAGACAATCCACGCATAATAGCACCGGTCAATGAGGGACTGGATGTCAGTTACCTCCCGCTCAACGACCCGTTTGCCGTGGAAGCAGAATTAAGGAAGGGCGATGTCTCGTCGGTAATAATTGAAGGAATACAAGGCGTAGGCGGAATACAACTGCCATCGGATGAATTCATGCGGGTTCTAAGGACACTCTGCACAAAATACGGGGCAGTGCTAATACTTGATGAGATACAGTCCGGCTATGGTAGAAGCGGGAAATTCTTCGCACATCAATACGCAGACATCCGTCCCGACATAATAACAGTAGCAAAAGGGATTGCAAACGGATTTCCTATGGGAGGCGTGCTGATAAGCCCTATGTTCAAACCTTCTTATGGAATGTTGGGCACAACATTCGGCGGAAATCATCTTGCTTGCGCCGGAGCCATCGCAGTACTCGACATAATGGAAAAAGAACATTTGGTGGAGAACGCTAAAAAAGTGGGAGATTACCTTATCCGTGAATTGCTCGGATTCCCCGAAATCAAGGAAGTCAGGGGACGAGGCCTGATGATTGGTATTGAATTTGAAAATTCCATCAAAGAAATCAGGAACCGTCTTCTTTTCCAAGAAAAAATATTCACCGGAGTTGCAGGGACAAACACCATACGCCTCCTCCCCCCGCTTTGCCTGAGCATGGAAGAAGCAAGCATATTCCTGGATAAATTCAAAGAAACGATTTCCCATTCCTGAGATGTTGCTGTGAACTTTATAAAGGGCACATAGCTCCTTTACATTTATTTATCTACTGTTGATGCCGACCGACACTAACAATTGGTGCCTGCCGGCATCAGCCATTGATATATCACACGATATACTTCCCCCGCGAACATTTCCCGGCAAAAGGAATTCAGCATAACCCGCCTCACTTGCAATTCCTCTCAAACAAAAACACGTATCTTTGCCTTGTGCTGAGTGTGCCACAACATAATACTTCATCACACACCTGAAGCCCCGGCATCGGAGAAACATTTGTCAGATTAATATATTGCAAAACATGAACAGCATTTACGATACTCGCGAACGCATTAAATACATAGTTATTGTCGCAGCTATACTAATAGCCATATTGTCCGTTGTAGTTTCAGACATTATAATAAAAGACTTGGCACAGGAAGAAAGGGAAAAGATAGAAGTATGGGCGGAAGCGACACGCGTTGTGGCAAGCGAAGACCCGAGCTTGAACATGACCCTTATCCTTAAAATAATCCAAGGAAACACCACAATACCGGTATTGCTATGCAACGACCGCGACAGCGTTCTTACATATAAAAATATAGAATTGCCGGAAACAGATGTGGATGCCTTTTTGCAGACAAAACTGCAAGAATTTAAAAGCAAGAATATGCCGATTATTGTAGATATGGAAGACGGTACATTCCAGTATCTATATTATGATGACTCAACAAACTTGAAACGGTTGTTAGTATATCCATACGCGCAACTCTCCGTAATGGCAATATTTATCCTGATAGCTTTTCTTGCGCTGGCAAGCACAAAAAAAGCAGAGCAGAACAAAGTATGGGTCGGACTCTCGAAAGAAACAGCACATCAACTCGGCACCCCTATTTCCTCTCTTATTGCCTGGCTTGAATATTTGAAGACAAAAAAAATAGACCCTTATATGTTGGGGGAAATGGACAAAGACGTAAAACGTCTGGAAACAATAGCCGAAAGATTCTCCAAAATCGGGTCCAATCCGGAACCGGAACCGGTAAACATCTGCGACTCCATCTGCTCTGCCCTTGATTATATGGAAACCCGCATTTCATCTAAGGTCAAACTCCAGATTGAACTTCCAGACCATCCGGTATTTGTATTAATAAACAGCTCTCTCTTTGCTTGGGTAATCGAGAATTTGACCAAAAACGCTGTGGACGCTATGGAAGGCCAAGGCAAAATAACGTACACATTAGAAGAAAAAGACAATAAAATACGCCTCGACATAACCGACTCCGGACGGGGTATATTGAAGTCCAAGTTCAAAACAGTTTTCAATCCCGGCTACACCACTAAGAAACGCGGCTGGGGATTAGGATTATCACTCGTGAAGCGTATCATAGAATCGTACCATAAAGGGAAAATATACGTTCGCTGGTCTGAATTGGGCAAAGGCACAACTTTCCGAATAGAACTCCGGCGTTATGCAGGAAAAGCATCTGCAGAAATTCCACAAAATGCATAAGATTGAGATACATTTCCACATGTTTCCAGACGACAAAGTTGCCCGTATGAAAAAATAACGAAAGACAGATTGCTTTTATATGAAGATTATTAGTACCTTTGCACGGTTTTCACGCAAATGGGCATTGGAAAAATTCGAGTCATATAGTGTTGATTTAAAGAACCTCACTCCGGGAGTGCATGAATATGAATACTTTCTGGAGAACAAATTCTTCACAGACATAGAGGGAGACCAAGTACATAATGGGAGAATTCACGCTTCGCTGACAATAAGAAAGCTGTCCATGATGTTCGAATTGAACTTTAAACTCGAAGGGTTTGCGGTTATTCCGTGTGACAGATGTTTAGAAGATATGGAGCAGCCCATCAAGACAACAAATCGCCTGGTTGTAAAATTCGGTACTGAATATGCAGAAGAAGGGGATGACATAATCATCATTCCGGAAACTGAAGGCAAAATAAATCTGGCATGGTTTTTCTATGAATTTATCGCCCTTGCTATTCCATTGAAGCATATTCATGCTCCGGGGAAATGCGATGAAACTATGATGTTTAAATTAAAGGAACATACTGCCCGCAGTGCAGACAACGAGGATGGCAAAGACAATGCAGACAGCAACATTGACCCTCGATGGGCAGCTTTAAAAAACTTATTGGTTGAGAATAATAACAATTAAAATAAATAAGTCATGGCACATCCTAAAAGAAGACAAGGTAAGACAAGAACAGCCAAGAGAAGAACTCACGACAAGGCTGTAGTTCCGACAATGGCCATCTGCCCTAACTGCGGCGCATGGCATGTGTATCACACAGTTTGTAGCGAATGCGGCTATTACAGAGGAAAGTTAGCTATTGTCAAAGAAGCTGCTGTGTAAAAAGGTCTATCAGGTCTTAATAAATTGACAGACAAAAGAAAATAGCCCTAAAGAGATATTCTTTTAGGGCTATTTTTAATCAAAGAGATTTTTATTATGGAAAAGATTAATGCGGTTATCACCGGTATCGGAGGGTATGTCCCAGATGATGTGCTGACAAATGAAGATATTTCCAGGATGGTGGAAACATCTGACGAATGGATTACCACTCGTGTTGGCATAAAAGAACGCCGGATTTTAAGAGGGGAAGGAAAAGGCACTTCTTATATGGGTATACGCGCCGTAAATGAATTATTCCAGAAAAATCAAGTTGAACCAGAATCAATAGAGGCTGTAATCTGCGCTACAACCACAGGGGATTATCATTTCCCCACAACAGCTTCGATTATTGCATATAACACAGGATGTAAAAACGCTTTAACGTTTGATGTGCAAGGAGCTTGTGCCGGATTCCTCTACGCTTTGGAAACTGCGTCCAACTATATCCGTTCCGGACGTTATAAACGGATTATCGTAGTAGCTGGAGACAAGATGACGGCTATCACCGATTATACAGACAGGAACACCTGCCCGCTTTTCGGTGATGGTTGTGGTGCTGTTTTGATTGAACCGACTACCGAAAATGTTGGAATTATCGACACTATTTTACGTACTGACGGATCCGGGTTAGAACATTTGTTGATGAAAGCCGGAGGTTCTGCTTATCCTCCTTCTCACGAGACTATTGACAATCACGAACATTTCGTTTATCAAGATGGCCGCTATGTGTTCAAACATGCTGTTTCAAACATGGCAGACATAGCTGCCGAAATTGTCCAGCGCAATGGTTTGACGAACGACGACATCACGTGGGTAGTTCCACACCAGGCAAACCTTCGCATCATAGATGCCACGGCAAAACGTCTTGGTGTCCGGGATGACCAAGTGATGGTGAACATACAGAAATATGGTAATACCAGCGCAGGAACCATCCCGCTCTGTCTCTGGGAATGGGAAAGCAAACTGAGAAAAGGCGACAATCTTATTCTGGCTGCCTTTGGTGCCGGCTTTACTTGGGGGTCTATATACATCAAATGGGGCTACGATGGAAGAAAAGAAGCATAAGTCCGGTTTTGTGAATATCGTAGGCAATCCCAATGTTGGAAAATCAACCATAATGAACCGTTTGGTGGGTGAACGTCTTTCAATTATCACATCAAAAGCGCAAACCACCCGCCACCGCATCATGGGTATCGTGAATACTGACGATATGCAGATTGTTTATTCTGACACACCCGGAGTCTTGCGCCCCAACTACAAGCTGCAAGAGTCTATGCTTAACTTTTCCGAATCAGCATTGGGAGATGCAGATGTTTTATTGTATGTGACTGATGTCATAGAGAAAATAAACAAGAATGAAGACTTCCTCTTGCGTGTACAGAAAGTTACCGGTTATCCGGTACTTTTGCTTATTAATAAAATCGACCTGACAAACCAGACAGATTTGGAACGCCTCGTCTCAGAATGGCAGGTTTTGCTCCCTAAAGCGGAAATCATCCCCGTTTCAGCTATGGCAAACTTCAACATCGATTATGTCAAGAAAAGAATCGCAGACCTAATGCCGATGTCTCCGCCTTATTTTGAAAAAGACGCACTGACAGACAAACCTGCACGCTTTTTCGTGACGGAGATTATACGCGAGAAAATACTTCTTTACTATCAAAAGGAGATTCCCTATTCAGTAGAAGTTGTTGTGGAATCATTCAAAGAGGATAAGGATAAAATCCATATCAAAGCGGCAATTATAACAGAAAGAGATTCGCAGAAAGGCATCATAATCGGTCACCAGGGACAGGCTTTGAAGAAAGTCGGGACAATGGCGCGAAAAGACATCGAACGCTTTTTTGAGAAGAAGGTATTCCTCGAACTGTTCGTCAAAGTCGAAAATGATTGGAGGAACCGCGACCAATTGCTGAAAGCTTTCGGATATCGGTTAGATTAATTGAATTTTAGAATATGGGAAATATTGTTGCAATTGTTGGAAGGCCCAACGTGGGAAAATCAACGCTCTTCAACCGGCTGACGCAATCGCGCCAGGCAATAGTCAATGAGCAAGCCGGGACAACGCGCGACCGCCAATATGGCAAAGCCCTGTGGTTAGACAAGGAGTTTTCAATTATTGATACCGGCGGATGGGTCGTCAATTCAGAAGATATCTTTGAAGAAGAAATAAACAAACAAGTCAAAGTTGCCATAGAGGAAGCTGATGTCATACTCTTTGTAGTCGATGTTGAAAACGGACCAACTGACCTCGATGATGATGTCGCCGACATCTTGCGCCGTGGGGGAAAGCCGGTCATCGTAGTGGCAAACAAAGCAGACAATTATGCGTTGCACGCCAATGCATCCGAGTTTTACTCGTTCGGTTTGGGAGACCCCTATTGCATCTCAGCAATCAACGGGTCGGGAACAGGGGATTTATTAGACAAAGTCGTTTCACTATTCCCGAAAGAAAAGTCTGCTGCCACTGAGGAAGACTTGCCACGTATCACCATAGTGGGACGACCCAATGCGGGCAAATCATCGCTGCTGAACGCGTTCATCGGTGAAGAACGGCATATCGTGACGGAAATCGCAGGGACAACACGCGATTCCATTTATACGAAGTACAATAAATTCGGATTGAAGTTCTACCTGGTAGATACCGCAGGCATTCGCAAGAAAGGCAAGGTGAAAGAAGATTTGGAGTATTACTCCGTCATCCGTTCTATCCGAGCAATTGAAAATTCGGACGTGTGTATCCTCATGCTCGATGCTACACGGGGAATCGAAAGCCAGGACATGAACATCTTCTCACTGATACAAAAGAACAAAAAGGGGTTGGTTGTCTGCATTAACAAATGGGATTTGGTGGAAGACAAAAGCCAGAAGGTCATCAATACGTTCACGGATGCCATACATGCACGCTTTGCACCGTTCACCGATTTCCCTATCATCTTTATTTCTGCTCTGACGAAACAACGCATCTTCAAAGTCCTTGAAGCAGCACAAAAGGTTTTCGACAACCGGAAAAAACGCATCCCTACAGCCAAGCTCAACGAGACGTTGCTACCAATCATCGAGAATTATCCGCCTCCTGCATGGAAGGGGAAGTACATCAAAATCAAATACATTACGCAGTTGCCAGGCGGAAGCATCCCGTCGTTCGTGTTCTTCTGTAACCTCCCGCAGTGGATAAAGGAGCCTTACAAACGTTTCCTTGAAAACAAAATACGAGAGAACTGGGACCTTACAGGGACACCTATCAACATCTTTGTCAGGGAAAAGTAAAGGCGTACTCGTTTTCATAATTCATATATTTCCGGTTGGCAATTTCTTCACAGAAACTTGCCAACCGTTTTTGTTTCCCTCCCCTGCCCGGCGTGCAAAATTAACTTCCATGCAAAGCCTTTTTGCATGGTAACCATTATCTTTGCGTCTGGTTATTCGTGGATATTTATTAAATGAAAATGAAAGTACTGAAATTCGGCGGGACATCTATCGGCACAGCAGAGAGGATGAAGCACGCCGCATCCTTGATTACCGATGGAGAGCGGAAGATTGTTGTTATTTCTGCAATGGCAAACACGACCAATACCCTCCTCGACATTGCCAACTGCTTTTACAAGAAAGAAACGGACGAAGCCGGGAGAATCCTTTCGCGCATGAAGCAGTTCTACTCAGAAGAAATCGAAAAGCTGTACGAGACAGAGGAAATGAAATCAAAAGCCCTCGAGCTGGTATCGGGTTGCTTCGACACCGTATGGATGTTCTCAAAAGTCCCCTTCACTGTTTTCGACGAAAAGATTGTGGTGGCGCAAGGCGAAATAATGTCGGCAGGCATGATGGAATTTTATCTTGAAGAACAAGGCATCCGTTCCGTTTTGCTCCCTGCACTCGATTTCATGCGCATCACCAAAGACAGTGAGCCGGATTTTGAATACATCGGGCAGAAGCTCAACGCAAAACTTGCCGACTATCCCGACATATCCATATTCGTCACCCAGGGCTTCATCTGCAGGAACGCTTTCGGAGACATAGACAACCTCCTGCGGGGGGGAAGCGACTACAGCGCATCCATCATCGGGGCTGTCACCCGTGCAAGCGAAATACAGATTTGGACGGACATCGACGGACTGCACAACAACGACCCGCGCATAGTCCGCCATACCATGCCTGTACGCCAGCTTAACTTCAACGAGGCAGCGAAACTTGCGCATTTTGGTGTGAAAATCCTGCACCCCACGTGCATAGAGCCTGCCAAACGCTTCAACATCCCCGTACGCCTGCTTAATACATTCGCTCCCGAAGCTCCGGGAACACTCATCAGCAACCGTGCGGAAAAGGGGCGCATCAAGGCAGTCGCGGCAAAAGACGGCATCATATACGTGAACATCCGCTCCCTGCGCTTAGTACCATGCCACAAATTCCTCAGCATTGTATTCGATTCGTTTGCCAACAACAAAATCGCCATAGACCTCGTAACCACGTCGGAAATCTGCGTATCCCTTGCAATAGACAACGACGTACATTTGCCCGAAGTAGTAAAAGAGCTGGAGAACTACGCCACCGTGCATGTGGAGAGAGGCATGGTAATAGTGTGCGTGGTCGGAGACCTCGAATGGCAAAACGTAGGCTTCGAGGCACGCATCATCAATGCGTTGAAAGACATACCCGTCCGCATGATTTCATACGGGGGAAGCAGCAGTAACGTCTCGCTCGTGCTGAGGGCAACAGACAAAGTCCGCGCCCTCGAAGCCCTCAACAGCCACGTATTTTTCAACAAAGAATAAGAAAGCATTATGAAAACAATCCGAACCCTTATTGCAATGTCGCTCTTGCTCGGCGGGAGTGCCGCAATAAACGCATCCGGCGGGACCGGCGTGAGTAAAGAGACCTTCATCTTCGCCATTGAACAGGGCGACACGCTCCGCTTGGACAAGTATTCCGCCGCAACCGGCGGCAAGCCCCAACCGGTCGTGTTGTTCGCATTCGGCGGGGGATTCAAGGGTGGCGACCGCGCATCCGAATCCTACGTCCCGTTCTTCCACGCGCTTGCTGAAGAAGGATACACCGTAGTCTCGACCGACTACCGTACAACACTGGCGGCATTCCCCCAATCCGAAACCGTCTCGGCATCAACGTTTACGACCCTCTTGCAAGAGGCTATCACCACCGCTACTTCCGATTTCTACCGTGCCACACGCTTCGTGGTGGAGCACAGCGACACCTGGCAAACCGACCCGCAAAAGGTGGTTGCATGCGGTTCGAGTGCGGGGGCTATCACGGCACTCCAGGCTGAATATGAGAACTGCAAGAAAGGCAGCCCACTCTCGGCGCTCCTTCCCCACGGCTTCCGTTATGCCGGGATCATTTCTTTTGCCGGCGCAATAGCATCAGCAGAAGCACCTGCGTGGGAACAATCCCCATGCCCAGTCTTGCTTTTCCACGGAGATGCCGACCGTATAGTACCATACGAAAAAGCTATTGTAGGGGAGATGGGTCTTTGGGGCTCGCTCTCCATCTGCAAGTCGCTAGACGCGAAAGACATACCGCACATGTTCTATTCGGTGAACAATGCCGGGCACGAAGTCGCCGACCTCCCCATGAGGCGTTATCTCCGTGAAATACTCTCTTTCCTCGACGCCCTCTGCTCCGGGCAGAAGATGCTCTTCCGGCATGCCGAAGACAGGGCTGGCGGGACGGCAACGGAAGTCCCGTTCTACTCTACCGAAGACTATATAAAAGCAAACCTATAAACCACTCGCGGGGCTGTCTCGAACTGAATCGTGACAGCCTTTTTTATGCCTTGCAGAACCGCCGTTATAACCCATGCATGGGACACCTCAAAGGGTCATGAATGGGGTACTGAGAAGGGTCACGCATGGGGTACAAAGATACCCCATGCGTGGGTATTTCCTGTCACTCTATAACACCTGCCGCGCCGGGTATATTTGCCGACGCTCATTTGCGACCACGGTGAAGTCATGAAGGTCATATTCCTCCGCAAACCGTTGTACCGCAGGCGGCATAGTATGCCCCTCGTATTTATTGGGTTTAATGTCTCTCAAAAAAAAATCCGTATATTATGCTGATTTATAGCCACTTTCGAATAGAGTTCAATTTTTCCTCTAAAAAACTTTCGAAAAAGTTTGGAGGTGGAGGAAAAGTTAGTACTTTTGCACCCG
>CAYZTO010000069.1:5142-13299 GCA_964481365.1 uncultured Parabacteroides sp. | reverse complement strand
CAAAAAATCATTTTTCAGGTTTTCGTCTGCGAATTCCTAATCTACAAACAAAAAAGGAAGCATTTTTTTATATGAGAAACAATATGGAACTATCAGCACGTTTAAATCGTTTGTCACCGTCAGAGACGCTGGCAATGTCGCAAAAGAGTTCCGAGCTGAAAGCTCAGGGAATCGACATCATCAACATGAGCGTGGGAGAACCGGACTTCGACACGCCCGACCACATCAAAGAAGCAGCGAAAAAGGCCATCGACGAGAATTACTCGCGATATTCGCCGGTTGCGGGTTACCCGTCGTTGCGCAATGCCATTGTGGAGAAACTGAAGAAGGAAAACGGGCTGGACTACACAGCCGCCCAGATTTCGTGCGCCAACGGCGCGAAGCAGTCGGTCTGCAACACGGTACTGGCTCTGGTAAACGCCGGTGATGAAGTAATCATCCCTGCCCCTTACTGGGTGAGCTACCCGGAGATGGTAAAGCTGGCAGACGGCACGCCGGTTTGCATTCCGGCAGGGATTGAGCAGGACTTCAAGATAACACCCGCCCAGCTCGAAGCAGCCATCACGCCCAAGACCAAATTAATGATTCTTTGCTCGCCGTCGAACCCGACCGGTTCTGTTTACAGCCGCGACGAGCTTGAATCCCTCGCAGCAGTGTTGGCAAAGCATCCGCAGGTTTATATCATTGCAGATGAGATTTACGAACACATCATTTATACGGGAAAACACGAAAGCATAGCCCAATTCCCGGAACTCAAGGAGCGCGTCGTAGTGGTGAACGGCGTTTCCAAAGCGTATGCAATGACGGGCTGGAGAATCGGTTTCATTGCCGGTCCGGAATGGATTGTCAAGGCTGTCAATAAGCTGCAGGGGCAATACACGTCGGGACCTTGCTCTGTTTCGCAAAAAGCTGCCGAAGCGGCTTATACCGGGACGCAGCAGCCTGTGGAAGAGATGCGCCAGGCTTTCCACCGCCGCCGCGACCTCATCGTGAAATTGGCGAAGGAGATTCCCGGGCTTGAAGTGAACACACCACAAGGGGCGTTCTATCTTTTCCCGAAATGCAGTTCTTACTTCGGTAAATCGGACGGCAAACGCACCATCAACAATGCGGCAGACCTTGCGATGTACCTCTTGGAAGTAGGACACGTGGCTTGCGTCGGCGGGGCTGCGTTCGGCGCGCCTGAATGTATCCGCATGAGTTATGCCACATCCGACGAGAACATCATCGAAGCCATGCGCCGCGTGAAGGAGGCGTTGGCAGCGTTGAATTAAACATACTATTTTGGGAAATGAAAGTCCGGCACCCGAAAGTGCCGGACTTTTTTGTTGGAAGAACTTATCGGACTTGTATTTTACGGACGTCTTCCGAACCGCCCGTCGTCATCTTCACTATATAAACGCCGGTATTTCCCACCGGAACGGAAACAACATCCGCAACATCTCCCAGATAAAGGACGGCTCCCATCATATTGACTACGCAGACCGTCATAGGCTGGGCAGGTCGGATAATTATTGCCTGATTCTTTGCCGTGACGGTTGTCTTCGCTGCGCCTTCTTCCAGACCGGTTGGCACATTCGGCTCGTCCGACGGATTGCTTGGCTCATCACTTTCAGCGTCTGCCCCGAGGGCGGAGACTGCAACTTTGAGTGTTACCGGCGTATAATTCGGATTCACGGGAGTAAAGACAACGTCGTACTCTCCGGACGCTGTTGCCACCTTCGAAGGTTCTGCCCAAGCAAAGGAACCGGCAACGATACCGGCATGGCCGCCCATCAGCTGCGATTTCGACAAAGTCTCACCTGCCAGGATTTCAGAGGCTTCGGGAGCGACAACTTCCGGCGTCGCAGGCGAAATGGTATAAGTGAACACTTTCTCGCTTGCTTTATAATCCGTATCAGCCGGACGATATACGCGGATATAATACGTCCCGGCATTCTTCAATGCGGCAGGTTGAGTGCAAGCCTCGTCGCTATAGAATGAAACTTGGCAAGTCGATATGACAGCTTCATCACCCGTGAGGGAAACCGTTTGGTTGGAAGCGTTATAAACGGAGGAGGTAGAAACCAAGGAGAAGGTAGGCTCGGACTTGAGGGCGAACTCAGGAATCAGCTTGCTTGTGATGCTTTCATCCTCAACACTTACCGTACGAGGATTCTCCGTTTCATTATCCGCCCACTTGACAAACTTGTAGTCTCCGACAGGAACAGCTTCGAAAGTTACGGTGGTGCCTTCAATTATGTCGATGTTGCCATCTTCATCTGCTTCGTAAGGAAGACCTCCGTTTGTAATGCGAAGCCCGCCTTTTGGCTCTTCTGCGCTGCGAAGATAAGTAACCCAATATTCCGTAAAGCCAACCGTGCGAATCAAATTTCCATCCTCGTTTATTCCAGTTACCGGATGGTAGAATACCGTACCGTTATAGTTATTAACAACATCCGGATATACCTGATTCGGCTCAATAGTATAAGTCCTCAAATGCGGATAAACGTCGTAAGTTTCATAAGTTATAACGACTTTTTCTCCACTGGGACGAGTCTCCGGGTCACTGTATGTATGGAGCGGATCATCTGAAAGCTCCGGTGCTTTTGTTACCGCAATCGTAGATTTCTTGATAGTCAAACCTTTTTCGTATTCCTCGTTAAACTCATTATACAATCCATCTTCATCACGATGCAGAATAACCGTATATTCCCCGGCATCAATAGCCCTTTCAATCGGAGTTTCGGTTACGTCTTTGCCATTCCCATCTTTCGTCCGCTTATAAGAAACTTCAAACGAGAAACCTGCGTAAGTCTGCGAAGCAAACGGCACGAAATTACGAGACACGCCACTGTAATAACATTCTTGGTAAGGCCACATGATGTACTCCTTCAGAATATCAACACGATGGTCGAACACAGCCGTAATCGTCATATCACTTGTAACCAAAATATCTTCATTCAGCTGGATTTCCTTACCATTTGCCAAGACGTAAAGGAGGATGGCACCGTCTTGCATCGTGTCAATTGAAACCTTTACAGTTTCACCATAATAAGCCGTCGTTTTGTCCACCTTAATGCTGCCTGCCGGCGTGTCTGTACTATGATTACTATTCGCGGATTGCGCTGTAATGGTGAATTGCCTCTTTTCAAATTTCGGCGTAACCACAACATCACCTCTTACAATATGCAAGTCGTCTATATCCGCAGGTTCTGTTCCTTCCCACATAATAGAACTATACTGATAACCTGCATTCGGAAGGACAATGGCGCGAATCTGAGTATTGACCGGAACCGTCGAACCGGAAGCTACTAATGAACCATCCTGTTTGTAAATCAACACTCGTCCATTTTCTGCCGAAGCTACTGTTACCGTGTACATATCGACCTGCTTCTGCGTAAAGACTGCCTTAATGGTCGAAGCTTCTTCCACCAATAACTTGTCTCCTTTCAAAGAATCGTTGTTTACTGTAAGCTCTGACAATTGCCAGCCATCGCCCGGTGTCGCCACGACTTGAATCGTAGTACCTTGCTGCACGCTTGCACCGTTGCCAACCGTTGTCCCATTCGCTGTAGCAGTCAAAGAACCTTCCCCTTCTGATACCAAGGAAATCTGGTGTTCAATCGGCTCGAATGTGGCAAAATAAGTCACATCGCTTTCTGCCGTAACCTCCATACTTGCCCCGCCTGTGATAGCTGTTCCGTTCTTAGTCCAACCAACAAAGCGGTAGTTTGCATCCGGTACAGCTTCTAATGTCAGGCTTTGCCCGGCGGCATAAATATTGTCTTCTGTTTGACCAATGAGTTTTATCACACCACCGGAAGAAGAAACAGCAGTAATCAGATATGTTTTATTCACGGTTACATAAACCTTTACCTCTTTTGTATTATAATACATTTGGTTCTGCGGGATAAAGGTTACGGAATACTCTCCACTTTCCTGAACAAAGGTGTTTCCGTCAGTCCAGACAAATTCTCCGGGAATTGGCATTGCGTCTGTATCAGTCGCACTACCGCCAGTCAATAAAGATGTTGAGAGCAATTGCCCTTCCAATAAAGGAGATGCTGTTGGGATTATGATATTTCCCGAAGAGATATCCTTCTTTGTCGTAAGCACTATCGCATAAACTTTCTCGAAAGAATTATAGGTTTCGTTGCCGGGAAAACTAAGCTTCACGTACACGGTTCCTTCCGCTTTCCGATTATCATCCGTTGCCGGAGTTGTGCATTCCTCATCTGTAAAATATCCTTCCGTCAAAAGCAAGCCTGCCGGTATCGTTGTATAATCAATCGATGCCGGAGCATCGGGATTCACCGTCTGCTCCAGACCGGAAACATTTACTGCAATATCCAGCATCTTCACTTCTGCTGTTACCGTTACAGAGAAGTCTGTCACTTCCATCGTTTCCGATTTGCTATTGGCAAGTAAACCAGCCGTCATCGACACCGTACCGGATTGGAAGGCTGCCGTCAATTGCACCGGGATATTAAGTAATGTGCCTTGGGGTTCCAGCATTTCGCTATTCGTTACACTATAAGCAACACAACGATACGCATTTGTGCCTTGAGTCTCCCAACTAACCGTCTGCCCGTTTGCCATCGAGGAGTCGAGAATCGGATTGCCCGTAACCAGCACACCTTCAGGAAGTGCAATATCCATTTGGAACGAGGTGAAATTAAAACTGTTATTTTCCAACACCACACGGAGCGTATCCATTTCTCCTGGTTTTGCCAACTGGGTCTTTTCAAGATTCCAGATAGCAGCATTTGCCGTCCCCGCCAAGAAGAACGAAAGGGCGAAGGAGGCTATACCTTTTATTATATTATACTTCTTCATATTGTTGTCGTTTTTAGTTTGGCACGGATTCCGTGGATTTCCGCGAAGCCCGTGCCTGTACATTGATTATTATGCTACTTTATCTTCATCGTATTAGCATCACTTACAGTCTTGCCATCCAACAATAGACGGTAGTAATAGATTCCTCCCGGCAATTGAATACTCACCGTGCAACGGTTCAAACCCACATTAGCAGGCAGACCCTTTATCGTTTCAACCAACGCTCCGCTTGTCGAGAACACTTGGATTGCCACGCTCGTAGCCGGCTCTTTCAAGTTATAGCTGAACGTTGTGCTTCCGCTGAACGGGTTCGGATAGTTGCGGATTGCCTCTATCTGGTCTACCGTCTCGATAGTCTCGTTTGCCGTCGGGACAATATCGCCTTCCGCACGCAGCGAGTTCGCATCAGCATCCGAGAAGACAGCCTTCAGCAATTTGACGCCTGCCGGCAACTGCATGATGATTGTCTTGCCTGTCGGAATTGTCTTGCCGTCCATGCTATAGCCTACCGTACGTAACGTATCGCCATTCAACGTAGAAGCCTGAACAAAGTGCGCTGCGTCGCTCAGCAACGGCAATTCTTCCGTAGCTCCCGTAAATTCCAACTGGATTCCGGCAACCGGAACCTGGCTCGTCATCGTCAGGAATCTGTCCTTATCCAGTTCGAGGAGAACTGTAGGCTGGTATGCGTCGCGCAATTCGCTTGTCTTCGCTACCGCCTTGCCTTGAATGATGTTTACGATGCCGACAACATCGGCGATTTCAATAGAGTAATCGTAGTTTACATCAGCCTCACCAAAACCGAAACGTTCTATCATGTTTGCTTCATCCCTCAAGATATAGCTAACTGTTGCGGTAACGTCGGCCACGTTTACTACTTTATCCAAGTTGGCATCACCGTCGCAGGTATAAACTGTTGTCTGGAATCGCATAATCCAACCGGGGAATAACGCATTTTCTATCGTAGCCGTTACATAATCACCCGGAACAAGATTATCGCCAAACAAATAACTTGCACTTGTCCCAAGCGTTGTTGCCGTTCCGTCCAAAGCATCTACCGATTCCCACACTATTGTTGATTGCGTACCGCCGATATTCATTTCAGAAGAGAAATCCAGCGTTGAACCGTATGGTGTATATTCATCACGATTTGTTCCCACTACCGTCGTATATGTGTCGTCAGTTATCGGGTCCATCTGCCGCGGATTCTGCACACCGCTAAAGCGCAAGTCTGAACCTGCAGCATACAACTGCTTCAATGCCGGGAACACTGCCAAGTCTATACTCGTTGTTGCAGATGGGACACCATAGCTCGTCAAACGTGCTGCCAGTGTAGGATTCGTCGTTTCAACACTTTCTATCGGCAAACCATTCAGCTTCAGCCCTGTCAAGTTCGCATTGTTGGAAAGGTCGAGGGCTGTCAGGTTCGTATAGCTTACATCCAGATATTCAAGAGCCTCGTACGGGCTGACTATCAGGCTTTCAATAGCTGTGGATGAAAGCGTCAAAGAGCGGAGCGCTTCTGTATTTTCCGGAAGGACGACATTCTTCACTGAAGTACTTGCCAACGAAACAACTTCTAATTTATCCAAAGCCGATAAATCCACCGTCTCGGCAAAACCATTCGAGATATTGTTGATATATAGTTCCGTCAAACGGCACGGCTCATCGTTGTTCCAAACAGCTTGCGCAACACCCGAACTTCCGCCCGTTTGCCATGCATCGCTGTCCCACCATTCTTGCAAAGCACTATTGTCTGTATCGGCTACAATTTGAGCGATTGCCTGCACATCACCTTGGTGGAATGAGGATGAGTTGCCGGTTTCAACATAAATATTCGATGTTGTCATCCGCCAACCACTCCAACTGGTGATTTCACACCAATCGCAAAATTGCGTATTCCAAATCACACAATAATATTCTCCATAAACTTCTTCCTTGCTATCCAATACGAATACACCCGGCCTGCCTTCCACTTCCTTAATGGCTTCGGTTTCTTCCGTATTGTATTTGGCATTTACCCAAATATAAGTAGATGCTATGCCATTAACCACAGCTTCCGAAGATAAGTCGATAGTATCGCCATTTTCAAACAAATACGAATCCTCAGGATGAGAAGGAGATTGCAATTGAATTTGACTTAATCCATCGAAACTTATCTTCCGATAATTCTTTACGTTTGAATACTGTAGCTTAGAAGAACCATAATTTCCAAGACCTACATCCATAGTTCGCAAATTCGGGTAATCATTCAAATCTATCTCTTCTACGGTTGTTGGAACACCTAACGACAACAAATTCTGAGAAACATTAGCAGATGGCAATTCATATTCTGTATCAGTCAAATCTAATTCTGTGATAGACGACGGAAGATTTTGAATATAATCCCCAAACTGTGTTGTCTGTGGCAAAGACAAAATTTGCAAATTCTCTGCACTCGTCAAACTCTGTGCTACCAAATCTTGACAATTTCCAATATAAATTTCCCGAAGCTGTTTGTATGGAGAGAAATCAAAGGATGCCACATGCGCATGTTCCAACTTAAATGTTTCTAACTTTGTGCAACCCGACAGATTAATACTTTTAAGCTTTGTTCGATTGTATTCACTGACATCTTCTATAATACTTCCAGTATAAAATGCAAATGTGGTTAAGTTCGGACACATCGATACATCTATGCTTTCCAGATTTCTGCTATAAACATGCAAGTGCTCCAGCTTCGTATTCTCAGACAAATCTAATCCAGATATACTCATGAAGCGTTCGCATTCGAACCACTTCAATTCAGTGAATGCGCTCAAATCCAACTTGGATATAGTATCCGGTTCATTCCCCCAATTTAATTTTATGCGCAAATGCGTCAAGCGATAAGGTGCAATACCACTCCAATCTGTTGCGATAACATCCGAAGAAGAATCCCAATTTTCAACTTCCCAACCTTTGCTATCAACAAACTCCTTCAATTGCGAAACTTGCGGGTTATCGTTGGCTAACTTGCGTAAAGCTTCAGTATCTGTTGATGAATAATCAGTTGAAGTGCGAGAAATTTTAATCCTCGGTGTTCGCATTACCCATCCTGCAAAGAGTTCATTACTGACTTCACAGATGAAATATTCTCCCGGAGTTCCTATCAAAATAAATGCACCATATTCGCTTCCGGCAAACCTGGAAACCTCGGTATATGCACCTGTATTCTCATCTACTTGATACCATTGATACGTCGATTCCGTACCATTTACCTCGGCATAATCAGAAAGGTCTATTTGTGTGCCACTGTAAGTGTATGCATTAGATGTGTTTACGGGTGTTGCCCCTGTTGCTTCTACATAAGTATAACCG
>CAYZTO010000069.1:0-5042 GCA_964481365.1 uncultured Parabacteroides sp. | reverse complement strand
AAAACCTCACCTCTGCATCCTGCAACACTTCCATACTCCTCGGCAACCCGCCCACTCCGGTGTCGCCCATCGCCGCCTGCCCAGGCATTGCCAAACAAAGGGCAGCAGCGGCGGATAATGACTTAAGTAAAAATTTCCTCATGATACTACTTTTTATAGTTACTAATAATATTCTCCGTAATCATTGCCGGTTCTCAAGAAACCACCGGCTTGTCGTCCGGCTCCTCTGTGGTTCCTTCATCGTCATCATCGTCTTCCTTTTTGGAAGAGCCGCGCAGGTTGCGGTTTGCCTTGATTTCCTCGACAAACGAATTCCAGTCGTGGATGAAACGCTCCGTGTCGTCCGTGCCATGCAGCAAGTTTGCAGCAAAAGCATGGGCAAGCATCGCGTCGTAGAGCGAGCCCAAGCGGGCACGCAATTCCTTGTTCTTCTCTTGGAGTTTCGTTTCCGAAATTTCCATGCTGCGCTGCAAAGCCATTTGCGCGTAGCTTTCGTTCACTTCTTCCAATTGGTTTACATACTTTTCTATGCCAAAGGTTGCTACGGCTGTAGCGTGCTGAGGCTTCCGGATATCGTTTATCATGCCCCGGATTGTAACCGTCTCGTCGTTTTGCGGCATTTTGCCGATTCCGGCATACACCTTCAAATCATTGTAAAGCGCCATGCCCAGCTCGCGGTCTTCCTCATCGGGAAGTTCGGCTGCACGGGCAACAACACTCGAAATGTAAGCAGCCAGGCGGTCGCGTTGTTGGTCAAGCTCCGTCAATTTCTTCGTTGCTATGCGGGAACGGGATTGCTTGTTCAACTCCACCATCTTTTCAATGTCAGCTTTCACATCGTCCATCACATCTTGTGTAATATAGAGCGCGGGAACACCATCGACAGCAGCAGCCTGCACTTCGGGCAGGCTTTCATCTCCACCAGTCGTTCCCTTTTCCTGCAGAGCTTCAAGAAGCTCAATGAAACGGGAAACGAAAAAGATAAACTCGGCGTTGGTCAAGCGCGCCAAGCTTATCAACATCACTTTTTCAAATTGTAATTTCATAATTGTGTTATTTTATTTACTTGTTTCGTTCACTCTACATAAGTCGGAAACACCCGTTTCTGAGGCTTTGCGACCCCGAAAAATGCCGGAAACGCCCGTTTTTCATACTTTGCGGCCTCGAAAAGTGCCGGAAACACCTGTTTTTCGGGCTTTGCGACCCCGAAAAGTACCGGAAACACCCGTTTTTCACACTTTGCGGCCTCGCAATGCATCAGAAACACCCGTTTTTGCAATATCTCTCGTAAAAAATTATTGTAAAACAAGATTTTACCGGCTCTTCCGACTCCCATTTAAACCTGCCGGGGAAAACAAAAGCCTTTTCCTGCCGGGTTTTCCGCTTGCCTCTGCGCAAAAATAGTTTTTTTTTTTTTCGATTAACCAATCTATTATATGAAATATTTGACTTCGATATGTTTTAAAACATATATAGGGAGAGAAACAGGCATTTCCCGTCCGGCAAACAGGAAAAGGAAGCGCGGAAACAGGCGTTCCTTGGGCAATTTATCTTTACCATATGTAATCCATAATTCATTTTATATGCTTACTTTTGCCTTTGACTATTCAAAACAGGGAAAAAATATGCAATTGCCGATAGAACGAAAAGACATAAACAAGTTCCTATTGATAGGTGACAAAGTCTTGGTCAAACCCAAGAATCCCCAGAGCCAGACAAAAACCGGCCTGTACCTGCCCCCGACAGTACAAGAAAAAGAGAAAATACAATGCGGCTATGTCATCAAGACCGGTCCCGGCTACGCAATCCCGTCCCAAAACGAAGACTTGGAAGTATGGGAAAGCAAGGAAAACCGCGAAGCCCTCTATATCCCTCTCCAAGCTAAAACCGGGGATTTGGCAATATACCTCCAGAACGCTTCTTTCGAAATAGCCTTCAATGACGAGAAGTATATCATCGTGCCCCATTCCGCCATCCTGATGCTTATCCGGGAAGACGACCTGTTTGAATAAATGTGAATCAACGATTTCAAAGCGATTATACATGAACAAGATTGTTAGTAAAGAACATTTCTCTGCCAATGTGGTAAAACTGGAAGTGGAAGCACCGCTGATTGCCCGTTCCCGCAAGGCAGGGCATTTCGTGATTGTAAAGGTCGGCGAGAAGGGCGAGCGCATCCCCCTTACCATTGCCGATGCCGATACGAAGAAAGGCACGATTACACTGGTTATCCAGGCTGTCGGAGCCTCATCACACAAGATATGTGAGCTTAACGTAGGAGACTATATCACCGACCTCGTAGGCCCGCTGGGACAAGCGACGCACGTGGAGAAAGTAGGCACGGTGGTCTGCGCCGGAGGAGGCGTGGGAGTCGCTCCGCTCATGCCAATTGTGAAGGCGTTCCATAAGGCGGGGAACCGCGTCGTGGTTGTGTTGGCGGCGCGTACCAAGGATTTGATTATCCTCGAAGAGCAGATGCGTGCCAATGCGGATGAAGTCATCATCATGACAGACGATGGCTCGTATGGCAAGAAAGGGCTGGTTACCGAAGGTGTGGAAGATGTCATCAAGCGGGAGAAGGTGGACCTCTGCGTTACCATCGGCCCGGCAATAATGATGAAGTTCGTGGCTGCACTCACCAAGAAGTACGATATTCCTACCGTCGCATCCCTGAACACCATCATGGTGGACGGCACAGGAATGTGCGGTGCCTGCCGCATCACCGTAGGGGGAAAGACACGGTTTGTGTGCGTGGACGGTCCGGAGTTCGATGCACACCAAGTCGATTTCGATGAACTGTTAATGCGCCTGAGCGCTTACAAATCATAATACTGACGCCTTATGACCGAACAAGAACAATTGATAGCTTCGCGCCGTGCCGAGCCGTGGCGTGAAGAACTCCGCAAGAGTATGAAGAACAAGGACCGCGCCGGTATACCGCGAGTCCGCATGAACGAGTTGGACCCGGAATACAGGAGCCACACCCGCCTCGAAGAGGTGAATATAGGGCTCACACCGGAACAGGCACGCCGCGAAGCCCAGCGTTGCCTCGACTGCCCCAAACCGACCTGTATGCAAGGTTGCCCGGTGGGCATCCATATCCCGTCTTTCATCAAGAACATTGAAAGGGGCGAGTTCCTCGAAGCCGCCCGCATCCTGAAAGAGACCAGCGCGCTCCCCGCCGTATGCGGCCGCGTCTGCCCGCAAGAGAAACAATGCGAAAGCAAATGCGTCCACCTGAAAATGGGTAAAGAACCGGTTGCTATCGGCTATCTGGAACGCTTCGCTGCCGACTACGAACGCGAAAGCGGTCACGTGTCGGTTCCGGAAACAGCCCCGGCGAACGGCATCAAGGTTGCCGTAGTGGGTTCCGGTCCTGCGGGGCTGTCGTTTGCAGGGGAAATGGCGAAGAGGGGATACGACATCACTGTCTTCGAAGCCCTCCATGAGATTGGGGGAGTGCTGAAGTACGGCATCCCGGAGTTCCGCCTGCCCAACCGCATCGTAGATGTAGAAATCGACGGGCTGCGCAAGATGGGTGTACACTTCCTGACCAACTGCATCATAGGCAAGACACTTTCATACGACGACCTGCACGACGACGGCTTCCGCGCCATCTTCGTTGCCAGCGGTGCCGGGCTTCCTAATTTCATGGGCATACCGGGGGAGAACCTCGTGGGGGTGATGTCGTCTAACGAATACCTCACCCGCGTGAACCTCATGGATGCCGCCAACCCTGAGAGCGATACACCTGTACAGAAAGGCAAGCACGTCGCCGTCATCGGCGGAGGCAACACCGCGATGGATTCCGTACGCACTGCCCGCCGACTTGGTGCCGAACGCGCCATGATAATATACCGCAGGAGCGAAGAGGAAATGCCTGCCCGCGTGGAGGAAGTAAAACACGCCAAAGAAGAGGGCGTGGAATTCCTGACTCTCCACAACCCCATCGAATACATCGGCGACGAACGCGGCCGCGTCCGCCAGATGCGTCTCCAGAAGATGCAGCTCGGCGAGCCTGATGCTTCCGGACGCCGGCGTCCTGTCCCCATAGAGGGAGCTATCGACACGGTGGACGTAGATGAGGTCATCGTCAGCGTGGGAGTATCACCCAATCCACTCATCCCCCGTGCCTTCAAAGGACTGGAGATAAGCAAAAAAGGCACCATTGTTGTAGATGAGGTAACACGCCGCTCTGCCCTGCCGGACGTTTACGCCGGAGGCGACATAGTACGTGGGGGAGCTACCGTGATTCTCGCGATGGGCGACGGCAAACGTGCCGCAGAAGAAATGGACAGGACATTGCAGGCGCATGCCCTGTAGTCTTTCATAACATCCACTTTTTATAGACAACCCCGGAGCGCAACCGCAATGGCTGCAATCCGGGGTTCATTTTTTGCCCTGCTACGGTTGTCGCGGGCACTATTTTAACGTGAGTCCGATATAAACTGTAAATTATTCGTTTGAAAACTAGTGGTATAGCGACAAAGGCATTGAATTCACAGTGAAAAATCATAACATTTAAGCGATTACCACTATGTTCCCGGAGGGTAAAGTTGCGGAGATTTATTGTATGGCAGATGATTTTTGTACGGAATTTTATCAATGACGGGCAACTGACTATGTTTTGAGCTTATATCGAACTCACGTTTTTCATAACTTCAAATTCCCATCCATTGCGATGGATGGGTTTTCTTGCCTTTGCGTACTTTCATGTTTTGAAAAAAATATGCCCTGACATCCGGCAAAATCATCTTCATTTGCACTGAAAAAATATCCGTCAGTTTGTTTGTTTAGAAAAAAGATATACCTTTGCAGCGCAAATTTGAGAAACAAAGCACCACAGAGGCGGTAGCAGTATATAAAAGATGCCCAGATGGCGGAATTGGTAGACGCGCTGGTCTCAAACACCAGTGGATTCACTTCCATGCCGGTTCGATCCCGGCTCTGGGTACGAGTGAATTGGCTAAGTGATTGAAAATCAATACTTAGCCAATTTTGTTTTACGGCTATTGTTCCCGTTTTGTTCCCGCATAGCCTTC
>CAYZTO010000068.1:6751-13452 GCA_964481365.1 uncultured Parabacteroides sp. | reverse complement strand
TCCGCCGGATGTGATTGGGTTGCTACTTGGTTTCCGTGCCCGGCAACACTTGTAGCACCTACCCTGTTTTTTGTCATGAAAAAGGGGCAAAACCGACATTCCGGTTTGCCCCTTCTACTAATTATAGCAATTCAAAAACCTAATTTCTCAGCTCTGCTTCTGCGGACGGTGCTGCCGACGCTCGCCTCCTCTGTTGCCTCTTGTTGGCCGCTCTTCAAAATCAGCAGGTTTCGGAAGCAATGCACGGTGTGAGAGCTTGAACTTCCCTGTCTTCTGGTCAATGTCTACAAGTTTAACGGAGATGGTATCACCTTCTTTCAGACCGGCTTGCTCCACAGTTTCAAAACGCTTCCAATCTATTTCTGAGATATGCAACAGGCCGTCTTTTCCCGGCAGGAATTCCACAAACGCACCATAAGGCATAATGGATGATATCGTTCCTTCGTACACCTCTCCGATTTCAGGAAGAGCAACGATATTCCGTATTGCCTTGACTGCCGCTTCGATGATTTCCTTGTTGCTTCCGGAGATTTCAATCTGTCCGACACCATCAACTTCGTCGATATTGATAGTAGCTCCGGTCTTTTCTTGGATACCTTGTATGATTTTACCTCCGGGGCCTATAACTGCTCCAATAAACTCTTTCGCAATTGTCATGTTCTCAATGCGTGGAGCATGGGGTTTCAAATCCGGTCGGGTCTCAGGCTGTGCTTCCATGATTTTACCCAAAATGTAGAGGCGTCCTTCGCGTGCCTGCGCCAACGCCTTCTCAAGTATGTCGTAGGAAAGGCCATCGACCTTGATATCCATCTGAGTTGCGGTAATACCGTCTTTCGTGCCGGTTACTTTGAAATCCATGTCGCCAAGATGGTCTTCATCTCCCAAAATATCAGAAAGGATGGCATAGTTCGTACCATGATTTTCAGAGATAAGTCCCATTGCGATACCCGATACCGGCTTTTTCATCGGTACACCCGCATCACGCAAAGCCAACGTCCCGGCACAAACAGTAGCCATTGAGGAAGAGCCATTTGATTCAAGGATATCCGACATTACGCGGATAACGTATGGATAATTCTCCGGAATCATGCGTTTCAAGGCGCGCCATGCCAAATGACCATGACCAATCTCGCGACGTCCTACACCACGCTGGGCTTTGGCTTCACCGGTTGAAAACGGGGGGAAATTATAATGTAAAAGGAAACGTTCTTTGCCATGAACCAAAACATCGTCAATAATCTTCTCATCGTCTTTTGTCCCAAGCGTGACAGTAGAAAGAGATTGTGTTTCACCACGTGTGAAGATTGCCGCTCCGTGAGGTCCCGGCAGGCAATCAGTTTCAATCCAAATAGGACGGATTTCTGTTGTCTTGCGACCATCAAGGCGCTTCTCCTCATCAAGGATAGCACGGCGCATGGCTTCTTTTTCAACGTCATGGTAGTAGCGGTCAATCATGCCAACCTTCTCTTCGGTTAATTCTTCTTCCGTGAACTGTGATTTATATTCCTCCACTATTGCCTCGAAAGCCTCGCAACGTTCCTGCTTACCCGTACCGGAGGTAGCGATGGCGTAAGCCTTGGCGTAACACTTGTCATGCACGTCTTTACGCAAATCCTCATCATTCACTTCGTGGCAATACTCGCGTTTTACTGTTTTGCCACATGCTTCCATCAATTCCATCTGAGCCTGGCACTGGACTTTGATAGCCTCATGGGCAGCTTTAATTGCATCCAGCATTTCAGACTCCTGCACCTCGTTCATTTCACCTTCAACCATCATGATATTGTCTATAGTGGCACCTACCATGATGTCGATATCAGCATGTTCGAGCTGTGAGAAAGTAGGGTTTATCACGAATTTTCCATCAACACGAGCCACACGCACCTCTGAGATAGGGCCATTGAACGGGATATCGGATACTGCCAGCGCAGCCGATGCAGCCAAGCCTGCCAATGCGTCCGGCATATCTTCGCCATCAGCGGAAAACAATATGATATTTACAAAAACTTCAGCGTGGTAATTGTCCGGGAATAAAGGACGTAATGCGCGGTCTACTAATCGTGCTGTAAGGATTTCATAATCGGAAGCTTTCCCTTCTCTCCTAGTAAAACCTCCGGGGAAACGGCCGAATGCCGAGAACTTCTCTTTATATTCAACTTGCAATGGCATAAAATCAACTCCGGGATTAGCCTCTTTTGCGGCACAAACAGTTGCGAGCAATACCGTATTGCCCATCCGGACGGTCACAGCCCCGTCCGCCTGCTTAGCCAATTTCCCGGTTTCGACGGTGATGGTTCTTCCATCACTCAATTCGATTGTCTTGTTAATCGGATTAAGCATAATCTTCTTTCTAATATTCTTCAAACTTTCAAAAATCGTCGCAAAGGTAGCAAAAGTTTAGTCCGCTATAGCATGACGGTTCAAATAAATAGGCAGTAATGGAGTTTTTTGCCCGGAAGAAGAATAAGAATGTTATTCCGTTGTGTTTAGGATACGATTTAATGTATATTTGCAGCCGGTTATGTTTACAAACATTGGAAACAGATGAAAAACGCTTTGACAAAATGGACAACTGTGATTACGTTACTGCTCGCTATCTGTACAGGATGTGATAAAGAGCAGACTTTCACGATAAAAGGAATTATCACGGATGCAGAAGGGCAGATCATGTATCTGGAGAATGTAGGAATATCTGCGACGGAACTGTTAGACTCCGTTAAGCTGTCAGATAATGGGAAGTTCGATTTCACATACCCGAGACCTATGTATCCCGATTTCTATAGGTTACGCCTCAAGAACCAACTCATCAACCTCGCCATCGATTCAACTGAAACCATCACCATCGATGCTGATGCCAACACATTCGCCACCTCTTACCGGGTAGAAGGTTCCGAGAACTGCAAGGCAATTAAGGCTATAACTCTTTCTCAACTGGATGCGAACCAAGCCATCTCGCGTTTCCGCAAGGAGCATGAAGAAGGACAAATGGCAGACACCACATACGCACGCTTGGTTCAGGAAGTAGCTGATACGTATAAAAAGGATGCTCTCAAATATATCTATGGTGCGCCTATGTCCACCGCTGCATATTTCGCCTTGTTCCAGCAAATCAACGGGCTGCTGTTCTTTGACCTCTACGACAGCACAGATTCACGGGCATACGGTGCCGTGGCTACCAGCTTTGACCACTTCTATCCGGAGAGTCCGCGTGCCAAGCACTTGCACAATCTTGCGTTACAGTCCATGAAGGTAATCCGTGGGCAACGGCCGGTAGACATCGACAAGCTCAATGCCAAGGAGATTAGCTTGATGGACATCCAACTGCCCGACGAGCACGGCACTATGGTGAAACTCTCCGATGCAGCGAAAGGACATCCCACAATAGTCAATTTTACGGCATTCGAGACGGACTGGTCGCCCGCATTGAATATGGAGTTCGGGGAGTTATATACGAAGTATTCCAAGAGGGGATTGCATATCTACCAGATATCGCTCGATACCGACCTCCATTTCTGGCGTAATGCGGCATCCAATCTTCCTTGGGACTGTGTCCACGACCCACAAATGGCATACTCGCAAGTCGCAGCATTATATAATGTAAAGCAACTGCCTGCCATTTTCCTTTTAGACAGCGAGGGGAACTTTGTCAAGAGGATAGAAAATGTGGAGACTTTGGAGGAAGAAGTCAAGAAAATCTTATAGAATAGCAAGAATCAGAGGGGTTTCTGGGTAGAGGGAAGAGAGACTAAACCCCCATATAGATAAAGAATCGGGCGGGGAACAGGTTCCTGCCCGATTTCTGTTTTTACTTCTTCCTGTTATATGTAATGAAACTGTACGGATAGGCATGCTTGTCGTCCGCCGGGAAGTCCTTGTGTTCGGTCTCTTCCCATAATGTCCAATCCACAACGGGGAAGAACGCATCAGCATCGGGGAATTCGGCATGCACCCGTGTGATATACATCTTGTCAGCCTTGGCTAAAGCCTGCCGATATACCAAAGCCCCGCCTATGATAAATATTTCATCTTCTGCCTCACAGATATCCAAGGCATCCTTCATGGACTCACAGGGGAAGCAGTTCACGAAGTTAGCCTCGGGTACAGTCGTCAGCACCACATTCTTCCGTTCCGGCAATGCACCGCTGGGAATAGATTCGAAGGTCTTGCGCCCCATTATGACAGCGTGCCCTTTAGTGAGTTCCTTAAAACGCTTCATGTCATTAGGCAAGTGCCAAAGCAAATGCAAGCCTTTACCGATAGCATTATTGTCGGCTATCGCAGCGATAATTGATATTGTACTCATGATAGTTTTATATTATAACACGCAATTAGATTATTCCTTTACACTGACACTTCCCCCCTTATATGCGGGTGCGGGTCGTATCCCACAAGGTTGAAATCCTCATACTTGAAGGAGAAGATGTCTTTCACTCCGGGGTTAAGCTCCATGCGGGGCAAGGGACGGGGCTCGCGGGTCAATTGCAGGCGCACCTGCTCCACATGGTTGAGGTAGATATGGGCATCGCCCAGGGTATGGACGAAATCCCCTGCCTTCAGACCTGTCACCTGCGCGACCATCTGCAACAACAAGGCATAAGAGGCTATGTTGAAAGGCACGCCAAGGAAAATATCGGCACTCCGCTGGTACATCTGGAGGCTCAAGCGTCCGCCTGCCACATAGAACTGGAAGAAAGCGTGGCAGGGGGGAAGGTTCATGTTGTCCAAGTCGCCCACGTTCCAGGCACTGACGATGATACGCCGCGAGTCCGGATTGTGCTTAATAGTCTCGACAGCCTCGCTTATCTGGTCGATGCTGCCACCCTTGTAATCAGGCCATGAACGCCATTGGTATCCGTAGATATGCCCCAGAGAGCCGTCGGCATCAGCCCATTCGTTCCAGATGCGCACACCATGCTCTTGCAAGTACTTCACGTTCGTATCACCCTTCAGGAACCACAGCAGCTCGTAGATAATAGACTTGAGGTGGAGCTTTTTCGTGGTCAGTAGGGGGAAGCCGTCGTCGAGGTTAAACCTCATCTGGTGCCCGAACACGCTTATCGTCCCCGTTCCTGTACGGTCTTCCTTGCGGACACCCTCCGTGAGCACGCGCTCCAGTAATTCGAGATATTGTTTCATACCCTCCCGTATTTTGCCGCAAAAGTAAATAAAAAGTACAGACTAAAGCCGTATATTTGTCGCCCTAACACTTTAATATTTTATGTAAAGATGAAAAAACTATGTATTGCAGCTGCAGCCGTGGCAGTGCTACTGTCGTGCAGTAATAAACAACAGCAGAACACCACACAAGAAGAGACAACACTCTCCGGCTTATACGAGTCGAAGTTTGAAACTACAGTAGAAGGCAAACCGGTAAGCCTGTTCGTTTTGAAAAATGCCAACGGGGCGGAAGCCTGCGTCACCAACTGGGGCGGAAGGCTTGTCTCGCTAATGGTGCCGGACAAGGACGGCAAACCGACCGATGTAGTCTTGGGATACGACAACATCCAGGATTATATCAGCAGCACGGGAAACTTCGGTGCCATCATAGGGCGCTATGGCAACCGTATCGCCAACGCCAAGTTCACACTCGACGGGACTGAGTACACACTCCCGCAGAACGACAATACCAACTGCCTCCACGGCGGTCCCGAGGGATTCGACCGGCAGGTGTGGGACGCTTCCCAGAACGACCCACAATCAGTGACGCTCACCTACCTCTCGGCAGACGGCGAGGCGGGCTTCCCGGGCAACCTCAGCGTCTCCGTAACATATAGGCTTACAGATGACAATGCCATCGACATCCGCTACAAGGCTACCACCGACAAGAAGACCATAGTGAACCTCACGAACCACAGCTACTTCAACCTCTCGGGGATACCAGGCTCCACAATCATGGACCACGAACTCTCCATAGATGCCGACAGCTATACCCCAGTGGACGACAACCTCATCCCCACCGGTTTGGCTAAGGTGGACGGGACACCGTTCGACCTCAGGACTGCGCAACCCATACAGGCTCACATCGACGACGACAACGACCAGCTCAAGAAGGGCGGGGGTTACGACCACAACTGGGTGCTCAACACACAGGGCGACGACACCGAAGTGGCAGCATCCGTTTATTCGCCCACGAGCGGAATCCTGATGGAGGTCTATACCGACGAGCCTGGGCTGCAGGTATATTGCGGCAACATGATGGCAGAGAGCGAGACCGGCAAGCACGGGGCAGTCTATCCGCGCCGTGGGGCTATCTGCCTCGAATCGCAGCATTACCCCGACTCGCCCAACCACGACGACTTTCCGTCCACCGTGTTGGAGCCGGACCAAACATACACAAGCCACTGCGTCTACAAATTCTCTATCAGATAAAACAATCGAGGGCTTCGGGGGGTAACCCTTCCGGGGCCCGTTTTCTTTCCCTACCGGAGTACGTACCTCTTGTGCGTGCCCACGCCTTCGGTGGTGATGCCCGACTCCGCATCTTCCGCCCAACGGCGCAGCTCCCTCGACGCCGAGGTCACGCTAATACCCACCAGTTCGGCATACGTGCGTACCGGCAGGCTGGGTTTGCTCCCGAGGTAAGCCTTCGCCCGCGAGAGCCGCTCGGCTTCGCTATACTCCGACTTCTTCAGCGAAAAGCTCTTCTCCGAACGCCGCAGCGAACAGTGCTCGTTCATCACCCTAAGGAACTCCTTGTCCGG
>CAYZTO010000068.1:0-6651 GCA_964481365.1 uncultured Parabacteroides sp. | reverse complement strand
CCGAGCAGCTCGTCGAGCGGGATGCACCGCTTTATCACCATCCGGGGGTAAAGGATGGTCTTGCCCTCTTCGCGCATGTCGCGCATCTCCTTCATAGTATATTCTGCAGCCATAGTATAATATTTATTTCAAAACATATTCTTGAAAGAAACAGGCAACCCGCCTGCAATAAAACATCTTCTTCCTATATAAATATATAAGACACAAATATATGAACGACTTTAAACCAAGGCTTGGAACACATATTCCACGTTTTGAAACATATATTCCAAAGCGTGAAACACATAAACCAAAGCGTGGAACAAACCCGTTCCGCAGTGCAAAGATAGTTTATTCCCTTTTATAATACATATTTACCCCGTGGGGGATTGCGATTTTATTTCCCGAAGGGGAATCAGAAGAGGTCGTAGTTGGTGCGCAAGACCTTGAACTCGGTGCGGCGGTTAATCTGGTCGGCTATCTCCTGCTGCTCGGGGGTGAGGCGGAGGACGTACTCCTCGGTGAGTGTGTCCCCTTCTTGCAAGAAGTCGTACTCGCGAGCCATCTTCTTGTTGATTACCTTGGGCACGCTCTTGCCGTAGCCCTTCGCCTCGAGGCGGTCTGGCGAGATGCCGCCACCTATCAGGTAATCCACGACGGACTGTGCCCGGCGCTGCGCGAGCCCTTCGTTGTACTGCTCCGAACCCTTGCGGTCGGTGTGCGCGCCCAGTTCGATGGTGACGTTGGGGTTGTCGTCGAGCATCTTTATAAGCTCGTCGAGTGCTTCCTTCGACTCGGGGCGGAGGGTAGCCTTGTCGAAGTCGTAGAAGATATTTTCTATCACTACCGGGCGCGATATTGGCGAGAGGTAGAAATCGACTATGTAGGTCTCGCTCTTCTCTTCCGCGTCGGTCTTCAGCTCGAAGTTCTGGTTGAGGTAACCGCGCGCGCTTGCCATCATGACGTAGCGTATGTCGCGCTCAAGCTCTACGGAGTATTCACCGCTCCTCATCGTAAGTACCTTTGCATTAAGACCGTCGCGCCCTACTATGCGCACCGTGGCGTTCTCTATGGGGTATTCGTCCACATCGAACACTATGCCTTCAATCTTCACGGTGATGGTGGGAAGCTCGAACGAATAGATGTGGTCATAACCCCGTGCGTCGTTGCGGTTGGAAGAGAAGAAACCCCGCTCGCGGTTCCCCTCGAAGGTGATGCCGAAGTCGTCCCAGCTGGAGTTGATGGGGAACCCCATATTCTCGACGTGCCAATGCCCGGTGCTGTCCTGCGTTGCCTTAAAGATGTCAAGCCCGCCCATCCCCGGATGCCCGTTGGAGGCGAAGTAGAGCGTCACGGAGTCCCGCACGTATGGGAACATATCATCGCCCGGCGTGTTTATCTCAGGACCGAGGTTCTCCATCGGCCCGAACGTCCCCCCGCTCATGGGGGCACGGAAGATGTCTTTCCCTCCCTGTCCCCCTACGGCATCGGAAACGAAGTATATCCATTTCCCGTCGGGAGATATAGACGGGTGCGCAAGGGCAGTCACCGAATCCTTGAGTATCTCCACCTTGGTGCCCTTCCCCCACTTGGCGCTGCTGCGCGACGACATGTATATCTCGGCGGTGCGGTTGCCGTCATTCGCTTGTGCGCAGTAGGTGTAGTACATGGTGCTTCCATCGGGGGTAAACGAGGGTGTGCCCTCGTCGAACTCGGTATTCACCTCGTCCTCAAGCTCGACCGGGGCAAGCCACTCCCCTTGGTCGTCTTTCTTCACAAGATAAAGGTTGTTGTTGTTCTGCCCCGTGATGGCGCTGACCTTCTCGTCCTTGTCCCTGCTCCGCGAGGACGCGAAGTAAAGCTGGTCGTAGTCCGCACCGGCAAGCATCGGGCTGAACTCCCCCCTGCGGGAGTTGAACTTCTCCATGCGCTTGACCTCATAGCGGGTAGGGTTCTTCTTCCATTCGATGGCTTTCTGTGAACCCTCAACACCGTTCAGGGCAATAGTGTTCGTGGGGTCGAACATCAGGTATTCGTCGTAATACTTCACTGCCTCGGCATAGCGTCCGTTCCTCTGCTGCATCTGCCCGAGGCGGAGGTATATGATGCTGTCGGGGTAGTTGTACCGGAGGGCGTTCATGTATCCGCTTATGGCCTTGTCGGTACTGTTTATCATGCGGTTGCACTCAGCCATGCGGAAGGCGATGTAACCGCGCAAGTCCCTCTTCTTCGGTGATGTCTTGGTGTAAACGCGGCGGTATATGGCTGCTGCCTCGTAATATTCCCCTATACGCTGCCTTTCCTCTGCATCGCTCAGCTTGGCAGACCTGCAAGAGAGGAAGAGCGGCAGGAACACGGCGATAACCGGCAGACTGTATAGGAAACGTTTCTTCATACCTTTAATATATACCCGCAAATATAACGCAATGTGGCTTATCTTATTGCTTTAGGGCAAAAGAAAGGCTACCCCGATACCGGGGCAGCCCGTCTTACCAAATTATAAAACAAGAATATTCCTTATTCGCCCTTCTCGCCCTCTATGGGGGTGCGTTTCCTTATCTTGCGCTTCTGCAACTCGTATGCTATAGGGGTAGCCACGAAGAGGGTCGAGTACGTCCCTAAGACTATACCGAGCAAGATGGCAAACGTGAAACTGCGGATTGTTGTCCCTCCCAATATGAAGATACACAACACTACCACCAAGGTAGTCAAAGACGTGTTGAATGTTCGGCTGAGCGTTGAGTTGAGGGCATCGTTAATCACTTGGTAACGGTCGCGCTTCGGGTATATCGAGATTGTCTCACGGATACGGTCGAAGACAACCACGGTATCGTTCAATGAGTAACCGATGACAGTCAATATGGCTGCGATGAACGTCTGGTCTACCTCCATCGAGAAAGGCAGCAGCTTCCAAAGCAACGAGTAGAACGCTATGATACACAGCGAAGTCATGGCAACTGAAGCAAATACCCCTACGGAGAAAGAGAAGTCCTTGAAGCGTACCAATATGTAAATAGCCATGCAGAACATCGCGAAGATGACAGCAAGGAACGCCGCATTCTTGATATCGTCGGCCATAGAAGGACCTACCTTCTGTGAGCTTTGGATGACTGTAGAGGAGAACTCCTCCTGGGTTGTGCCATCCTTGAGCAGAGGTTTCAAGCCTTCGTAGAGCTTGGTCTCTATCTCTTGGTCAATGGAGGGGTCTGTATCTGCAATCTTATAGTTGGTAGAGACCCTCACCTGATTGGACGAGCCAATCGTGATGACACTCACTGTACCTTCGAGAGGACCATCCAACATATCCCTCACTTCTTCCGTATTGACATCTTTGTCAAATCGTATGATATAGTTGCGCCCGCCGGTGAAGTCGATGCCTTCGTTCAACCCTACGGTGAGGAACGACACAGCTCCCAATACAAGGATAACGACCGGTATCAGGTAACCCACCTTGCGTGCCCCGAGGAAGTTGATTTTCGGGTTCACAAGCAAGTCCTTAGATATGAATGTAGAGAAGGAAAGGCTTCTGATTTTATCTTTAGCCAACAAGGACTCATATACGATGTGGGTAAGGAATACAGCAGTAAGGAAGTTGGCGCACAAACCTATAATCAAGGTAGTCGCGAATCCCCGGATAGGACCTGTACCGAAATAGAACAAGACAACTCCGGTGATTATGGAAGTCACATTTGAGTCGAAGATTGCCGAGAAGGCATTGCTGTAACCGTCAGCTATCGCCTTAGGCAGAGACTTGCCGGCACGAAGCTCTTCTTTTGTACGTTCATATATCAAGACGTTGGCATCCACCGCCATACCCAGAGTCAAGACCATACCGGCGATTCCCGGCAACGTCAATACAGCCTGGAATGATGCCAGGATACCCATCGTGAAGAAGATGTTCAGGACTAAGGCGCCATTGGCTATAAGACCCGGTATCAGACCATAGAACGCACACATATAAATCATCAATAGTATCAAGGCTATAATGAACGATATGAACCCTGCCGTGATAGCTTCCTGTCCCAAGGAAGGACCAACCACGTCTTCCTGTACTATGTGTACGGAGGCTGCCATCTTTCCTGAATTAAGCACATTAGCCAAGTCCTTAGCTTCCTCCGGAGTAAAATGCCCCGTGATGGAAGAACGCCCGCCTGTAATCTCATCATTCACATTAGGAGCGGAGTAAACCATATCATCCAAAACGATAGCTATTGCACGCCCGATGTTCTCCTTTGTCAGACGCGCCCAAGCCTTGGCTCCTTCAGCATTCATGGTCATGGACACTTGTTGCTCCGAGATACCTACCTGCTGAACGAAGTCCGAGCTGGCACTCACTACAACATCTCCGCCCAAAGCCGGCGTACCATCGCGGTTTGTTACCTTTATGGCATATAATTCATAGAAGCGCTCCCGCTCATCAACAGCCTTCACGCCCCACTTGAGGGAAAGGTTGCGAGGAAGAGCTTCCTTCACTTGCCTCATATTCAAATACTCATTGATTTTCTCCATATTCTTCGCCTCAGCCATGCCGACCACCGCACTTGGGACGAGTTGCCCGTTGTATTGGTTTATCATCAGCAAAGCAAACAGCGGGTGCTGCTTTGCGAACTCTTCTTCTGACTGTGTTTGTGCGTCAGGCTGTTCTTGTTGAAGGTTTGCCAACAAGGAATCTGCTTCATTCACTGCCACTTCAGGTTGTTCTGCATCTGAAGTCTCTGCCATTGCATCCACCTGCGCAGCAGACTCTACAGAAGAGGTTGAATCGGCAGGAGAAGACTCAGCCAGAATCCTTGCAAGCACATTGTCTGCCGCAATAAGGTTCTGGTAAATCTCCGTAAGCTTATATGTTTCCCAAAACTCCAAGTTGGCACTTCCCTGCAAAAGCTTGCGGACACGCTCCGGCTCTTTCACTCCCGGAAGCTCCACCAAAATACGTCCGGCTGTTTCCAACCGCTGTATGTTCGGAGACAAAACGCCAAACCGGTCTATACGGGTACGCAATACATTGAATGAATTATCAATCGCACTTTGCAGTTCGCTCTTCAATACACTGATAACTTCCGCATCCGAACTCTGTGGCGTAATCTTGTCTTTCATGTCAAACGTACTGAAAATGGAAGCCAAGCGGCCATCAGGAACTAACTTCTTATATTCCTCCGCGAAGAGGTCTATGAAACCTTTCTGGCTTGTAGCCTGTGCCGCATACGCCAAATCCAACGCCTTGTTGAAGTTCTCGTCTTGATTATTGTTCGACAACGAACGTACCACATCCGGTACACTCAGCTCCAGCACGACATTCATGCCTCCTTTAAGGTCAAGACCCAAACCGATTTCCATCTCCCGGCATTCTTTCAGTGTATAGCCAAGCCAGACTTTTTGAGTTGATAGCGAATCTAAATAAAGACTCTCTTTAACCGGGTCTCCGTCCGCGTATTTCACGGCTTTGTTGCTGTAATAATTCGTCACTATCGAAAAGGACAAATAGAACAAGCAGACAAGCGTCAGAGCCACGGCAAAAACCTTTACAAATCCCTTGTTTTGCATTTGAACTATTCTATTATTTTATTATCATTTACTTCGACGTGGAAGTGATGCCATAACCACATCACGAGAAACATATTTACTTCTGATTTGACAGGCTGCAAAGATATAGTTTTTTTCTTGATTAAGAGTATTTAGAACTATTATTTGCTCCTATTCCCTATCTTTGGCGGCAAAAATTTAAAATCACACTGAAATGAGGAAAGTTGTCTTTTTTTTGCTCCTTTTCCCTGTTCTGCTTCATGCACAAGAGGAAGAGAAGTATTTGCAAGGGGCTGTTACATTGGAGGACGGCAAGGTAGTTTTTCAAAAAGAACTGAGCAACGAGGAGCGTTCGCGCGAAGAAATCTTCAATTCCATATGTGATTGGATGAATGAACGTTTCAGCAGGGATGGTTGCAACTTCGTTTATAAAGACAGCGAAAAAGGTGATGCTGCCTCCATAGGTGAAGAATACATCGAGTTCTCACGCACAGCATTCTCCCTTGACCGTGCACGGATGTCCTACACTGTCACTGCACACATCGACGGTCATTCATGTCTCGTGAAACTGAAAAATATCCGCTATGAATATGACGTGTCTTACCAACGTGCACCGGAACGCTATACTGCGGAAGAATGGATTACCGATGAACATGCCCTTTACAAAGGCAAGCTAAATCGTGTCAGCGGGAAGTTCCGCCGTGCGACCATAGATTTTACGGATGAACTCTTTGACGGTTTTTATGCGGCGATGGGCTTGTCAGATACTCCGAAACAGGTCACCTTGCAGCCCCAAACAGAGCCAACCCTCGAAGGGTACCAACATTTTACACCGGAAAAACTTCCCTCCATCATGAAGTCAATGCTCTCTGAAAGCTTTTGCGATATAGAATGTGCCGGCACATCACTGCGTGTCGAGTGGAAAGGAATGGAAACGGCAAATGGTAAATACACTGCTTCATTTGCCATTTCCAACGATGATGCCAAGCAACTGACCATTAATGATGGTGATACCTATACCCTCGCTTTTTCACAATCTGATAATAGCACTGAGAAATGGCTGCTCATCGAATGCAGCAAATCCGGAAGCGTAATCGACAATGAGATGACTATAGTTTCTGGCGATATAACGGCTATCTGGGTGAAATA
>CAYZTO010000067.1:8360-13576 GCA_964481365.1 uncultured Parabacteroides sp. | reverse complement strand
CGCAAGTTATGCTTTTTCTAAAAAATTGCAAAGTCTCTGACCTTTTTTTCTTTAAAAATATTTGTCGCGCAGTTTTATCCCTGCGGCGATTGTCCATCCGTGGCAAAAAACAATAACTTTGCGAAACGTCCGTAGGAAAATCGGATGCGTTTTCACATTTAATCGGATAAACAGATGCTCGCATTAATCAGTCTTGAGTGGATTTTCAGCTCCATATTCCTGTTGCTCTACTTGGTTACCATCATCGGGTTGTCGTTAGTCATAATAGCTGAGAACCGCAACCCCCTGAAGACAATCCCGTGGGTCGTCGCGGTGTTGCTTGCACCCGGGATAGGGCTGTTGTTCTATCTTTTCTTCGGGCAAGACAACAGGAGGCAGAGAATCATATCCCGCCGGACTTACAAGCGCATCATGAAGCGCCCGCACACTGAAAGAATCCTCCAGGATGCCTGCAATCTTCCCGAAGAGTATTCGTCGCTCGCCGTTTTGCTTAAAAACAACAACCGCGCGTCGCTTCTTTACGGGAGCCGGATAGAGACTTTTACCGACGGGAAGTCGAAATTCGCCGCGTTGCTCAACGATTTGCAAGGGGCGAAGCATTTCATACATATAGAATACTACATTTTTTGCGACGACCGCGTGGGCAGGAAAGTGCGGGACGTGTTGATAGAAAAAGCACGCGCCGGCGTGAAGGTGCGCTTCCTGTACGACGACGTTGGTTGCTGGAACGTGCCCAATACCTTCTTCAACGAGATGAAAGATGCCGGGGTGGAGGTGTTCCCGTTCCTGCGCGTTGCGTTTCCGGGCTTCACCAGCAAAGTAAACTACCGTAACCACAGGAAGATTGTCGTAATAGACGGGAAGATAGGCTACGTGGGCGGAATGAACGTGGCAGACCGCTATGTAGACGGTTTTTTGTGGGGGCGTTGGCGTGATACGCATTTCAGGATAACGGGAAAAGGGGTGCATGGGCTTCAGGCGGCGTTCCTGATAGATTGGTACGCGATGAGCAAGCAGTTCCTGAACAGCAGGATGTATTACCCGAAAGTTGAAGTGCTCGACGACACGGTGATGCAAGTCGTCACGAGCGGACCTGTCGGGCCGTGGCGCACTTTGCTGCAGGGAATAATCCGGATTGTCGGCAACGCCCGCCGGTATGTTTATATCGAAACGCCTTATTTCCTCCCCACCGAAGGGCTCAACCAAGCCTTGCAGATAGCAGCCCTCGGCGGGATAGACGTGCGCTTGATGCTCCCGTTGCGGTCAGACACGCGCTCGACACACATGGCGAGCCGCTCTTTCATAGGAGATTTGCTCTCGGCGGGGGTTAAGGTTTATTTCTACCGCCCCGGATTCCTGCATTCGAAGCTTGTCGTCTGCGACGACTATGTGGCTTGCATCGGTTCTGCCAACATGGACTTCCGCAGCTTTGAACATAACTTCGAAATCAATTGTTTCATCTACCAGCAGGACTTCGCGAAGCAGATGAAGAAGATGTTCATGCACGATTTGTTGGGATGTGACCGGGTTTTGCATGATGAGTGGAAGAAACGCCCGTTGAAACAGAAGTTCCACGAATCTTTCATGCGTCTTTTTTCTCCCCTTCTTTGATGAATATGCTGAAATTCACCGAGCCGTAAACCCTTCGTTGGTTGAATGACGGCATTTCCGAGAAATCGAATGCCGCCGGATGCTCCATGACCATTATGCCGCCTTCGCGAAGCAAATCATTCTCCATCACGAGCCTTGGAACGTCCGGGAGTTCCTTCAACGTGTATGGGGGGTCTGCAAAAATGAAGTCGTATCCCTGCCGCCGTGCTCCTGAATGTATGAAACGGAACACATCTCCCCGCACGAGGCGGAGGTTGTCGTCTTTCAGTTCCCTTTTTACTTTTGCGATGAAAGAAGCATGGTTCCCGTTCTTTTCTACTGCCGTAACCGAAGCGCAACCTCTTGATAACAGTTCGAAAGATATGCTCCCCGTGCCGGAGAAGAGGTCGAGCGCCTCCAAGCCTTCAAAATCTATGATGTTTGCAAGCACATTGAAAAGGTTCTCTTTTGCAAAGTCCGTTGTAGGGCGCGCCCCGAACGAAGACGGGATAGAGAAGCGGCGGTGCTTGTATTTTCCACTGATAATTCTCATTGCATAAGACTGGTTTGACTGAACAAATAAATTATATCCATCGGTATGTTTCCGGAATCCTCTGTTTCTTCTTTGAAGTAACCTTCACCGGGCATCGGCAAAGGCTGTATATTGCGGATGTAAACCCCGAGTATCCGCCGGATTTCCTCGCAACGCGCATCGTTGCCTGAAATATAAAGCCGGTCGTCTATCTGGTCGAACGACTCCTGCTTCCATACATATAATATATAAAATACGATGTCGCGCACGGCTTTCGCCTCGAATGAGTTTGCCAATAAAAGTTTTCCTTGCGGGGCAAAGCATGCTATCTCAATATGTTGCTCGGCGACTTGCACGAATGCCTGTTTGTATAGGGAATTTCTGCTTTGTTTAGCCCACTGGTGCAGTAATAATGTTGCTGGATGCAGGAATTCCGGCATCTCGAAGGAGCGGGAACAAAAAGCATAAACGTCCTCAGGCAATGAAAAGAGCAATACGGTACCTTCCGGCAAATGATTATCCACAACATACCCCGAAGCTGGTGCTTTGGTGAAGTTGAATGAGAAGATTTCCCGTTTCCGGCTATCATCATAATATCTTTCAGGGACAAGTACATAGGGCGTATTGCTGACAACAATGCTGAAGTGTTTATACTTCCATGTAAGGCATTCGTTGTCGAAAAAACATTCCTTCAATGCCGCAGCATAGCTTTGGGATGGATTGAACGTTACCCGCTGGCTGAAGATGCCTTTGTCTTCCGATTCCGTATTATGGCAGAAAAAAGAAAGTCCATCCGGCTCAAGCCGGATGGACGCTGAATGTTTTTCTGATTGCTCTATCCCCAACTCCTCAGGAATACTGATAGCCATCGGCTTGGTATTATTCCCAGTTTCCTGCATTGTTGTTGATTTCTTCCAAAGAACCTACGCGCAAACCCGGATATTTGCCACTCTTTACAGCGACATCTTTCAGGTTGAACTTAAGCTGCGCGTCCATGCCACGCAAATAAGAGTCGTAAGGCACATCGCAAACAAATACTTTGATTTCGTAACCGGAACCTGAAATCAGCGTTGCGGTGTCCATGTGGAATTCTACCCTATCACCCGGAACTGCCGGAACATAACGCATATTATCCACGTCATAGCCCTTGCCTAATATCGTATCGACTGCTGTAATCCACATCGTGTCGCGGCGGATTAAGCCTTTCTTTACGGCTTCGGCTTCTGTCATACCTTGTTCCAACTGTTCGTCAGTCAAAGTACCTTCCTTAATAAGGAATGGCAACTTTTCTTCCTTCAGGAACTGTCCCAATTCATCAAAGTTTGCCGCATGTCTGCCCTTTTGGTTCTTAAACTCGATTTGCGCCTTGCGGATATCAATCAGCCTGGCGACAATCCTTGCCTCACGTGCATCTTTTTCGTCTTGGAATTGGATAGGCGTGAGGATACTCTGACAACACATGTAGAACAGTACTACAACGGCTACTGCCAATAAAACTTTCAATGTAACTTTCATGGTGTATTATGTTTGAATTTATTTTTTGCTATTTCACCCGGCAAATTTAGAAAAGAATATCTAATGCACTATCTTTATCGCCAAATTTATTACGAAGAAAATGATAAATAATTTCCTCTGCGCCCAAATCGCATCGAATTTTCCCCATAATCCTACCGGTGACCAACAATCGGCAATGCAGACATTCTCGGACTTCTTGCTTTCCACGGAAGCTGACGGCCTTCTTCTCTTGAAAGGCTATGCAGGGACAGGGAAGACTTCGCTTGTCGGCGCGCTTGTCAAGACTCTCTCTGCTTTGAAGCGGAAAACCGTCTTGCTTGCCCCGACCGGAAGGGCTGCCAAAGTGTTTTCTTCTTATGCCGGGCATAAAGCCTATACTATTCATAAAAAGATTTACCGGCAAAAGGAGTATTCCAACGAGATGGGGAACTTCCTCCCCGCCGATAACCCTCACAAAGATACGCTTTTTCTTGTAGATGAAGCATCTATGATTGCAAATCAAACGTCGGATAACAACATTTTCGGTTCCGGGAGGCTTCTCGACGACCTTGTGCGTTATGTTTACTCAGGGGAACGTTGCAGGTTGGTGCTCATGGGCGATGCCGCGCAGCTTCCTCCGGTAGGGTTGGTGGCGAGTCCGGCGCTCGACAAGGGTATGCTCGAGGGATATGGTTTGCAGGTTCATGAGATATTCCTCACGCAAGTAGTGCGGCAGGAACATGATTCGGGCATCTTGTATAACGCCACACGCTTGCGCGATGCCCTTCGCCTCGGGGATGTGGAAACGTTTCCGAAGGTGAGGGTTGCCGGGTTCAGGGACTTCCGGAGTATTAGCGGGGAGGACCTTATAGGGGAGATATCTTCAGCCTACAGCCGTGAAGGACTGGACGAGACGATTGTCATTTCGCGTTCCAACCGGCGTGCCAAGGTGTACAACAACGGCATACGGGGGAGAATCCTTTTCCGTGAGGAAGAACTTTCGCAGGGAGACCGCCTGATGGTAGCCCGCAACAATTATTTCTGGACGGGAGGGTGCAAGGAGATGGACTTCATAGCGAATGGCGAAATCGTGTGCATACGCCGCATACGCCGCTTTTACGAGATGTACGGCTTCCGCTTTGCCGATGTGACGGTGCAGTTCCAAGACCACGACCTCGAAATGGACATGAAAATACTTCTCGATGCCCTCCAGTCCGATTCCCCCGCACTCTCGCAAGAAGAAAACGACCGCCTCTTCCATGCTGTTGTTGAAGACTATGCCGACGTGCCTGGCAAGGCGGGGAAACTCAAGAAAATGAAAGCCGACCCGCACTACAATGCCGTGCAGGTGAAATTCGCATACGCCGTGACCTGCCACAAAGCACAGGGCGGGCAATGGCGGAACGTGTTCCTCGACATCGGCTACGTTTCTGCAGAAATGATGGGCGAGGACTTCTACCGCTGGCTCTACACCGCTTTCACCCGTGCCACCGGCTGCCTCTACCTTGTGAATCTTCCGGGCTATTTCATAGAATAAGTATATTTTGACCTGTTCTTTTGCAATGATTGAGTATATTTGCACCGCATGAGCTGCCCGTAT
>CAYZTO010000067.1:5057-8260 GCA_964481365.1 uncultured Parabacteroides sp. | reverse complement strand
GCTTGCAGGCACCGGCTGCAAAGGAGGCACCCCCTCCGGGGAAAACGGGCAGGCATCTATACATTATTATAATATAAAGGAATGGCATCAATAGACCAAATACTGGACGGCATCCACGACTTGGAAGCTGTAGTGAAGAAAGCCGGAGCTTCTTCCGCACACCTGAAGGCTGGCGACATTCAAGCCATCGTAGCTTCAACAGCCAAGCTTTGGGAGAACGTCTGGCAACTGCAAATGGACTTCTGCGTGCGCATGAGCTGCAACACGGCAATGGCGCAGCACCGCCTCGGCGAGCTTTCCAGGCAGGCAGGCATTTTGGAAGAAGCCTTGCAGCAGCAGGAGCAGCGGTTGCAATCGTTGGTGGAAACGCGGCAGCCCGATGCGGCACCTGCACCGGAAACTGCCCCGCAGCCCGCACCCGCATCGCCCGCCAAGCCGGCGGAGGCACCGGTTACGGAGAAACATGCAGCTTCGCTGAATGACATCTTGGAGCAGAGGCAACTGAGCGACCTCAGGAAGGCGTTCAGCCTGAATGACCGCTTCCGCTACCGCAAGGAATTGTTCGACGGCGACGAGGCGCGGATGAACGAGGCAATAGACAAACTGAACGGCATGCATTCGCACGACGAGGTGCTTGAGTATGTCAATCAGGTACTCGGCGCGAAGAAAGACAGCCCGGCATTTGCCGACTTCGTGAAGCTCTTGGAAAAAAGGAATGTCTGACCTGCGAATCATGTAAATGACCGGTTTATGGCAAAGCTGACTATCGTCCCCACTCCGGTGGGCAACCTTGAGGACATGACGTTCCGGGCGGTAAGGGTGCTGAAAGAGGCAGACCTTATCCTTGCCGAAGACACGCGGACTACGGGCATCCTGCTGAAGCATTTCGGGATAGAGAACCGGATGCAGTCGCACCACAAGTTCAACGAGCACAAGACGGTAGAGCAGATTGCCGCCCGTATCAGCGGAGGAGAGAACATCGCCCTCGTGTCCGATGCCGGAACACCCGCCATATCCGACCCCGGATTCCTGCTGGTGCGCGAGTGCGTCAGGCAGGGGGTTGAGGTTGAATGCCTGCCCGGAGCCACGGCATTCGTGCCGGCATTGGTGGTCTCGGGGTTGCCCGACGAGAAGTTCTGCTTCGAGGGGTTCTTGCCCCAGAAGAAAGGCAGGCAGACGCGCCTTGCCGCGCTGGTGTCGGAGAGCCGCACGATGGTATTCTACGAATCACCCTTCAGGCTTGTGAAGACGCTGCAGCAGTTTGCCGAGTACTTCGGGGAGAGGCAGGTTTCCGTTTCGAGGGAAATCTCGAAGGTACACGAGGAGACCGTTCGGGGGACATTGGCTGAAGTCATAAGCCACTTCACCGTCTGCGAACCCAAAGGCGAGATAGTAATAGTGGTGGAAGGGGCTAAAAGCAAAGACAAGAAGGGATTGAATTCCGGAACAGATAAGGAAGATTTAGTATAATGTAACACACACTGACATGAAAAGAGTAGTATTAGTAGCAGGTTTGTGCACGACGTTGCTTATCTCGTGCAACCAACATTCTGCAGAGAACAAGCGGCTCCAAGCCGAAAACGACTCGCTTAGGGTGGAAAACCTGAGAGCGACTGAGGAACTGAACGACATGTTATCTACATTGGATGAAATAGAGGCGGACTTCCAATCCATACGCGATGCCGAGAACTACCTCTCTATCGAGCAGCAGCAAGGCGGCGAGATGACCCCTGACCGCAAGGAGAAAATCAAACAGAACATGCGCCTCATCTCCGAAACTCTCAAGAAGAACAAGGAACAAATAGCCGAGCTTGAGGAGAAGCTGAAGAAGAGCGGCATTCAGAGCGCCGCGCTCCAGAAAACCATCGACCGCCTCAACAGGGAAATAGCAACCAAGACGGCGGAGATTGCAACCCTGCGTGAACAGCTCGCCGAGCGCGACGTCCGCATACAGGAACTCGACGAGATGGTGGACGAACTCAACTACGATGTCGAAAACCTCACCACCACTGCCGCCGCGCAAGCCGAGACAATAAGCCGGCAAGACAAGGTGCTCCACACTGCCTACTACTGCTTCGGCACGTCGAAAGAGCTTAAGGCACAGAACATCCTCAGCAAGAACGGGCTCTTCGGGAAGACGCGGGCGTTGCAAGACGGCTTCAACAAAGACTACTTCATCTCCATCGACATCAGGGAAGTTACCGAGATTCCGCTTTTTGCTTCCAAAGCCAAATTGCGCTCCAACCACCCCGAAGGAAGCTACGAATTCCTCAAGGATGCCGAAGGAAACCTCTCGCTCCACATCACCGACATCGAGCAGTTCTGGAGCCTGGGCAAGTATTTAGTCATCGAAGTAGGATGATGCCTTTGTATAAAAATCTCTTTATCGACCTTGACGATACCCTCTGGGATACCGCAAGCAACAACCGGGAATGCCTCGAAGAGATGTATGCCGACTACGGGATGTCCAGGCACTACGCCTCCTTCGAGGCTTTCTATTCCCTCTACATGCCGCGCAACCTTGAGCTTTGGGAGTTGTACCGCAACGGGCGGATAAGCCGCCGTACCCTCATCATCGAGCGTTTCCGGCACGTGCTCAGCCCGCTCGGCATCAGCGAAGACAGCGACCTTTTCCAGCTGAACCGCGACTTCCTCGAACGCACGTCGTACAAGACGAAGACCGTCCCCGGCGCGCACGAACTGATGGAATACCTGCACGGCCGCTACCGCACCTTCATCCTTTCCAACGGCTTCCGCGAGGTGCAGGCGAAAAAACTCGCGGCTTCCGGTCTCGCCCCCTTCTTCGACGGGATGATTCTCTCCGAAGATGCCACCATCCACAAGCCCAACAAAGAAATTTTTTACTATGCGCTGATGAACACCAACTCGCGCCGCACACAGTCGCTCATGATTGGCGACAGCTGGGAAGCCGACATAGTAGGCGCCCGCAACGCCCGCATGCACCAGCTGTGGTACAATCCTATGCGTCTGAAAAACAGGGGGTTCACCCCTACATACACCGTCTCTTCCCTTTTGGAAATAACCGAGATTCTGTAAGAAACCCCGGCGGGTATCTGTTTTTTCCCTTCGGGAGAAATTGTCCTGACGGGTAGGAAAACGTATATGCCTGCGCGTGTATTTTTACGTCCCTGCGCATATATTCTTTGTTCAGCAGTGCTGAATGTATGTTCACCACTGCCGAA
>CAYZTO010000067.1:0-4957 GCA_964481365.1 uncultured Parabacteroides sp. | reverse complement strand
TGCCGAATAAAGAATTTGCGTGCGGGAGGCTGACTTTTTCCGCACGGGCGTGCAGCTTTATTTACTCGGGCAGGAAAATTTCTCCGGACGGGCAAGAAAACATACCCGCGCAAGCAGGAAAATGTACCTGCCCATGCAGTAAAACTTTATTCAAAGCTTCTGAACGTATATTCGCAAGCTCTGAATATATGTTCAAAGCTTTTGAATATAAGTTCGCAACTTCTGAATAAAGAATTTCCAGGCAGGGAAGTAAGTTTTTGTACGCGTGTAAGCAAGAATTTCCGCGTATCCGGGTGGTTTTTCCCGAAGGGGAAGCAGTGGGAATACGCGCAGGGACGGAGGGGCAGGGGAGGGGAACCGTACTTTTACGCGCCGTGCCGCTTGTGCGAAGACAAAAAAAGAAACCGGGCAATCCTCGCGGACTACCCGGCTCGAATCAAATTCAATCAAATGAAAACAAAATTGTGAAAAAGAAATATTTAACTATAGAGAGTATTACTTGTCAATCACCTAATAATATTTCCATGATTTGGCACGCAGCCCTCGACACGTTGGTTCCCGGTCCGAAGATGGCGGAAACGCCTGCCTTGTAGAGGAAATCGTAGTCCTGCGCCGGGATGACGCCGCCCGCAACCACTATGATGTCCGGACGCCCCAGGTCGTTCAATTCCTTGATTACCTGTGGAATCAGAGTCTTGTGCCCGGCAGCGAGCGAAGATACCCCCAGCACATGCACGTCGTTTTCGACTGCTTGCCGCGCCGCTTCTGCCGGAGTTTGGAACAGCGGACCCATGTCCACGTCGAAGCCGCAGTCGGCATATCCGGTTGCGACCACCTTAGCACCACGGTCGTGCCCGTCTTGCCCCATCTTGGCAATCATGATACGCGGCTGGCGACCCTCTTGTTTGGCGAACTCAGCAGTAAGCTCGCACGCCCGCTGGAAGTCCGCATCTTGTTTAGTTTCTGATGAATACACGCCTGAAATAGTTCTGATAATTGCTTTATAACGCCCGACCACTTTTTCGCAAGCGTCGGATATTTCGCCCAATGAAGCGCGGACGGCGGCAGCTTTCACCGCCAGGTCGAGGAGGTTGCCCTTCTTCGTGCGGACGCATTCCGTGATGTCGTCCAATGCTTTCTGCACGGCAGCCTCGTCGCGGTTCGCGCGGAGTTGCTTCAGCAGCTCAATCTGTTCGTTGCGGACAGCCGTGTTGTCGATTTCCAAAATGTCGATGGGAGCTTCCTTCGGGAGGCGGTATTTGTTCACGCCCACGATGGTCTGCACGCCCGAATCGATGCGTGCCTGCGTACGTGCGGCAGCCTCTTCGATACGCATCTTCGGGAGACCAGTCTCGATAGCCTTCGCCATCCCGCCCATGCTCTCTATTTCCTGAATCAAAGCCCAGCCCTTGTGTACCAGCTCGTTCGTGAGGGTTTCAACATAATACGAGCCACCCCACGGGTCTATCTGCTTGCAGACTTTCGTTTCTTCCTGGATGTATATCTGGGTATTACGGGCGATACGCGCCGAGAAGTCGGTAGGCAAGGCTATTGCCTCGTCCAGCGCGTTGGTGTGCAACGACTGGGTGTGCCCCAACGCTGCCGCCATAGCCTCGATGCAGGTTCGCCCAACGTTGTTGAACGGGTCTTGCTCCGTGAGCGACCACCCGGAAGTCTGGCTGTGTGTACGCAATGCGAGCGACTTCGGATTCTTGGCACCGAAGCTCTTAACAATCTTCGCCCAAAGCATACGTGCTGCGCGCATCTTTGCGATTTCCATGAAGTGGTTCATCCCGATAGCCCAGAAGAAAGAAAGGCGTGGCGCAAATGCGTCGATGTCGATACCCGCGTTCACGCCGGCGCGGAGGTACTCCAAACCGTCGCAAAGCGTGTATGCCATTTCGATGTCAGCAGTGGCTCCTGCCTCTTGCATGTGGTATCCGGAGATGGAAATGGAGTTGAACTTCGGCATTTTCTGGGAAGTGTATTCAAAGATGTCGGCGATGATGCGCATTGAGAACTCCGGTGGATATATATAAGTATTACGCACCATGAATTCCTTCAGGATATCATTCTGTATCGTACCTGCCATCTCTTCCAATTTTGCACCCTGCTCAAGACCGGCATTAATGTAGAATGCCATGACAGGAAGCACCGCGCCATTCATGGTCATGGATACGGACATCTTGTTCAAAGGAATACCCTCGAAGAGTACTTTCATGTTCTCCAATGAACAGATAGATACACCGGCTTTACCTACGTCTCCTACCACACGTTCGTTGTCGGCATCGTATCCACGGTGAGTCGGGAGGTCGAAAGCGACAGATAAACCCTTCTGTCCGGATGCGAGGTTACGACGGTAGAACGCGTTGGATTCTTCCGCAGTGGAGAATCCCGCATATTGGCGGATTGTCCAAGGGCGCATCGGGTACATTGCGCTATACGGTCCGCGAAGATAAGGCGGAATACCTGAAACGAAGTTCAAATGCTCCATACCTTCCAGGTCTTCCTTAGTATATACCGGCTTGACATTGATGTGTTCCGGAGTTTTCCAATTGGCTTCTATTCCATTGGATTTAGCCCATTCAGCTGCGTTGGTTGCAGCAAAACCTGCATTTTTTATATCTATGTCTTTGAAATTTGGTCTCATTGTTTTTCTTCGTTTTAGATTCCTAATTTTGCGTTGAATGCTTGCAATGTTTCCAGAACGTTGCTCTTAACGTGGATGAACTGGTCTATTCCTTGAGCTTTCAGCTCCTCCATGCAAGCCGGAGCTCCTGCGACAACAAATAATGCCCTGCCTGCCAAAGCCGTGTATGCCTGCGGAGCATAAGTTGCATACTCATCATCGCTCGAACACAATACAAGCACGTCAGCTCCAGCCTTGACTGCTGCTTCCACACCTTCTTCCACAGTATCGAAGCCCAGATTGTCTATTGTCTTATAACCTGCGCAGGCAAAGAAGTTGCAAGAGAATTGTGCACGTGCCAGGCGCATGGCAAGGTTTCCGATGGTCAGCATGAAGGCTTTCGGAGTTTTTCCGCTCTTTTCAGTAGCCAACCTCAAAGATTCGAATTCGGAAGCACCACGGGCGAAGTTGAGTTTCGTCACTCCTTCGTTCTCGCAATGGTTGTAAGCCTGACCTTTGCAGCAGCAAGCTGATTCTTCAATCTTGATTTTGTCTCCTGCCACCTCTGTGAAGTTCGGGAATTGGTTGGTACCGAGCAAAGTTTCCTTTCGTGTGGCAACAGCTTTGTGGCGCGCATCGTTCGACGCGTTCACTGCCGCCTGTATTTCGCCGGCATTAGCCAATGTTCCGAATCCTCCTTTATCTTCAGTTTCGAGGAAGAGCTTCCAAGCCACATCTGCGATGGAGTTAGTGAAGACTTCTATCGTGTACGAGCCTGCTCCCGGGTCCACAACCTTGTCGAAGTGGGATTCTTCCTTTAAAAGAAGCTGTTGGTTGCGTGCGATACGCTCCGAGAAGTCGTCAGGTTCTTTAAAAGCCTCGTCAAACGGGTGGACGGTTATTGAATCCACTCCGGCAATGGCAGCCGACATCGTTTCCGTCTGTGTACGGAGCAAATTAACATGAGCATCGTACACTGTCATGTTCCAATGGGAAGTTTGGGCGTGAGCCACCATCTTGCACGAGTCTTCCGAAGCCGGATGATAGGCGTTCACTATCTCCGCCCACAACCAACGGGCTGCGCGGAACTTGGCAATTTCCATGAAATAGTTCGGACTGATTCCAAAGTTGAACTTAATCCTGCTTGCCACCTCGTCCGGCGTGAATCCGGCATCGGTAAGCTTCTCCATCAGGTCATTACCCCAAGATAGGGCGTAGCCTAACTCTTGTGCTATGTATGCTCCGGCATTATTAAGCTCGAAAGCATTGACAGCCAGCAGGCGATATTTCGGCAGAGCCTTGCCGGCATCCAGGATTTCCGTTGCTGCCGGTACCCAGTCCTCGTTTTTGTGTCCTTTTATCAATGGTTTTTTGAAAGGGTCGTAATTCACGGAACCCGTACACTTTGCCGGGTTCGCACCCTTCTTGGCGAAGCATTCCGCAAGGATATTGATGAGTTGTCCAGTCTTGCAAAGGCATGTGCTGAAGTTCAGTTCCACACATTCGGGGCAAATCCCGTCGAGTAGCGCGGCTATATTTTCCGTGGTAACGTCGTCACCTTTGATTTTGAAGCCTAAAGAAGTCACGCCTTTCATCAAAACATCCCGGGCCTTCTCATTTGCAGCTTTGCAACACTCAACCGAGATGTCCTGCCGCACTAACCAGTCGTTATCAGTCTTAGTTCCGCGTACATACGGGAATTCTCCGGGAAGAGAAGATGTAGTCTTTAAGCCTTCCAAGTCTTCCAAACGATAGAAAGGGTTCGCATTGAACCCTTCTCCTGTTCTCCAAACAAGTTTTTTCTCAAACGGCACACCTTTCAAGTCTGCCGTAATCTTAGCCATCCACGTTTCGGCGGATATTGGTTCGAATTCAGAGAAAAGTTTTTCTTTTTGTTCTGCCATAATGAATATTATATTTAATACTGGTATTAGTAATATACATTTCGGTGCTGCGGGAGTTGAGTTTCAGTTTGTTTTGCATTCTGTCACTCCTTCTCCGGGGACTTTTTCTTTCCGAAGGGCAAAGGTATAAGAAATAATTTTTCAAGTAAAACTTTTGGAGAATTAAAATAATGTATATCTTTGTCCCGCTTTTGAGGCAAATGGCAGAAGCAGAATATAATGGCGCATTCGTCTAGTGGCCTAGGACGCGGCCCTCTCACGGCTGAAACCCGGGTTCGATTCCCGGATGCGCTACGACGCTGAAAGGTCTTTATCAATCGTGGTAAAGGCCTTTTTCAGTATCCCATAGTTCCATTATCAATAAAAATAATTCAAGGTCAAGGTTGGATATTTTCATTCAATCCCGTTATACTATCATTTCAGC